>NZ_JBIQOB010000005.1:0-202037 GCF_044130285.1 Acinetobacter sp. BSP-28
AGAAAGCTTCTTTGAATTGATGTATTTCATCCGCAGATTATGCACGAATGCTAAGAAAATTAGAGTGAAAATATCAATCAAAAAGGTGGTCATTTTTTGATTTATGAAAGAGATCTAATATTGTACTTAGAATAAAACGGGTGAGCGATTTGAATGACAGAGGATAATAACGATGAAAATATTCCGACAGCGTATGCTGATCACAACTATATTAATCAGTACATCAAGTTTAACAGCCTGTAATGCACAAACTGACGCTGTAAGTCCGGCATCCAAGTCAGCAGCAGAAACCACATCTTCCAAACCTTCTTCAGGTTCAGTCAATCAAACGTATAAACTCACCAGCGTCACAGAATTTAATGAACCCTGGGCCATGACAGGGCTGAAGGATGGTCGGTTACTGGTCACTGAAAAAAAGGGAAAGTTACAGTTAGTTGACCCCAAAACCAGAGAAAAAATTGAAGTCAAAGGCATTCCTAAGGTGGCCTATGGCGGGCAAGGAGGCTTGGGTGATATAGCCTTGCATCCGCAATTTGAACGGAACCATATCATTTACTTAAGTTATGCAGAAGCAGGACAGGGAGGCTATGGGGCTGCGGTGGCTCGTGGTGAACTGAACCTATCCAATGCTCAAAAACCACATGTTAAAAATTTAAAAACCATCTGGAAACAAGTGCCTAAAGTACAAGGACAGGGGCACTATGCCCATCGGCTCCTGTTTGGTCAGGATGGAAAGTTATGGATTAGCTCAGGTGAACGTCAGAAGTTTGATCCTGCGCAAAATATGCAATCCAATTTAGGCAAAATATTGCGTTTAAATGAGGATGGCACACCTGCCTCAGGTAATCCGTTTAGCGGTCAGGGCGAGATTGCAAAACAGGTCTGGTCGTTGGGCCACAGAAATCCCTTAGGTATTGCATTTGATGCACAAGGCAAACTTTGGGTGGTGGAAATGGGTCCCAAAGGTGGAGATGAGCTGAATCTGATTGTCAAAGGTGAAAATTACGGTTATCCGCTGGTTTCAAATGGTGATCATTATGATGGCAGAGATATTCCTGACCATCATACCCGCCCTGAATTTAAAGCACCTGAAATCAGCTGGACACCTGTCATCTCCCCATCCAGCTTGATTTTTTATAACGGTTCGCAATTTCCTGCATGGAAAAATAAGGCGCTGATTGGCGGTTTATCTTCCAAATCCATTATTGTGGTAGATACAGCGATGAAGCCTATGACTGAAGTACAGCGTCTGGATATGAAGCAACGTATCCGTGATTTGCTGCAAGCACCAGATGGGTCAATTTGGGTGCTGGAAGATGGTAGCAATGCCAGACTGCTGAAAATGACTGCAAAATAAGGTGATTTATAAACTAAAAAAGCCCCTGATGGGGCTTTTAGAATAATTGATATTCATGACTGCACTGAATCAGGCTGCGTAATGTTCATCTGCATTAAAAGCATTGGCCTGGATCTGGATCAGTTTACGCTTGCCTTGTTCGCCATTCATGCGCCAATGGGCAATTTTGATATTATCTACAATGGCAACATCACCTTTCTGCCATTGCAGTAAAAGGGCATCACGGTACATGGCATCAAAAAAGACTTGCTTCTCTTGATTGCTCCATTCAACTTGCTCACCTTGCTGATTAAAAATTTCCCAGGTCAGCTGCATGCCATCAGCGGTTGAATCCAGCTGAATATCACCGCGATTTTCAAAGCAGTTTTGTGCCGCCTGATGTGCAAATGGATTGGTATTGTTAGCAAATGCCCAAGGTTGTATTGCCAGTTTTTGCGTGACCGGATGCTTAATGACAAATGGACAACGTTGTAAAGTCAGCTTGGCTTTTTTGTCAGCCCGTATGGATACGCTAAATGGACTTTTTTTCAGCAAGATCCGGTCGATAAAATTGACCTTGCGTGATGAAACATAAGAAAAATGGTTCCAGCTGCCTTGGTATTTCTGCTTCATTGTTTCAGGGATGTTTTCCCAAATTTGTTCCAGATTATTAAAGCCTGTTTCAGCCAGATAAGTTGAGGGTTCCTGACAATATAGGGCAGGCAATATAGCGTGAGCGTTCCGAACGTACGCCACCTTCCACATGCGGACCTTGGATAGAGTTTTCGACAGGTCCGAGCTGAACAGTATTACGGTCAATATAACGCCGATAATCGCCTGCCCCTAAAATACTTTCACTGTATTTACGCATCCATGATGCAACCCAGCTTGGCATATTGGGGTTAAAAGAATTCCAGGGCTGAAATTTGAATTGCTGTTCAATCAGGTGATGAAATTCATCGGTATGCTGGATGTTAAATCCACGAAAAATCAAAATGCCGTACTGATGTAACTGTTGCATTAGCGGTTCAAGATTCCGTTCAATATATTGGCCTAAGTCAAGCGCTGTATTGCTGTTTTCGGGGGCAATAAACAATTTAGCGTAATCGCTTAGCAAATGATGTTCTAATTGCATTTCTTTTCTCTCAAGCATTTTTATTGTTTTGTTTAGGATGGTTGTAATAATTCTGAGGATTATTCCAGTGATTCCTCATTTTTGTATGCTGGTGATTATAGGGTTTGAAATTTCAATATCATGTAAATTTTAGTGGTATTGGTTCAAGTTTTCGATAAATGGTCAGCCAGATTAAAATCATGCAGAAAGAAAAAACCCCGACATCCTGTCGGGGTTTTTTCATATTCTTTCTAAGGTATAACTCCTGTCGTACCTTGCAGCATCCTGCTGTTATCATCGCTTATCTTTTTAGTTTTAAGCTTAGAGACTTCCTGTCTCGGTATGAGTTAAATATATCGTGAAAGATAATGTGTGAAAAGTGGATATATTCTTCAACTCTTGTAAGCTTAAGCGTATATAGTCTTTAAAACATCAGGCACTTACGTATTGAATCAGTTTATCCAGTACAGCCTTTAAAGTCTTCTCGTCAAATTCATTCGGTTCGAATTCTTCGGTTTTATTGCGTGAAAAAATATCGCGAATTTCAATCACTGCATTACTATCGACTAAACCGAGTTGTGTTCCGACCTGGCGAATCTGGTCTATGGAACGCGATCCATTGGTTGCACCATAACCAATATAGGCAGCAGGTTTGCCTTGCCATTCTTTACCGACGTAATCGAATGCATTTTTCAGGGCTGGGCTATAGCCATGGTTATATTCAGGGCTAATAAAAATGAAGGCATCGCCTGAAGCTACTTTATCTGCCCAGTCTTGTTGTTTGGGTTGATCATAAATGCCCGTAATTGGAGGATGGCTACCAGCAAAAATCGGCAGAGCCCATTCTTTTAAATCGACCAGTTCGGCCTGAACTGTACTGAAATTGGCTTGTTCAATACTGTGTTTTACCCAACGTGCCACTTTAATTGCAGTCCGACCTTCACGCACGCTACCCACGACAATATATATTTTCATGTATTGAGCCTAAATTTTTAAAATTTTCTTCTTTAACTTATTATGAATGTTATTTGTTGAATATTATGGATTTGTATCTTCATCAATATCGCTGAAAGCAGAAAATAAAAAAGCTCCCGTAGGAGCTTTTAAACGAATAAGGCTGAAACCTTACATAATTTTAATGCCTTGTTGACCCGCCGGGGTCACTTTAAAGATTTCTACTTCAAAAGTAATATCTTTGCCGGCAAGCGGGTGATTAAAATCAATTTCAGTAATATCTTCACCGACCGATTTCACTACACCAAACAGGCTTTGCTTGGCTTTATCTTCAAATTCAATCATATGACCTATAACAGGTGTCTGCTCGAATTTAACGGTATCAAATTTCTGTACGTTTTCAGGATTCCATGGACCAAAAGCTTCTTCTGGAGGAAGACTCACAGTACGGCGGTCACCGGCACGTAAACCAAACAGGGCTTTTTCAAAACCAGGTAACAAGCTGCCATCACCCATCACCAGGCTGACAGGTTCTTCACGGCTACGAGTGTTGTCAATTTCCACACCATTTTCAATGGCCACCGAAAAATGCAGCGCTACTTTAGAGCCTTCTGCAATTCGGGTTTCTTCATTTGGATTAATAATTTCAGTCATTTTGTTGCGCTTCCGCACGTTGAATACGTTGCTTTTCTAGGAAAAACGTATCGATCAGGAGCAAGATAGTACCTACGGTAATGGCACTATCAGCAATATTAAAAGCAGGAAAGTGGCTGTTGTTGTAGTAAACGTGAATGAAATCGACCACATAACCCAAGGTTACACGGTCAATCAGGTTACCGATGGCCCCACCCAAAATCAGGGCAATGGCCATAGGTAAAATCACGATTTTTTTCGGCATACGCATCAGCCAAAAAACGAAAATCACAGACACTAACGCTGCCAGTGAAGTAAAGAAATAACGTTGCCATCCACCAGCATCGGACAAGAAACTAAAGGCTGCGCCATAGTTATGTAACAATGTCCAGTTTAAAAAGGGCAGTACAGCTACCGGATCTGCATAATTCAGATGTGTCGTTGCAAACCATTTGGTCCATTGATCGAGAATAATTGCCACAATGGATAATCCGACCCACACCAGATTGTGTGGGTAGAATTGAAATAAGCCCTTTTTGTTTTGCGGATTAGGCATACTTTCTCTCTTCGCCTTGACCTGTAGGAAGGTTAATAATACAACGAGAACAAAGACCTGGATGTTCATGATGTGTATTCACATCAGGAAGCACATGCCAGCAGCGTGCACATTTTTCACCGTCTGCTGCAGAAACTTTCACGCGTAAACCTTCCAGATCGGTAGCTTCACCTTGAGCTTCATCAAAGGCATTCACAGCCACTTGAGAGGTGATCAAGACAAAACGGAGTTCGTCGCTTAACTGATCCAGTACTGCTTTCAATTCAGTATTGGCCCAAAGTTCAACTTTGGCAGACAGGTTAGAACCAATCAGTTTGGCATTACGCGCTGCTTCAATTTGCTTGTTTACTGCAGATTTCACTGCAATCAGGGTTTGCCAATCGGCTTCTGAAACCAGGTTTGCAGTTGAAGCGACTGGAATGTCATACCATTCGGCAGTGAACACATATTTCTCGCTTTGACCCGGAATTAAAGGCCAAGCTTCTTGCGCAGTAAAGCTCAGGATAGGCGCCATCCAGCGAACAAAGGCTTGTACCAGGTGATACAACGCAGTTTGTGCAGAATGACGTGCCTGTGAATCTGCTTTGGTGGTGTATTGACGGTCTTTGATGATGTCGAGGTAGAAACCACCCAAGTCATTGATACAGAAGTTAGTCAAGGCATTGGTGACGATATGGAAGTTCATATCTTCATAAGCTTGCTGAATGGTTTTTTGAACGTCCGCAGCACGTTGCAAGATGTATTGATCCAGTGCAATCAGTTGATCAACTGGCAAGGCATCCGTTGCTGGCTGGAAGCCATTCAAGTTTGCCAACAAGAAACGCAAGGTATTACGGATACGACGGTAACCATCAGACGCACGGCTAAAGATTTCTTTACCGGCAGTCATTTCATAACGGTAGTCTGAAGATGCGATCCAGAATCGTAAGCCGTCTGCACCCATATCTTTAATGATGTCTTGCGGTGTAATCACGTTACCGATCGATTTTGACATCTTGCGGCCTTTTTCATCGACCACGAAACCGTGAGTCAACAAGCCTTTATAAGGTGCGCGTCCATTGATGGCAATCGAGGTTAATAATGAAGACTGGAACCAGCCACGGTGCTGGTCTGAACCTTCAAGATACAAATCAGCAGGATCAGTCAATTCTTCACGTTGACGAAGCACGCCGTAGTGCGTTGTACCAGAGTCAAACCAGACGTCTAGCGTATCGCGTACCGCGTTGTATTGTTCAGCATCTGCACCAATGAAGTCTTTGGCTTCACGGTTGTACCAGCCATCAATGCCTTCCTGTTCAATCAGTTGGGCCACTTCTTCAATCAGTTCAGGGGTACGTGGATGCAACTCATTGGTGTCTTTGTGTACGAAGAACGGAATTGGCACGCCCCAGGTACGTTGACGCGAGATACACCAGTCCGGACGACCTTCAATCATCGATTCGATACGGTTTTTACCCCAATCTGGCACGAAGCTGATGTCATTCTCGATTGCATTTAACGCGCCTTGACGTAAACCTTTTTCGTCCATGCTGATAAACCATTGCGGTGTGGCACGGAAGATAATCGGAGTTTTATGACGCCAGCAGTGCGGGTAGCTGTGCTTGATTGGGTGATGTGCCCAAAGTTTGCCCGCTTCACTTAAAGATTCAATAATTTTCGGATTGGCTTTATAGATGTGCTCACCAGCAAAAATCGGTGCAGTTGGTAAATACACACCATTACCACCGACAGGATTATCGACTTTCAGGTTGTACAGCAAGCCAACTTTATAATCGTCTACACCATGGCCCGGTGCTGTATGTACCGCACCTGTACCGCTGGTTGCAATCACGTGTTCACCCAAGATTACAGGCACTTGGCGGTCGCTGATTAACGGATGTTGCAGCACCAGATTTTCAAGTTTGCTACCTGCAAAATCGGCAATCACTTCAACTGTGGTGAAGCCATAGCGTTCAGTGGCAGATTCAACCAAGTCTTTCGCCAAGATAAAGTTTTGCGCTGCTTTATCTTCACCGCGTGCTTTCACCAATTGATATTCAATTTCAGCATGCAGGGCAACCGCCTGGTTCGCAGGAATGGTCCAAGGTGTCGTGGTCCAGATCACGATGTCTGTTGAATCAGCAACACTCACACCTAGGCGTGCAGATAAATCTGCAAGGTCAACAACAGTGAAACCGACGTCAATCGCGTCAGATTTCTTGTCTTCATATTCAACTTCAGCTTCTGCCAATGCCGAACCACAGTCCAGACACCAGTTCACAGGTTTTAGGCCTGGCTGAATGTGACCATTTTTCGCGATTTCACCCAAGGAACGCACAATGTCCGCTTCCTGTTTAAAGTTCATGGTCAAATATGGATTGTCCCAGTCACCGAACACACCCATACGCACAAAGTCTTTTTTCTGTAATTCGACCTGGGTATAGGCATATTCACGGCAGTGTTTACGGAAGGTTGCAGCATCTACTTTAACGCCGACTTTACCAACCTTATCTTCGACTTTCAGTTCAATCGGTAAGCCGTGACAGTCCCAGCCCGGAACATAAGGTGCATCAAAACCGTCCATGACAC
The DNA here is from genome assembly GCF_044130285.1 of Acinetobacter sp. BSP-28. Lineage (NCBI taxonomy): Bacteria > Pseudomonadati > Pseudomonadota > Gammaproteobacteria > Moraxellales > Moraxellaceae > Acinetobacter > Acinetobacter sp. BSP-28. The sequence continues at coordinate 7,162 of NZ_JBIQOB010000005.1, forward strand.
GGCTTTTGATAATGATATCTTTAAGAACCTTGTTGACGGCATGGCCTAAATGGATTTGACCATTGGCATACGGAGGGCCGTCATGAAGCACATATTTTTTCTTGCCAATACGCGATGCACGAATCTGCTGATAAATGTTGTCAGCATACCACTCTTCTAACCATTTTGCTTCACGTACTGCCAGATTTGCTTTCATTGCAAATTCAGTACCTGGGAGGTTTAGCGTGGCTTTATAATCCACTGCATTTTCAGGAGTTTGCTTATCGCTCATGCAAGTTGTCTTCCAATTTAATCAGTCTGAGGCTGACGCGTTTTACAATAAAAAATCTGGGATTTAAAAGGGAAAATGCGGCGTGTTTTGTCGAAACTCAAGCAGTTTCTCTACATCGTCATCAATTCCCGCTTTCAATGCTTCAAGCGAAGGGTAGTCCTTTTCACCATGTAAATAGTTCAAGAACGTCACCCGCATTAACAGGCCATACAGATTAGCAGAAACATCAGGAAAATGTACTTCTAATCGCCATTCCGGATGGACTTGTTTGATGGCCGGTCGTGTACCTACATGTCCTGCACCAAACAGGGCAGTCGGTTCATAGCCTGCAATGCCTAATTTTTCAGGATTGTCGGCTTTGACTTTATCTTTTAAAGATCTGGTTTCACACACCACTTCTACGCCGTAAATTCCATTTAAACACGGTTTATGACGGTTTAGAGCAACATTAATGGTTGGAAAATCAATGGTTCGTCCAATCTGGTCACCGTATTGTACCCGACCGGTAATGCTATAGGGACGACCGAGCAATTTGGCAGCTAGAGCCAAATCGCCTGCTTGCAAAGTTTGGCGAATACGGGTCGAACTGACACGTTCACCATCCAGTGCAATCGTATGTAAGGTGGTGACCTGAAAACCATAGGCTTTTAAAAATTCACTATTGCCTTGACGGTTTTTGCCAAAGTGAAAATCATCGCCCAAAACCAGATGTTCTGCATTAAGTTTTACTTTTAACAGTTCAGCAAAGTTTTCAGCATTTAGACTGCGGAAATGGTTATCAAACTTTGCAACGGCAATGTAATCGACGCCCAGTTCGGTCAGATATTCCACTTTTTCACGCAGTGAGGTAATGCGGGGAGGCGCTTCATAACCTTGAAAAAACTCCAAAGGCTGTGGCTCAAAAATCATCACCAACGTTTTTAAATTTTGTGCGGCCGCCAGTTGTTTTAATTGGCTAATCATCGCCTGATGGCCCAAATGTACACCGTCAAAATTACCAATGGTTACGGCCGTTTTTGGCAATTGAAAATTGGGCGCTAAAGCATTCAGGCGGAGCAGCTTCATGGGCGAATCAATAAGTGAAAAATTATCAGGGCTATATATTGCCATAATCTTAGGCGTTCGTCTTGTTGTTGTGTTTTCATACAAAAAAATTATCTATTTCTCTTAAAAAATAGCTCGGTAGATAGGAGTGAACTGTATTAAGCATTAAAGACCAAGCCATGTGAGTCTCATGATGACAGTAAATCAGGATTGATAAAATTCTAAGTAGCATTTGCAGATCTGTTTTTACAGGACTGCTTTTAAATTTGCACTTGTCTGCTAATTCTTTTCTAATGGGCACAATTTTAAATTTGCATCTTAAAAAGGTTTTGCTATGTCTGATCTGGCTTTAATTATGGCCTTGCCCAGTGAATCTAAAGGTCTGTTTGAGCAGGCAGGCGTCGAGGTCCATTACAGCGGTATTGGCAAAGTCAATGCCGCGTTTAAAGCCTTTGAGGTGATTCACAAGACGGGCTGCAAGACCTTACTCAATTTGGGTACTGCAGGAAGTTCACATTTTAATGCGCATGAACTGGTAGAAGTCAGCACCTTTGTGCAACGCGATATGGATGTCTCTCCCCTCGGTTTTGCAGTGGGGGTTACTCCTATGGATGAGGATCATCCCGCAGAAATTCATTTGCAGTCCTATTTTCAGCATTTGCCTCAAGGGATCTGTGGAACAGGGGACAGCTTTGAAACAGGCTTACCCAAAGTGCCATGTAATTTGGTCGATATGGAAGGCTATGCCATGGCTAAAGTCTGTAAAAAACTGGGGGTAAGATTTGTTTCGGTGAAATATATTACCGATGGGGCCAATGAAACTGCACATTTGGATTGGGAAGAAAATTTATTATTGGGTGCACAAAAGTTATCTAAATTATATCAAATGATAAAATAAGAACAGTAAAAGCGGCAATTCGGCGACCATAGAAGGCTATGGTCGTAGGCCAAAATTATCGTTAACGATAATTTAAGATTTATGAACGGGGAATGACGCCATATAACATCATATGTACAGTATGTTGAATACAACGTTGTTGCATACTGCGATTGCGTAAGGTCTTACCGGTGACCATTTCCATTTGGGTGGCAAAATCGGCATAGTTTTGCGTCACTGCCCAAATATTCAAAATCAGCAGTTCAGGATCAATTTCTTTCGCAATTTTCCCCTGTTCCTGCCATACGCTAATTACTTTAGCCTTGCGCTTAAACAGTTTCTTTAAAGGACCTTTTAGAATTGGCAAAATATGGGGTGCACCTTGAATCACTTCCAACGCAAACAGACGGGATGCTTTCGGTTGAGTACGTGACACTTCAATTTTTTGCAATAAATAATTGGTGATGGCTTCTTCAGGCTCTAGCTCTGATTCCAGCATTTGCAGTGGTGCAAGCCATTTCTGTAGAACGGTGGTCAGTACTTCTACATATAAAGCTTCTTTATTTTCATAATAATAGAAAATATTTGATTTATGCATTTCAGCTATTTGAGCAATTTCGTCCAAGCTTGCCCCATTAAAACCGTAAAGGGAAAATACATCGAGCGCTGCACTTAGCAGTTGATGTCTTTTTTGAGTACTCTTTTTTTGTTCCATTGGCAAATTTAAAAATTAAAGTGGAAACACAAATTGTACGGCAAATCGTCAGATTTGTGCATAAGCAAAAGTTTTAATTTTATGAATAATGACGATTTATTTTGAAGATGAGCTATGAAATTGTGATAAATTCAACAAAAGTAAAAAGTTGAAGTAGAAAGATGGCTGTTTAGTACACGATGTCTATTTTCCAGTGTTTCAACAAGATTAAAAATTAAAATATTTATGCCAGGCAGAGGCTGAAATCTTGGGGTAGGGGAAAATCTATCATTAAATAAAATTAAAGAATTGATTTAACTTTACTGTGCAGAATATTGAGATCAGCGCTAATCAACTCCGGATTGATAAGCGCTCATTTTAAATCCTGATTCAAAAAAAGATCAGGTCGCCAATACCGCATTCAGCACTTGTTGTTCTAACTCAGTAAAAGCGTAATCTTTTTTACGCGGTCGAGGCAGATCCACTTTAAACTGCTGGGCAATGTGTCCCTTGTCTAACAAGATAATACGGTCGGCCAGCTGAACGGCTTCGCTGACATCATGTGTGACCAGAATTGCGGTAAAGCCTTGCTCGGTCCAGAGTTTTTCAATCAGGTTCTGCATGTCCAAACGGGTGAGTGCATCCAGCGCACCTAAGGGTTCATCTAAAAGCAAGATACGCGGCTTATGCGACAAGGCACGGGCAAGCGCAGTACGCTGACGTTGCCCCCCTGAAAGTTGTGAAGGCCACAATCCAGCTTTTTCTTTCAGTCCAACTTTTTCCAGCAGGGCAGAAGCATTGCCTTGATGTTCTTTGGCTAAACCGAGCTGTACATTTTGCTCAATGCTACGCCATGGCAACAGTCTTGGGTCCTGGAACATGACCCGAATGTCATCGCTAGTAATGCCTTCGCGAATATGACGTGCCGATTTAAACTTGATTTCACCATAGCTCGGTTGTTCCAGATCGGCAATTAAGCGTAATAAGGTACTTTTACCGCAGCCACTGCGTCCAACAATCGCAAGGAATTCACCTGGTTGAATGTGCAGGTCCAGATCTTCCAGAACTTTCACTTCACCATAGAATTTGTGCAGCTGTTCAATCAGAATTTCTGCACCCGCTACAGCGTTGGGGTTGATATCTGCACTGCCAGGGTGTTTTGGTATTGAGCGTTCTTCAGATGCATGACGCCCTATGCTTAAATCAGTCATGTCTTATTCCTTATTTTTGATAGCCTGCATGCCAACGAAGCAGGTATTTTTCTAAACCGACTGCCAATACATCAGCCAGTTTTCCAAGCAGGGCATAAAGTAAAATCCCTACCAAGACCACGTCCGTCTGTAAAAACTCACGTGCATTCATGGTCATATAACCAATGCCGGATTGTGCCGAAATGGTTTCGGCCACAATCAGCAGCACCCACACCAGACCCAGGGCAAAGCGTAAACCGACCAGAATAGACGGCATTGCGCCCGGCAAAATAATTTCTTTGTATAACTGCCAGCGGGTTAGGCCGTAACTTTTACCCATCTCGATCAGCTGCGGATCGACTGAACGAATGCCGTGATAGGTATTGATATAGAGCGGGAAGAACACCCCGACAGCGACCAAAAACAGCTTGGCTGATTCATCAATCCCGAACCATAAAATCACTAAAGGAATTAAGGCTAAAGCCGGAATATTACGGATCATCTGTAAAGTAGTATCCAGCAGGGTCGAGGCTGTCTTAGAAGAACCATTGAGCAGGCCGAGTAATAAGCCTAAGCCACCACCCACCAATAAACCAAGCAGGGCACGACCGGCACTGACTTTGACGTGTTGCCAAAGTTCACCACTGATGAGCAGGTGCCAAAATGCAGCCACGACCGCCGTCGGTGCAGGTAAAATACGACTTTCCAACAGCCCGGTACTGGATGCAATTTGCCAAATCAGGATCAGGGCAATGGGAACTAACCAGGGCAGCAAACGCTGCCCAAATTGTGTTCCACGTGAAACCTTGGGTTTCGCCAAGCTTTCAGCAGAAATGGTTTTGCTCATTAAGCCGGCTCCTGATGTTTCACTTCCTTTTTAGCCTCATCAGCAACATAGTTGTTGGCTACGATTTCACCAAAAGGACCGGTTAAGTTCGGTTGAGCCAGTTTTTTACGGGTTTCCAAAGGCAGTAAAGGGAACACCAGTTCGGCAAAACGAATCGATTCTTCCAGATGCGGATAGCCCGAGAAAATAAAGGTATCAATACCTAAATCGGCATATTCTTGAATACGTGCAGCAACCGCTTCTGGGTCACCCACCAGTGCCGTACCTGCACCACCGCGGACTAAGCCTACACCTGCCCAAAGGTTTGGAGATACTTCAAGTTTAGTACGGTCACCGTTGTGCAGTTCTGCCATACGACGTTGACCGACTGAATCCATCTGTTTGAATTTTTGTTGTGCAGCGGCAATGGTGGCATCATCGACATACTGGATCAGCTCTTCAGCAGCAGCCCATGCCTGTTCATTAGTTTCACGCACAATCACATGTAAACGGATACCGTAATTTAAACGACGACCTTTAGCTGCGGCTTTGGCTCTGACATTTTCAATTTTTTCTTTTACTGCTGCGGGTGGCTCGCCCCAAGTCAGGTAAGTGTCGACCTGATCGGTGGCCAATTCGACGGCTGCATCGGAAGAACCGCCAAACCAAAGTGGTGGGTAAGGTTGTTGTACTGGTGGATAAAGCAGTTTTGCCTCATCGACACTTAAATGTTCGCCGTGGAAAGTGAAGCTTTCACCGCTATGTGAGCGTTGTAAAATTTCACGCCAGATGGTGGTGTATTCTGCTGCAGTTTTGTAGCGTGTCGCATGATCTTCATAAACGCCGTCACCTTTCAGCTCTTGCTCATCACCACCGGTCACCAGGTTAAGCAGAACACGACCGCCAGACAAACGGTCAAAAGTTGCAGCCATACGTGCAGCTAGTGCCGGCGTGGTCACGCCTGGACGTAATGCCACAAGGAATTTTAAATTTTTGGTGGCATCAATCAGGCTGGCTGCTGTAATCCACGGATCTTCACAAGAACGGCCAGTAGGAATGAGGATGCCTTCATAACCCAGGTTGTCTACCGCAACCGCAATCTGTTTCATATAAGCATGATCGACCTGACGAGCACCTTTGCTCGTACCCAAATAACGACTGTCACCATGCGTAGGAATAAACCAGAAAATTTTCATTGCTTTGATCCTTAGATTATTTGCCTGCCCAAACGGCTTGCTGAATATTGATAGATTTTGGAATGATCTTGAGTTCGCTAAAACGGTTGGCGAGTTCTTGCTGATCGGCAATCACTTTCTTGTTAAGCAGAGCAGCGCCAGACGGGTTCGGACGACGTTGGATAAACGTTTGGCTAACCACCAGTTTCAGACCGGTGCTTTTCGCAAAGAGGTTTGCAGTAGCAGCCTTGTGACTTTGCACCCATTTGTCTGCAACGTTGACCTGCTTGATAATGCCTTTGAGTGCCTGAGGATGATTTTTCACTAAATCATTTGAAGCCAGATAGAAGGTGTAATTTGGACTTAGGCCTTTACCTGAAGACAATACTTTGGCTTTATCTTCCACTTGAGCCGCAGCATAATACGGATCCCAAATGGCCCAGGCATCAATGGCACCTTTTTGGAAAGCTGCACGGGCATCAGCCGGGCTTAACCAGATCGGTTGAATGTCAGTCCATTGCAAACCGGCTTTGCGTACCGCCTGTACCAATAAATAATGCGAGCTTGAACCACGGTGCACGCCAACACGTTTACCCTTCAACTGGCTCAGCTGGGTAATTTTGGAGTTGCCTGGTACCAAAATGGCAGAAGCCAAAGGTTTTGCTGTTTCATAGGCAAAATAATGTAGGGGTTTATTGCCGGCCTGAGCGTAAACAGGAGGAGTATCCCCTGTGGCACCGATATCAATCGAACCGACCGCCAGCGCTTCTAAAATTTGAGGACCGCCAGGAAATTCATTCCAGCTGATTTTGGCGTTTGGAAATTCTTTTTCCAATAGCTTTTGTTGCTGTGCAATCACCAGATTGACTGAAGCTTTTTGATAGCCCACGCGTAGCTGTTTTACCGAAGGATCGACCGCCCAAGCGGCACTTGAGCCCAACATCGCGCAAGCAACGAACATGGCATTTATGCCATGACTGGAGGTTTTGAACCATGTGATTGCTTTGTTGTGTGGCTGATGTTGAGTCATTGTTAAATCCCCTAAAAGTTGTTCTATGATTTACTTCGCTAAAATCGCGGCTTGAATATTGAGTTTGTTTGGAATCAGTTTCTGGTTATAAAAAGCATCGGCAACATATTGCTGCTTTTGCACCACATCGGCAGAAATCGGTTGTACCCCAAAGCCCATGCGGGAAATGGAAGTTTTCAGAATCTCGTTAGATAGTCCTGTCGGTTTTTCCAGCAGCTTGGCGGCTTCGTCCTGATGCTGGGATACCCACTGTGTGGTGGTATTTAATTCATTCACTACAGCTTTCAGCACTTCCGGATGCTGCTCGGCAAATTTGCGGTCAGCCAGATAGAACTGATGGTTACTCACCAGATTTTCACCTGTGGCAATGACACGGGCACCAATCTGTTTTTCTGCAGCCGCAAAGAACGGGTCCCAAATGACCCAGGCATCGACTGCACCACGTTCAAATGCGGCACGTGCGTCCGAAGGCGGTAAATACACCACCTGAATGTCATTTAGGGTGAGCTTGTTGGCTTGTAACACTTTTAACAGTAGATAATGAACATTCGAGCCTTTATTCAGGGCAACACGTTTACCTTTTAAATCCTGGATGCTGTGAATGACTGAATCTTTTTGCACAATTAACGCTTCTGCTTTAGGCGCTTCCGGCTGGTTGGCGATATAAACCAGATTCGAATTGGCTGCCTGAGCAAAAATAGGCGGTGCTTCACCTGCTTCACCTAATACAACACTGCCGACATTTAAGCCTTCAAGCAGTTGAGGACCGGCTGGGAATTCTACCCATTTCACATTGACGCCTTGCTCTTTCAATGCTGTTTCTAAAATGCCGCGTTCTTTAATAATCGGTAACAAGCCATATTTTTGGAAGCCGATATTTAATGTGACCGTTTCCGCTTCTTTTTTTCCGCAACCTGACATCATCATTGCGCCAGCAACTACTGAAGAAAGGACCAGTGATTTCGCCCAGAATTTTGCTTGAATGGCGCTCATGTATGTGTGCTCCGCAATAAGGAAGTGTTGAATATTGAACACATACGCTAAAGCCTTTTCTTTTTCGAAAAAAATAAGAAAAGATAAATTTCTAATGAGGAAAAAAGATAAATAAAATAAAGAAAACCTTATGCAGAAATATGATTTATCAGGACAACTCAATATCCAGTTTTATTTAATTAAATTATTGATATTAAGTAACTTAAATTCTAAATCTTAAGCGTGGATAAGGATATGCAAAAATGCCATAAACAAATCATGATAAATTTCGATGGGTTTATCATAAAGATATAAAAAATAAAGATATAAGCGGCATAAAAAAAGCCACTTTAAAGTGACTTTTTAAAGACCAGAGAATTACGTTGATAGTTATACAGGGCCTGACGTGCATTGGGTAGGTCATCCACACTGGCGGGTTCAAAACCATGTTCGACAAACCAGTGCGCGGTACGTGTGGTCAGTACAAACAGTTGCTGAATGCCCAGGCTTTTGGCTTTGTCTTCCAGGTAATGCAAAATCTCGCTACCGCGATTGGACTTGCGATAGGTTGGATCGACCGCCACACAGGCAATTTCCGCCGATGGAATTTCATTGGCTGAGGTGGGGATGGGATACAGCGCGGCGCAGGCCAGAATCATGCCATCCCGTTCAATCACGGAAAACTGTTCAATTTCACTTTCTAATCGTTCACGTGAGCGATAGACTAGAATGCCTTCCGCTTCCAGTGGACGAAGCAGATTCATCAAGCCGCCGACATCCTGAATCGTAGCCGTACGTACATCTTCATAATGCGCATCGGTCATCATGGTACCTGCACCATCACGGGTGAATAGTTCTTCCAGCAAGGCTCCATCATAAGTATAAGAAATCAGATGGACACGATGTACTCCTTGCAGTGAGGCATTTTTTGCCCCACGTAATTGCAAGGCAATATCGGGATTGGAATCCTGATATTGCAAGATCTGCTGATCGAGCTGATGCGGTCGAATTTCACGTTGCAATTGCCCGAATTCATTGACCAGACCTTGCTGTTTACCCAAGAAAATCAGCTTGTCAGCTTTGAGCCGAATGGCGGTATTGGTGGCCACTTCTTCTGCCACCAGGTTAAACACCTCACCGGTATTGGAATAACCGGTTGGGCCAAGCAACACAATATTGTGGTTTTTCAGATGTCTTTGAATGGCATCGGTATCGACTGTACGCACTTCACCAGTGAGCTGGAAATCAATCCCGTCACGAATGCCATAGGGTTTTGCGGTGACAAAATTGCCCGAGATTACATCAATACGTGCGCCGTACATTGGCGAATTGACCAACCCCATAGAGAGCAGAGCTTCAATTTGCAAACGGATAGACCCTACTGCATTCATCACAGCACTTAACGATTCACGCGTGGTAATCCGGCGATGATTATGGAAAGGCGTTTGAATACCGCTGGCTTTTAGGTTCTGGTTAATTTGCGAACGCGCGCCATGAACCAGAATCAGACGAATACCTAAAGAATGTAGCAGGGCAATGTCATGAATAATATGCTGGAAATTTTCATGTTGTACCGCTTCACCATCAAACATAATGACAAAGGTCTTGTTGCGGTGGGCATTGATATAGGGCGCAGAATGTCGAAACCAATGCACATATTGCAGATTTGTGCTTTGTGATGTTTCAGATGAATTCGTTTGCATACCTATCTCAAAATTAAAAAAATTTCCTGCTTTGATTCTAATCAAAAAATGACTGGGGGGAAGCTAAAAAATAAAAAAACACCTGAATCGAATTCAGGTGTTTTTTTTTAGGGAAGAGGAAACTTACGCCGATTTTAGTTGATGATGCGCACAATACGGTCGGTACGTTCATTTACCAAGACATAGTCGCCGTTGATTTTATACCACTGTTGATAACGGTTGGTATTCGGTAAGCGGCGTGCTTCACGGTCGCTGACTTTATAGCTGGATGAGCTAAATACGCGCGGGAAGTTTTGTCCTGCACGCCAGTCACGGCTTGGGTTTACTCTTTTATTGTCATAACGGTTCTGGTTATAGCGGTTATTGTCATAACGGCTATTGTGATCCCAACGGTGGTCCTGTTGTGATGTTGCATGATTGTAGCGTTGATGATCATCATAACGATGGTCCGGTGCTGCCATCGCTGAAGTTGCCATCAATGCAGATAAAGAAAGCGCAATTGTAGTCAGAACTTTTTTCATTACTTTCACCCTGGATCATTTAGGAAGATGTTTTCGATGATTCAAAATTAGAAGAAAAGTAGAGATAAACAATGTTGGAATCTTAGTTGAATTGTGAAATTGATGGAGAAAAAAAGAAGATTGTAAAAGCGCTGAAAGTCATAGGGTTAAAGGGGTGGGGTTGAAAATAAAAAAGCCCAAACCGAAGTTTGGGCGTGGAGAATTAAAATCGAGTTTAGAAACCTTGAATACGTACAATATTATTGCTATCTGTATCCACTAAAATATAGTCATTGTTGATTTTGTACCATTGCTGGTTACGCGACGGTTTGGGTAGGTCATGGCTTTTATAATCGACCTTGTAACCATTGCCACGATAATGCTGTGGCATCACATAGCCCGGTTGCCATTTATGCTGTTGTAAACGCTTGAATCCGCGTTCTTCACGCATCCGGCGTTTGTCCTGCATGTCGTCATCATCTTCACGAAAATCGCGGCCTTTATTGAATTTTGGATGATCGGATTGATCCCAGCCACGATTATCGTGTTTTTCATGAGGGGCAGCAGTAGTGATACTGTTTGCCATCAAAGCACTGAAAGAAATTGCCAAAATTGTCAAAATCTTTTTCATGTTGAACCCTCATAAAAAAAGTATTAATTCATTAATGCTAATGTACAAAAAAATTGCAGAGAAACTGTGAAGATAAATCACGCATTTCTTAAAAAATGCAGAGATAATAAGGATATTATTAAAAAATATCTCATCATTTAAAAATCTCTAGCAATTTTATAGTCCTATAAAATACTTGAAAACTTTCTGCTGATGAGAATTTTGTATCAAATTTCTGTAAATTATTTTATGAAGTAAAAATTTTCTTTTTTTTTAAAATAAACAGCCATGCCGGCTGTTCATGGATAGGGGTATTTTAGTTCCATTGCGTAGAGAGCTGCTGTAATGATGTCACCGCCTCAGCAATGGTTTCTGCTTGTTTAGCATCCTCAAGACCATGAATCAGAACATTCGAAAGCTGTAAGTTTTCGATGATACGAATCGTTTCAATCTTACGTTTTTGATCAGCCATATTGAGCTTCCTCATACTGAATGTTTTTAATGGTGTTCAGCATAGCCGTATTCTTATTATTTGGAAAAACGAATATTTTATTAAAAGTTATTTAAAAATACGATTTAAGGCTTGGGCGCTAAAAATATGGTTTTAGGTTTTTCAATAAGTTTGAATCCGACATAAAAAAGGGAGTAAATATAGCTCCCTTTTTTATTTTCAAGATTAATCCTGTGCATCAATGCTTTGACCATTAAGGTGCAGGCTATCATCACCCATTAAATACAGGTAAGCCGGCATAATGCTTTCCGGGGTCGCCAAGGTTTTTGGGTCTTCCTCAGGATAGGCTTTGGCACGCATGGCGGTACGGGTGGCACCCGGATTAATGCAGTTAAAACGTACGTTTGGATAGACATTTTCTTTAGCAAAAATCTGGTTCACCGCTTCAATGGCAATTTTAGATACTGAATAAGCTCCCCAACGTTCCCGCGCTTCACGGCCGACACCGGAACTGGCAAATACCACAGAAGCATGTTCAGACTTTGTCAGTAAGGGCAGCAGTTCCTGGGTCAAAATAAAAGGCGCACGCAGATTGACTGCCATGACATCATCCCAGACATCTACCGGGTAATGAGCGAGTTCAGTACGTTCCCCCAGAATTCCGGCATTATGCAAAATGCCATCCAGGCGACCGAACTGTTGCGTTAAAGTATCGACCAGTAACTCATAATCACGAGGAGAGGCGCTGGAGAGTTGCAAAGGCAGAATAGCCGGTTGTGGTGCACCCAGGCTTTCAATTTCATCATAAATGACTTCAAGCTTGTTCAGGGTGCGTCCATGCAGAACTACAGTTGCACCATGCAGGGCATAGCTTATTGCAGCAGCACGACCAATACCATCGCCCGCACCTGTAATCAGGATAATGCGATCTTTTAACAGATCGGGGCGAGGTTGATATTCTGAATATTTCATTGCATATCTCCTCGTTTATATTGTTATGTCTTTATGAAATGAGTGAATTATGATCTTGTTTTACGCCGACTAATTGATTTACCACTTGATGTAATTCTGCAACTGTCTTCACTATACAATCAGCCTGCCATGCTGTTAAGTCATCTTTGTGTTGCAATGGTAAATAACCATAGCCTGCCAGGATGGTATACATATTGGCATTACGGCCCGCATCAATGTCACGGGGATGGTCACCCACATAGATACAGTCTTCAGGCTGAAGCTGAATGTGCTTGGCTGCCAGATACATGGGTTCAGGATCAGGCTTGGTTTTGCTGACATCTTCCGGGCAAACCAGAACCGCACAGCGATCGGTCAGGTTCAATGCCTTAAGCAAGGATTCGCTTAACCAGCGTGGCTTGTTGGTGACAATCCCCCAAGGAATATCCTGACTTTCCAGTTGTTCCAGCAATGGATACATGCCTTCGAACAGGTCGGTATCCACGGCAATATTTTCCCCGTACAAGTCCAAAAAGCGCTGGCGATGGGCAAGAAAAACCGGATCGTCGACTTCCAGTTCCGGATAGACCAGTTTTACCATGGCCCGTGCGCCTTCAGAGACCTGGGTACGAATTAAATCCGCCGCTACGATTTCACATTGTTTATCGCGGCACATGTCCTGAATAATGCGAATGAAGTCGGCAGCGGTGTCAATTAAGGTGCCATCCAGGTCAAACAGTACAGCTTTCATCAGGCACCTTCTTTTACCGTATAAACCATATAGTTGACATCAACATTCGGTGCCAGCCAATAACGTTTGGTCAACGGGTTGTAATGCAGACCGGTCATGTCTTTGAGTTTTAGATTGGCGCTACGGATGTCATGTGCCAGCTCGGAAGGCTTAATAAACTTGCTGTAATCATGGGTGCCTTTGGCGAGCATACGCAGGACATATTCCGCACCAATAATGGCAAACAGATAAGATTTTGGATTACGGTTAATGGTCGAAAAGAACACATGACCGCCCGGTTTGACCAGGGTTTGGCAGGCCTGAATAATTGATGCCGGATTTGGAACATGCTCCAGCATTTCCATACAGGTCACCACATCGTATTGTCCGGCCTGTTCCTGGGCCAACTGTTCTACTGGAACCTGGCGATATTCAATGTTCTGCACGCCTTCCTGTTCGGCATGAATTCGAGCCACATTTAACGGCGCTTCACCCATGTCGATTCCCAAAACATTGGCCCCACGACGTGCCATGCTTTCTGACAAAATACCGCCACCGCAACCGACATCGAGCACTTTTTTACCGCTGAGACCACCCGCATGTTCATCAATCCAGTTTAAACGCAGCGGATTGATCATATGCAAGGGGCGGAACTCAGAATGCTGATCCCACCATATGGCAGCGAATGCTTCAAATTTGGCAATTTCTTGTGGATCAACATTCAATTGCGACATCGGTATCACCTCAATCAAGTCGTTATAATTTAAAAAAAGTTACAGAAGCTTAGTGTAGCGTTAATTCTAAAAAAAGCGATAAATACCGTAAAAAAGTTCACAGAATGAAAACGAATTCAGCATAATTGATTTATAGTGATCGCATAAATTAAGCATAATGATTTAGAGGACAATAAGGTCAATGAAAAAATTTCTTTTAGGTAGCGTAGCGACGGCTATTTTCGCCTTGTCAGGCAGCACCATGGCAGCAAATTTTGTTGCAGGTAAAGACTACACCGTGGTTGCCAACCCGGGTAAAGTTCAGGTACCGGGAAAAATTGAAGTGCGTGAATTCTTCTGGTATGGCTGTCCACACTGCTATCGCTTAGAGCCGCATATGCAGGCTTGGCTCAGAAAAATTCCTAAAGATGTCAACTTCGTGCGTACCCCGGCTGCGATGAATCCGGTATGGGAACAGGGCGCACGTGGCTATTATGTGTCTGAAGCATTAGGGGTACGCAAGAAAACTCACTTGCCTTTATTCCATGCCATTCATGCCAATGGCCAGCAGATTTTTGATCAAAACTCACAAGCCAAATTCTTTGTGAAATATGGCGTACCTGAAGCCAAATTCAACAGCATGTTTAATTCATTTGCGATTACCTCAAAAGTGGCACAAGCCAAGCAATTGGCACAGCAGTATCAACTGAGCGGTGTGCCAGCGGTGGTGGTGAATGGTAAATATGTGGTGCAGGGTGAAGATGCTAAAGTCACTCAAGTGATTAGCTACCTGGTAGAAAAAGAGCGTAAAGCTAAATAACAGCTCGCTTCCCTAGACGCTAAAAAAACCGCCGTGATGGCGGTTTTTTTATGTCGGATATAAACGTTGAATCGTGAATTAGGGCTTGGCTGTTTCTTTGGAAGTATCCCAGTTGGAGATGCCGCGGAAAATTAAATGAACCTGAGTAATGGTTTGCAGCTTAAATTGTTTTTGTTGTTCTAGGCGCTGTTGCGCTTGGTATTCACGGTTGATATCCATCCAGGTCATGGCCCAGGTGAAGGATAGGTTAATTAAAATATTCGAAATAATCTGCAAGTCGGACACATTGCGGATGTGCTGTACGGTTTCCATTTTGCATAGGTCATTGGCCAAGTCTTCAATTAAAAAATTAATTTCCCGTGCAATGGCATGACGAATCACTTCAGAGCCTCCCCAGCGCTCGGCAATCATAAAGACCCAAGGTTCAGGATGGTGTTCAACTGCCTGAAAAAACAGGTCCAGACTGATTTTGGTTTTGGTATTTGGCTGATAGATATAAGCCTGACCCAGCTGATGCAAGATGCCTTTTAAATGCAGCGCCACTTGGTCGACCAGTTCCAGTCCCAGTTCATTCATGTCCTGAAAATGACGATAAAACGCCGTCGGAACCAAACCGACATGGCGTGCGATTTCGCGCAAACTGATGCTGCTGAAAGAGCGTCCAGACGTGCTTAAAGCCAGCGCTGCATCCAAAAGTGCTTGGCGGCTCTGTTGTTTACGCTCATCCCGTATCGACATTTGATGACCCTAAAAAAATGCTGCATGAAGTCTATCAAAAAAAAACAAAATAAACGACGAATGTCAGTGAACAGGTGTTGACTGAAATAAAAAATCCTTATAGTGTACAACTGTTCACTATAAGAACACTTGTTCACTCAAATAAATAGCCAGCAATAAAAGAGGAACGTCATATGAGTCATGTGATGCAATATCAGCCGCAATGGATTCGAGAAGATTTCGTCGATTTTATTGCTGAAAAAATAAATCCGGTCTGGGCATGGAAAAAAGTAAAAGCCAGCATTGTCGATGTACAGATGCTGAGTTCTGACTTTTATCAGATTGAGTTGCAGCCGAATCATAATTTTCGTGCTGACGTTTTTCATGCCGGACAAAGTATTTTAGTGACTGTGGTGATTGCAGGTGTGCGTGAGCAACGCAGTTATTCGATTGTCAAAATCACTACAAACGGCAATGTGGTGATTGCAGTGAAACGTCAGGGCAAAGTTTCTAATGCTTTAACCCATTTGGTAGTGGGCAGTGTGGTGGAAATCTCTCAAGTTCAGGGTGATTTCACATTAAGTTCATCTCAGCAACCTATTCTGTTGTTAGCTTCAGGCAGTGGTATCACTGCAATTTATTCTTTATTGCAACAGGCAATCCGTCAAAAAGTCAGTCAAATTGACCTGATTTATTTTAGCCGTGATGAGGCTTTTCATAGCGAATTGCAGCAATTGGCCGAGCAGTATCCACAGTTTCAATATCATCATTTTAATACCCTGACCCAGAAGCAACATTTAACGGTGGAACTGCTTGAAAGTACTGTAGCTGATTTCAAGCAACGTCAAAGTTATGCTTGTGGTGCCAAGGGCATGATGCAAAGCCTGAACCAGATTTATCAACAGCTGAGGATTACCGATCTGCTCAAACAGGAATATTTCCAGGTCGTCGTTGATGAAACTGCTGCAGTACAACCGGTGGTATTTTTACGTGCTCAACAAGAATTTGAAGCAAAAACCAATTTACTTGAAAGTGCCGAACAGGCGGGCTTAAGGCCAGCCCATGGCTGCCGTATGGGGATTTGCAACACCTGTACCTGTACCAAAGTCAGCGGCTCAACCAAAAACTTGCTGACCGGTGAAATTGACCACGACAGCAATACCCAAATTAAGTTGTGTATCAGTCAGGCCGTGAGTCCGGTCACTATTAACCTGTAACTATAAAAATTTTTAAAAAACTTTCAGTGATTGATCCCGTTTTAAAACAAGCCATGCTGGATGATCACTCAGGAGAAAAACAATGAATATGTCAGTGAAATTTCCAGAAAATAGTAAATCCAAATATTTAACTGCTGAACAAATTGCCGAATTTGGTGAAAAAGTCGATGCCATTCGCCGCGAAATCATGGACAGCATTGGTGAGAAAGATGCGCAATATATTTACAAAATTCGTGATTTTGTGCGTTATAGCGAAATTGCCTCACGTGGCATGTTGATGTTTGGCGGCTGGATTCCACCAGTATGGTTGTTGGGAACCGGCTTGTTGGGTATTTCCAAAATTGTGGAAAATATGGAGCTGGGCCATAACGTGATGCATGGTCAGTTTGACTGGCTGAATGATCCGACGTTAAACGGCGCCAATTATGACTGGGACACCATGGCGACAGGCGATGACTGGAAACATACGCATAACTATATCCATCACACCTATACCAATATTATCGGTAAAGATCATGATGTCGGTTATGGCCTGATTCGGGTCAGTGAAGCGCAAAAATGGGAACCACGCTTTTTATTCAATATTCCTTTAACTATTCAGCTTATGGTGTTTTTTGAATGGTATGTGGGCGTACAGAATTTACATCTGGAAGATGCGATTGCCTATAAAACCAAAACCTGGAAACAGGTGTGGAAAGAGTCGGCAAAATTCCGCAAGAAAGCCACCCGTCAGATTGCCAAAGATTATGTCTTTTTTCCCCTGATCGCAGGCCCGAATGCACTGCCAGTATTTGCTGGGAATGCAGTAGCGAATGTCATTCGTAGCCTCTGGGCATCGGCCGTGATTTTTAATGGACATTTCACAGAAGATGCCGAAACCTTTGAACCGGACAATACTGAAAATGAAACCCGTGCCGAATGGTATTTACGTCAGATTCGCGGATCAAGTAATTTTACTGGAACAGAATGGCTGCATATTTTAAGTGGTAATTTGAGCCATCAAATTGAACACCATTTATTCCCGGACATGCCGGCGAACCGTTATGCTGAAGCTGCGCCGAAAATTCGTGCCTTATGTGCCGAATATGGCATTCACTATAATGAAGCCAGTTTCTTTAAACAGTTCGGGAGTGTCTGGGTACGTGTGGCTAAATGTTCATTGCCAAATTCATGGACCTCAACCCTTGAACAATCCGCACAGAAATTAAAAGGGTTATTGAGCTTTTAAGATTCCATAACAAGCTTAAGATTTGCATAAGAGGCAGCGAATTACATTAAAGGCTAAATAGACCTAGCCAAGCTTGATGTTTTTTGTCAATGGATCATGTCCCGGCAAAACCTGAGAGCTTGCTTCTGTTATACTAGCCCGCAATGAATTTTAGCCGAAACAAGGACTCATTATGCGTATCGACCAACGTACATTAGATCAATTACGTGACGTAAAAATTACCCGTAACTATACACGTTATGCGGAAGGCTCAGTGTTGATTGAATTTGGTCATACAAAAGTTCTTTGTACTGCAAGTATTGATAATTCCGTGCCACGTTTTTTAAAAGGTAAGGGACAAGGTTGGGTGACTGCAGAATACGGCATGTTGCCACGTTCAACCCATACCCGTAGTGACCGTGAAGCAGCACGTGGTAAACAAAGTGGTCGTACTCAGGAAATCCAGCGTTTAATTGGTCGTAGCTTGCGCGCCATGGTGGATTTGAAAAAACTGGGTGAAAATACCATTACCATCGACTGTGATGTGATTCAGGCTGATGGTGGTACGCGTACTGCATCCATTACCGGTGCAGCAGTGGCTTTAATTGATGCCATGAATGTGTTGCTTGAAAACAAGAAAATTAAGCAAGATCCACTTAAAGGCTTGGTGGCTGCGATTTCTGTCGGTATGTATCAAGACGAAGCGTTATTGGATCTTTGTTATGAAGAAGATTCAAACTGCCAAACCGACTTAAACGTGGTGATGACTCAGGCAGGCGAATTTATCGAGTTACAGGGTACTGCTGAAGACAAGCCATTTACCCGTGCACAATGTAACGAGATGCTTGAATTAGCTGAAAAAGGTATTAAAGAACTCATTAAAAAACAGCAAGAGGCTTTAGGCTGGTAAGTTGTTTAATTAACTCAGAAATAAAAAACGCACCGATAGGTGCGTTTTTTATTTGCAGCAGATCACAAGAGCAGATACAAAAAGGCTGCAATAGCGGCACGATTTGAAACGCCTGCTGAAGATTCAGCTCATATTCCCCCTGTAGTCTGCCACTTTATTTGTACAGGAGTAGAAGATGATGAATATCTTGATCTTACTGATTTCTGGCATAACTTTGGCCTTGATGACCAGTGACCCTAGAGTTTCAGCAGCACCGTCCATTCAATCTGCATGGCAACAACAAGAACAGATCAGTAGCGCCCACGAGCTCAGCAGCAAAGCTAATAATGAGCGCGAACAGGTTTAGGCATTAAAACGCATGGATAGGTCAACTGCTTTGACATCTTTGGTTAAAACACCCATCGAAATATAGTCCACCCCAGTGGTTGCCACTTCACGTAAGTTTTCAATGGTGATGTTGCCCGAAGCTTCCAGTTTGCAACGACCTGCAACATGCTTCACCGCATCAATCATTTGCTGTTGGCTGAAGTTATCTAGCATCACGATATCCGCTTTTGCTTCTAAAGCCTGGTTCAGTTCATCCCAGGTTTCAACTTCAACTTCCACTGGTTTACCCGGTGCAATGCTATGTGCTTTAGCAATCGCCTGAGCAATACCACCTGCCGCCATAATATGGTTTTCTTTAATTAAGAAGGCATCGAACAAGCCCAAACGGTGGTTTTGTCCACCACCAATCGCCACTGCATATTTTTGCGCAATACGTAAGCCGGGAAGGGTTTTACGGGTATCTAACAATTTGGTATTTAAGCCTTCCAGTTCTTTGACATATAAAGCGGTTTTGGTCGCAACCGCAGAAAGTGTTTGTACAAAGTTGAGCGCAGGACGTTCCACCGTCAGCAGGCTACGCGCAGAACCGGCCAGTTTTAAGAAGGCTTCATTGGCCTGTACACGGTCACCATCATTTTTTAGCCAGGTCACCTGTACATCAGCATCATAAGCCTGAATCAGTGCATTGACCCATGGCTGACCGGCAAGCACCATATCTTCACGGCTAATGATGGTTGCCGTGGCTTGCTCATCTTCAGGGGTTAATAAAGCGGTGATATCACCTTCGCCAATATCTTCTTGTAATGCTTGTTGAATGTTGATTTGGATCGATTGTTCAAGCAAAGATTGAGATATGCTCATAAGTATTTCCGTATCTTTTTTAACCCATGAAAATTGCGCGTTATTTTAGCATTGTTCATTTAAAAGAAATGTTTTTTTCAAGCGATTTTATCTGCAGAATTTGAGATTTTAAGTTTAAAGTTTTAGGATTGCGCTAAAATCATCAGCTTATGCGAACAAAAATCAGGATTGGAATATGCAACAGGCACCCTTTTTTCAGGTCATCGATGGTCAGTTAATCGGTGCAAGGCAAGTACCATCTCCAAACTATAATCAGCGTCCCGAGCAGACTGAAATTCAGTTAGTGGTCATTCATAATATCAGCCTACCGCCGTCACAGTTCGGGGGCGGTTATATTGAACAATTTTTTCAGAACCAGCTGGACTGGTCAGAGCATCCTTATTTTCAAACGATTGAAGGCATGCAGGTTTCTGCCCATCTGCTCATTTTGCGTAGCGGGGAAGTGCTGCAATTTGTCAATTTCAATGATCGTGCCTGGCATGCCGGACGTTCGACTTACCTGGGCAAAAAAGAATGTAATGACTATTCTATTGGCATTGAACTCGAAGGTAGTGATGATTTGCCCTTTGAAGAGGCGCAGTATGTGGTGCTGGCGCAAGTAACGGCTGCATTGCAGGCAACTTATGCAAAAATTCTACAACATTTGGCTGGTCACTCGGATATTGCGCCTGGACGTAAAACCGATCCGGGCCCATTTTTTGACTGGGTCAAATTCAGAACCTTATTACAGCAGCATAAAAACCCTCAATAATGAATGGGCTTTATGATTAAACAACGAAATTCCATGTGGAGTTTCATTACAATAGCGACTTAATTTTTTCACTGGGTGGTTACGATGGCGCTTTGGCGATCGACCTTTATTGTTAGTACAATGACCATGTTGTCTCGGGTTTTGGGCTTAGTCCGAGATGTGGTTTTGCTGAATGTGTTTGGTGCGGGTAAAGATTTCGATACCTTTGTGGTGGCCTTTCGTATTCCGAACTTTTTCAGGCGGTTGTTTGCCGAAGGGGCATTTTCGCAAGCCTTTATTCCGGTCTTAACCGAATATAAAACCACGCGCACTCATGCAGAAGTGCAAATCCTGATTAGTCGGGTGTTTGGTTGTCTGGCCACCTTTATGACCACCCTGACCTTTATTGCCATGATTGCGGCACCGGCCGTGCTATATATCTATGCACCCGGTTTCCATGACGACCCGGAAAAATTTGCCTTGGCGACAGACATGTTCCGTCTGACTATTCCTTATCTGCTATTTATGTCTTTAACGGCTTTTGCCAGCAGTATCTTGAACAGTTATGGTTCTTTTTCAACACCGGCTTTTTCGCCTGTGTTATTGAATATCACCATGATTGCAGGCGCCTGGTGGCTAACGCCCTATATGGCCGAACCGATTATGGCACTGGGCTGGGCGGTGGTGATTGCGGGTATTTTACAGCTGGTGATTCAAATTCCAGAGCTGTGGCGTAAAAAACTGCTGATTCCACCTAAAGTGGATTTCAAACATGAAGGTGTGGAACGCATCATGAAATTGATGCTTCCGGCACTATTTGGTGTTTCGGTTACCCAGATTAATCTATTGCTCAACACCATTTGGGCATCGTTCATGCAGGATGGTTCGGTATCGTGGTTATATAGTGCTGAGCGGATGACGGAATTGCCTCTGGGATTGATCGGTGTGGCCATTGGTACGGTGATTTTACCTTCCTTGTCTGCACGTCATGCCGAGCAGGATCAGACCAAGTTCCGTAACATGATTGACTGGGCCGCAAAAGTGATCATGCTGGTCGGTATTCCAGCCAGCATCGCCTTATTTATGCTGTCTACTCCAATTATTCAGGCCTTGTTCCAGCGTGGGCAATTTACCCTGCAAGATACGCAAATGACCGCTTTGGCCTTGCAATGTATGAGTGCGGGGGTGATTTCCTTTATGCTGATTAAAGTGTTTGCCCCGGGTTTTTATGCGCAGCAAGATACCCGAACTCCAGTGCGTGTTGGCTTGATGGCGGTTGCAGCCAATGCCATTTTAAACGTGGTGTTTATTGGGTTCTTTAAGTTAATTGACTGGCATGCAGAGCATATGGCTTTGGCCTTGGCTTCTTCAGGGTCAGCATTGGTTAATGCTGGCATGCTGTATTTCTATTTGCATAAACGCAATATTTTCCGCTTTGCCGGACACTGGAAAAAGCTGTTTCTACAGTATGCAGTGGCGAATGCCGCGATGATTGCTGCACTGTGGTATGGCCTAAGCTGGTACAACGGAGATGTATCACAATGGATGCGTGTACTTGAAGTGACCGGTTTGTGCGTACTAGGTGTAGTGGCTTATGCCATTGGTTTATTGGCAACCGGCTTTAGACCACGTCACTTAAGACCTTAACGGATAATCAAAGAACAGATAAATCAACGTGAGTGATCATTTTGAATGATGAGCTGAATGAAATGGAGTGCAGTAGAATCTATATTTGCTGCATTTAATTCAGCATTTTGAGCTGCATCAAAGCAAACATTTCAATCTAAAAAAGAGCCTAAATAGGCTCTTTTTTTTTAGTCAATTGAGATGGGTTTGAAACGGAGATCATTCAACTAAACTTTTCCGCGAGAGAGGAAGCCGACGATAGCTAAAATAACGGCAACGACGAGTAAAATAATCGCAAAATCTTTAGATAATCCTGCGACACCAGCAAAACCTAGTAGACTAGCAATTAGTGCAATCACTGCAAAAATAATCGCCCAACGGAACATAAGCTTTCTCCATGTGTTGTTATTTTCAAAGTAGATTCAGTATAGGGGCGGAAAATTTCCAACAGTGTTATGCTTGTGTTTAAAAAATGTTCACTTTGACAGCAAATCTATGATTTGAAGTAAAAATTACATTCATACATTGTGAACTGGAACACGTTATAATAAGTAGCTTTCTTTCAATTCTTTCACTGTTATGACTGAACAATTGCGTCCACAATTTTGGAAAAAATATGCTTTAACTGAACTTAATCCTACCGAATGGGAGGCATTATGTGATGGCTGCGGTTTATGTTGTTTAATCAAATTAGAAGACGAAGAACTGCAAGAAGTCGCTTATACCAAGGTGGCTTGCAAACTTTTAGATTGCAAAACTGCACGTTGTAGTAATTATGAGCAGCGACTTGACCATGTGCCGGATTGTATTCAACTCACGCCAGAAAAGTTGGCCGCTATTCACTGGCTGCCGCCGAGCTGCGCTTACCGCCGTTTAAAAGAAGGCAAGAGTTTACCTGCCTGGCATTATTTAAATACCGGTACACGTGACAGTGTCATCAAAGCCAGAAAATCGGCAGCAGGTCGTTGTATTTCCGAAACAGAAGTCAATGAAGATGACCTTGAGGAATATATTGTACGCTGGGTTCGTTAATCGCCTGTTCATCATCAAGAACGCTTCTACGGAAAGCATTTGAAGATCTCATCCTCGACAGGCAACAAAGTCACTTCTTGAGCCTGTAAAGTAGAGGATGATGAGCATGAATGGATTTAATATCTAACCCGAAGAACTGAGCGGCCGAGCTGCATCAGCCAAAGGATTTAATAATTGCGTAGCCTCCTGAAAGATCAGGGGCTGATAAAAATAGAAGCCTTGTCCGCTATGACAATCGCAGGCTTGCAGGGCTTCGACCTGTTCTCTTTTTTCAATGCCTTCCACCAAAATATCCAGAGAGATACT
Organism: Acinetobacter sp. BSP-28; assembly: GCF_044130285.1. Taxonomy (NCBI): domain Bacteria; kingdom Pseudomonadati; phylum Pseudomonadota; class Gammaproteobacteria; order Moraxellales; family Moraxellaceae; genus Acinetobacter; species Acinetobacter sp. BSP-28. The sequence goes on from NZ_JBIQOB010000005.1 coordinate 30,652, forward strand.
GCGGCCAATCTGGCTAATGGCTTTGACAATAGCTAGAGCCGAAGGGTCATTGTGCATGTTTTTGATAAAATTTCGATCAATCTTTAAACAATCGACTGGATAATCTCTTAATCGGGTCAAGGATGAATGGCCTGTACCAAAATCATCTAATGAAATACTCAGACCCGCCTGTTTTAATAGTTTAAGTGCACGGATAGCATAGTCGGAACCTCGTTCAGAAAGACTTTGTTCGGTAATTTCTATTTCAACCAGCGTGTGGGGAATCTTAAATTGAGCAAGCCGGTTTAAAAGCGTTTCGGCATAGTTATCCCTTAAAAATTCAACCGGTGCGGCATTGATGGAAATGGGTAACAGTTCCAGGCCTGCTTGCAGGCATTGACTCATATCCTGAAAGACTTTGTGTTGAATAATTTCACTGTTTCGCGTAGCCAGTTCATAATCCTGAAAAGCGGAAGAAATATGCGAGGGCAGTTGGATTTGATCTTCTGCATCATGCCAGCGCAGCAACGCTTCAAAACTGATGACTTTTCCATCTGCAAGATTGACCTTGGGCTGATAGACCGGAAAAATTTTATCGTTATGAATAATCGCCCGGGCCAGCGAAAGCTGCTTGGAGGTGAGCTCTATGCTGTTAAACATGGCACTCTTGAACATCCGGATACCACCACGGCCACTGATTTTAAGATCATTCAGGGCGACATCGGCACAGCGTAGCAAGGTCGAGCTATTTTTCGCATCACGGGGATATATGGCACAGCCGATGCTCATCCCGCCATTAATATATTGCCCGGCATAACAAATCGGGATATCCATTTGCTGACGCGCTATTTTTGCAATGTTCAGCAATTCAGCCTCATCATGCAGATGGGGCACGATAATCGAAAATTCATCACCCCCCAGACGAGATATCACGACTTGTTCGTTAAAACAGCCACTTAAGCGCTGACCTAAAATCTGGAGTAAATAATCACCCGCAATATGACCCAAGGTATCATTGATATGTTTGAAATAGTCTAAATCAATGAGTAAAAAACCGACAGATTTTTGTTGGTGCCGTGCATTTTGAATGGTTTTTTTTAAAATTTTATTAAATGCGCAACGGTTATATAAGCCAGTTAATTCGTCGAGTTCAAGCATCTGTTGAAGATTCTTTTCCGCAATTTTTTGTTGGCTGATGTTACGGCATACACAAAGAATACTTTGGGTTGAACCATCTTCATTCAGGATGGGGGTTAAAATATTATCCCAGTATTGCTGGGGCTGACCTGAAATGACACTCATGCCATCAAAACGCGCACTTTTGCCTTTAGAGGCTTGCTTTAATGCATGTTGCCCAGAATTCTGAAGCGGCTCGGGCAGTAAATTTAACCACGGCATACCAAACTTATTTTCATCTGGCGGTAAACCTAAGGCGAGACAACCTGAACGGTTCATATGGGTCACATGACCTTGTGGGGTCAAAATTTTAATACAGTCCACGCTAGCATCCAGCATTTTGCCCTGTGCCAGCACTTGCTGATGCAGCTTGTTCTGCTTTAAATAATGATCATGAATATCAGTGGCACTCACCATCCAGTCAATATTATCTAAATGTTCTATCAGTTGAACTGAAATCTGGCAAACCCTGTAACCTCGTTTATGGTGCTGAATACGGCATTCCTGTTCGAAGCCTTGTTGAGTGTGCAAAGCATTTTGCCAAATTACATTAAAATTCAGATCATCTTCAGGATGCATGAATGTTTGCCATTCATCATTATGCTGTAGATTGATGTTGCGACCGATGTAGTTACAAAGAGTCTGATTATAATAATACTGGTTTCGTTTGTTCTTGACCCAGACCAGCTGAGGTAATTGATCGAGGATATTTTGAATAAGGATGTTTTCGGCAGACAATTGAATTTGATTGCTTTTAATATATTGTTGGGTGGGTATTTTACAATCCTGACTAAGAGGTTTTCGCTTGTTTTCGAAAATATATTTCATAAAGCTCACCCATTAAAATAATCAAAACACCCAAAAATGTGATGTTTTTCACGTAATAATTATGCACATTCAGGTTTAGAGGTAGTATGTTTCAGTTTGTATTTCTGATGATCTACTTGTTTTCGATAATCTACTTCTTTATTAAACGCTATTTAAAAGTAAATTCACGTAAAAAAGACACAATGATGATGCAGATTTTTTAAAACTAATAATATGATTTTTTTGTAAATCAGTTCATTTGAAATACGCGATATTAAAATTACATAGTAGACTTACTTTAAGTACAGCAAAGAAATAACAAGATGTCTGAGAGTCATATTCCACTCCCTGAACGACTTCGTCCGCGTGACCTGTCTGAAATTATTGGTCAAGATCATCTATTAGGCACAGGTGCACCCTTACGTCAAATGATTGATCAGGGACATTTACCTTCCATTATTTTTTGGGGACCACCAGGGGTTGGAAAAACCACCATTGCTTTGCTTTTGGCTCAAGCGGTGGATCGGCCATTTATCAGTTTATCGGCACTCAATACCGGGGTAAAAGAACTGCGTGAAGTGATTGCCGAAAGTGGCGATTTACTGACCCCTGTGGTGTTTATTGATGAAATTCACCGTTTTAACAAGTCGCAGCAAGATGCCTTATTGAATGCAGTCGAGAAGGGTAAAATCACCTTAATTGGAGCGACTACAGAAAATCCATCTTTTGAAGTCAACAATGCCTTGTTGTCGCGTTGTCAGGTATATACCTTAAATGTGCTGGATGACGAGGCGATTAAGACCTTGGTGAATAAGGCGATTCAGCAGGATACTTTTTTAAAAGAACGCTATATTCAAATTGAAGAATATGAGGCCTTATTGCAATTTGCTGCTGGAGATGCCCGTAAGGCACTTAATCTGCTCGATCTTATTGCCAGTACTTTTGAACCGGAACTGGAAAATATCATCACCAATGCTGTTGTGGTGAAAGTGGCACAGCAGAATATTGCCCGTTATGATAAATCTGGCGAACAGCATTATGATCTGGTTTCGGCATTTATTAAATCGATTCGCGGTAGTGATCCCGATGCAACCTTATACTGGATGGCACGTATGCTAAAAGGTGGGGAAGATCCGGTCTTTATTGCCCGCCGTATGCTGATTGCCGCTTCGGAAGATATTGGTAATTCCAATCCGAATGCGTTGCTGTTGGCAGGCGAGTGTTTCCGTTCGGTTCAAGCTGTCGGTATGCCTGAATGCCGTATTATCCTGGGTCAATGTGCGGTGTATTTAGCGACCAGTGCTAAAAGTAACAGTACTTATCTGGCCATTAATAAAGCGCTGGATTTAGCTGAAAAAACTGCGAATTTACCGGTGCCACTACATCTACGAAATGCACCTACCAAATTGATGAAAGAGCAGGGTTATGGCGTGGATTATCTCTATCCGCATAATTACCCAGAGCATTTTGTCTTGCAAGAATATTTGCCGCCTGAATTAAAAGGCACCAAGTTATATGAATCTGCACGTAATAAACGCGAAGTAGAAGGCGAGCGTTTACAGCAGCGCCGTTGGCAGCAACAACAACAGCAGCAATAAGCCCAAAAAAAGCCCAATCCACAGGACGGATTGGGCATAAAATAGGATGTCTTGGGGAGATACATCCTAGAGGGTAAACTGGATTTTGGTTGGCAGACAAGATGCTATAAGGCCATCTACTCCCACATCTTGCTGCCTGGTATATGAGATATATTAAGTAAAAACCAGTATATTGTAAAAACGATCATTTTTATTATTAAAATCTGTTTTTTCGATTTAAAAAGGCATAAAAAACCGAGCCATCAGGCTCGGTTTTTTGAATCAGCGGACTGATTAGATATCAGAAAGGTCGATACCTAAACGTGCAGCAACTTCTTCATAAGCTTCAACAACACCGCCTAAACCTTGACGGAAACGGTCTTTGTCGAGTTTTTTCTTGGTGTCTTTGTCCCATAGACGGCAACCATCTGGAGAGAATTCATCACCAAGTACAATGCGGTCGTGGAATACACCGAATTCAAGTTTGAAATCTACAAGTAACATGTTACCTGCATCGAACAAGCCTTTAAGCACTTCGTTCACTTTGTAAGTGAGTTCTTTCATTTGTGCCAATTGTTCAGCAGTCGCCCAACCTAAAGCAATAGCTTGAGATTCGTTCACCATTGGATCGCCAAGCGCGTCATCTTTGAAGAACAATTCGAAAGTAGGTGGAACAAGCTCTTTACCTTCTTCTACACCTAAGCGACGGCATAAAGAACCAGCTGCATAGTTACGCACTACACATTCAACCGGAATCATTTTTAATTTTTTCACTAAAACTTCAGTCGGAGAAAGAAGTTTTTCAAAGTGAGTTTCAATGCCGGCAGCAGCCAATTTTTCCATGATGAAGGCGTTAAAACGGTTGTTCACCTTGCCTTTACGATCCAGCTGTTCGATTTTTTCGCCGTTAAATGCAGAAGCATCGTCACGGAAAACTAGGATAAGGTGATCTGCACTGTCTGTTTCATAAACAGATTTCGCTTTACCAGTATAGAGCAAGGTTTGTTTCAACATGGGGGAACCTTTTTCAAAAAAAAATGCCTAGTACGACTAGGCTGGCCAATTTTGGTAAATCTGGGTTAACAGTTCTGCAGCTTTTTCTTTGTCTGCAAAGCTGTTATCGGCATTGAATACAGCTAGGTTGTTACTTGTACCTACAGAACTCAGTCTTAATACATAGATCTGCTGATCAATCTTAATGGTTACTTCGTAACGATTTTTACTTTGACCAACAATGGTATGGTTAAGGCTGCTGAGAGTGGCAAGTGTGTACTGCCAAATTGTAGCAGAATTTCCGTCTATTTTGAGCAGAGGATTTTGGTTTCCATCACGAACCAGCTGAGGACGACCGATATTTGTGCTGTCTTGTTGAGCATCAGCAGTGGTGGTATTAGTTTGAGCCTTGTCCGGACGCGGTAGGGCAAAGCGGTTACCACGCTTGTTTTCAAGCGTGGGTGCATGCTCAATGGCAAGTGGGTCAATTGTTGGGGCAGGGTACAATGGCGTTGCTGGTCGAACCATTGAACCTTCAGGATATTTCAGAGGCTCAAGGGTTGTTGTATTTTTATAGTCCAGTGAACCATTGCTGATTCCCATGGAACTACAACCCGCTAAACTGAATGCTGAAAGTGCAAGGGTTAAACCGAAACGTAATTGCATAGTGTTGTGCTCTTTATTTAATGACACCTGAAGCACGAAGTGCTTCACGCAGCGGTGTGCGATATTGTTCTGCAAGAGGAGTTAATGGTAAACGAATACCCGTACCAATTAAGCCCATTTCATGGAGTGCCCATTTCACAGGAATTGGGTTGGATTCACAAAATAAAATATTGTGTAAATTTGCAACTTCATTATTTAATGCTTCAGCACGTTCCGCATCACCTGCGAGTGCAGCAGCACAGATCTGGCTCATTTCTTTAGGTGCAACATTGGCAGTTACAGAAATGTTGCCTTTAGCGCCCAGACCCATCAACTGGTATGCTGTAGCATCATCGCCAGAATAAACTGTCATGTCTTTGCCGTTTAATCCTTCAATGAGTTCTTTACCACGAGCTACATCCCCAGTCGCATCTTTAATACCGACAATTTGCGGAATATCGGCCAGGCGGATCACGGTTTCATTGAGCATGTCTACGCCAGTACGGCCTGGAACGTTATACAGAATTTGAGGCAAATCAACGGCTTGAGCAATCGCTTTATAATGTTGGTATAACCCTTCTTGGGTTGGTTTATTGTAGTAAGGTGTGACCAGGAGTGCAGCATCTGCGCCCAGTTCTTTGGCCTCACGCGTCAGTTCAATTGCTTCATGGGTAGAGTTGGCACCCGTACCTGCAATTACAGGAATACGTTTGTTGGCCACACGAATGATTTCTTTAATCACCTGTGTATGTTCAGCCATGCTTAAAGTTGATGCTTCGCCTGTAGTACCCACAGCTACAATACTGTTGGTGCCTTGTGCGATATGCCACTCAACGAGCTTTTCTAGACCCTTCCAATCTACGCTGCCATCTTCAAACATCGGGGTGACGATTGCGACAATTGAACCTTGAATGATCTGTGCTTGCTGAGTCATTTTAAAAAATTATCCTATTTGGCCATCCAACTGAGGTAGAAAAACAGAGACGTGGACGGTTACGTATTTTGATTTATAGCAAAATTCAATCGAATTGAATGAAATTGAATAATGCTTATGCAAATTATGAACGAACAAGCGGTGAAGAACAATATGCTTTAGTCAAACCATCTAAAAACTTTATGAAAAGCAAGTGAAAAACCGAACAATCAAAACCCAGGTCATTTTTTTAATGGATGTACCCTGAAATTTCGAAGCAGCTTTGATTCCTCAAGATGACTTTTTTGACTGGAAAAATGGCTGCTTTTATCTCAAAAATGTACGCTTAGCTCAATCAACTCAATAATTCCGGGTAAAAAAATCAGAATTTAAGATTTAATAAAGATCAGCATAGACATGAAAACTCTATAAATTTAAACTTTAACCGATCAAAATGATCATTAAAAACTAGAATAATAATTAATAAAAACTATTAATCTATTTTAATCTTTTTCGCACAGGATGATCTTTAGAATTGAAATTATCATAATCACAGTCATTTTTTTTGTGCAGATTAAATCTGATTAAGTGTTTTTGCGACTATCTGTTGTGAGTATAGAAAAGTTTTAAATATTCAGTCTTTTTGTCAATAAAGTGTAGATTATTCCACTTATTGGTAGTTATTTGAATTTCCAGACTCATGGATGATGCTGTTCTATTTTGAACGCTGATTGAACAAGGATATTCCAATGGAAAAATCAGATAATAAGCATGCCATCGTCACGGTCGCGATCTGTTTTCTGATTGCTGTGATTGAAGGTCTAGATATTCAGGCTGCCGGAATTGCCGCTGCAGGTATTCGTGAGCACTTCGGTCTCGATAGTTCCCAGTTGGGTGTGTTTTTCAGTGCAGGGATTTTAGGCTTACTGCCTGGTGCACTGGTCGGTGGTCGATTTGCGGATCGTATTGGTCGTAAGAAAGTACTGATCTGGTCGACAGCAATTTTTGCCGTATTTACTTTATGTACGGTTTGGGTGAACAGCTTTAACAGTTTGCTGGCAGTGCGTTTCCTGGCGGGTGCAGGTCTGGGCGGTGCGATGCCGATTCTGATCACGCTGGCTTCTGAAGCCGTATCGCCAAAAAATCGTGGTCGTGCCGTGGGTCTGATGTACTGTGGTATGCCGGTTGGTGCTGCGATTTTATCGTTAATTGCCGCGACTGAATTTGGTGCGAACTGGAAGAATGTTTTCTACCTGGGCGGTTTATTACCAATCCTGGTGATTCCACTGATGATGTGGTTCCTGCCTGAGTCGAAAGAATACCTGAAAGCACAGAACAAAACTGCTGCAGAACTTGCTGCTTCACCGCAAGGTTCATTCAAGGACCTGTTTAACTCGGACAACCTGTTACGTACCCTGTGTATCTGGGTTAGCTACTTTTTCACGCTGATGGTGGTTTACATCATGCTGAGCTGGTTACCATCATTGTTTATGGAACTGGGCTTTACCCGTCAAAACGGCTCAACCGCACAGTTCTACTTCATGGTGACTGCGACCATCGGTACGATTATTCTGGGTATGTTGACGGATCGCTGGAAAAAAGCTTACGTCATCCTGTTGATGTACGGTGGTATCCTCGCGGGTCTACTAGCGCTAAATGGTGCAAGCTCGCTTAACCAGATGTATATGGCAGCAGCATTAGCCGGTGCATTTGTGATCGGTTGTCAGGGTGTACTGTATGCCTTTGGTAGTATCGTTTATCCGACTGAGGTTCGTGGTACCGGTGTAGGTGTCGCTTCTGCAGTAGGCCGTATTGGTGCCATGTTGGGTCCTGTGATTGCAGGTCAATTACTGACTGCAGGCTTCGGTGCAGCAGGGGTTATTACCGCAGCGATTCCATGTATCATTATCTCGGCAGTATGTATGCTGATTCTGGTGAAGCGCACTAAAGTGTAAGATTGAAAAGATTTAAAAAGCCTGCATTTGCAGGCTTTTTTATGCTCAGAATTTAAAAAATCATCATGTTATTTATATAGCGAGTTTTTTCTTTTTTTCTTACAGATGGCTATGAAATAACAACAACCCGTTAATTTATTATTCATTACAAAATGATGCAGATATTGAGCTGATTGCAAGATTAGTCCGAATGAACAGTCATTCTATTTTTATCGCTAGCGCTAAAAATCCTCTACTATTTTGCGCTATGCTTGGGCGTAAATTGATATTTCAAGGGATGAAAATAATGCAGAATGCGGCTTTGATTGTGGTGGATGTGCAACGAGGATTTACGCCGGGGGGCAATTTGGCTGTGGCCAATGCGGATCAGATCATTCCAAACATCAACCAGTTGGGTCAGCATTTTGGCAATATTGTGATTACCCAGGATTGGCATCCACAGAATCATATTTCATTTGCTGAAAATCATGTCGCCAAGCAGCCATTTGAAACTATTGAACTGGATTATGGCACTCAGGTGTTATGGCCTGCACACTGTGTACAAGGCAGCGCTGATGCAGAGCTTCATCCCGATCTTCATCTTCCGACTGCACAACTGGTCATCCGCAAGGGCACCCATGCCCATATCGACAGCTATTCAGCTTTTTTGGAAGCAGATCAGAAAACCACAACCGGTTTGGCCGGCTATTTAAAAGAATGTAGCATTGATACCGTTTTTATTGCAGGAATTGCCACTGATTTTTGTGTGGCATGGACAGCAATAGATGCCTGCAAACTGGGCTTTAAAACCTATGTGATTTCCGATGCGACTAAAGGTATTGATTTAAACGGGTCATTACAGCATGCCTGGCAAGACATGCTCGCAGCAGGGGTCAAGCGTATTTTGATGAAGGATATCGTTCAACTCCGCACCTCCTGAAAAATAGGGTCAAGCTGAATAAAGCTGCTGTTTTGCTGAATAGATATGGTAAAACGTCCTCTCTAGATCAGACCAGCATAAATATTGGATGTATTGTATGTCTGCTTTTTTGCGCTTTACGCAATTTATTCAGAAAACCTTTGCCCTGTGGGTGGTACTGTTTGCCGGTATTGCTTTAATGTTCCCGGAAGCCTTTGTCTGGCTTAAAGTCTATATTACCTGGATGCTCGGGATCATCATGTTCGGTATGGGCATGACCATGACGGTAGATGATTTTAAAGGAGTAGTGCAAAGTCCTAAAGCTGTGGTGATAGGTGTGGCTGCACAATTTATTGTCATGCCGGGACTGGCTTATCTATTATGTCAGCTGTTCCAGTTACCGCCTGAAATTGCGATCGGAGTGATTCTGGTGGGTTGTTGCCCGGGCGGGACAGCATCCAATGTGATTACCTATATGGCTAAAGGCAATACCGCTTTATCGGTTGCATGTACCTCGGTGTCTACTTTACTTGCGCCTTTGCTGATGCCCGCGATTTTTTATTTTCTGGCCAGTCAATGGATTGAAATTAATGCAAGTTCAATGTTTATTTCAATTTTACAAGTCGTACTGTTTCCCATCATTCTGGGTTTAATTATTCGGGCAGTACTGAAGTCAAAAGTGGAATCTTATATTCAAGTGATGCCATTCATTTCAGTGGTGGCGATTGTGGCCATTGTGGCGGCCATTATTGCAGGCAGTAAGGCACAAATTTTGCAATCTGGTTTATTGATTCTGGGCGTGGTGGCCCTACACAATGGTTTGGGTTACTTATTGGGTTTTTGGGCAAGCCGTTTGTTTAAATTACCTTATGCAGACTGTAAAGCAGTTGCGGTAGAAGTTGGCATGCAAAACTCGGGTCTAGGCGTGGCTTTGGCTGCAGTACATTTTGCTGCTTCACCACTTACTGTGGTGCCGAGTGCGATTTTTAGTTTATGGCATAATATTTCAGGCCCTGCCTTGGCGACCTATTGGGCTAGTAAAGTCAATAAAATGAAATAATGTCCTAGTGAAATCTCTATTTTCAACAGACAAAAAAGCCGAGCATATAAGCTCGGCTTTTTTCATTGCTCTCTTTTTAAGAGGCTTTGGATTGCTTGGCTTTTAAAATTTCTGTTCTGAAAGTCTGTGCCAATTCGGCTACTTCGCTATCCATACCGTTCATCATAAAGGCATGACGGGTTAGCACATTGGTTGGATTTGGTATGCTGACCAGCTGGTAACAATCTGAAATACCTTTAAGTAATTCATTTGGTAAATGAATGGCACTTTCTTTGGCAGCCAATTGTTGTACTAGGCGTTCTGCCGCCTGTACCGGAGTCAGATGCATCGCTTCCACATGACTGGAAATGGCACTGCGGGTTTGCAACACGAAACGTTTTTCTTCACGATAACGTTTGTACAGTACATCGGACAGTAACTGGAATACGGTACTGATCATCACCAGACACTGTACCGCATTAGGTGTTTCTACTGACATGCTGATGGTGGCGCCATGTTCATCAAATTTATGCACAGTGGCAATATCTGAACTGTTCAACTTGTAGTGTTGCACACACAACTCTGTCGTTTTATTCAGGAAAATCTGGCATAAATTGAAATAGGGAACAGAAACGGTTTTATTGACCGAGTCCATGAGCTGTTTAGGATCATAAAACTGGATATTTAAAGCAATGCAATTGTCATCCAGCACCACTGGTTTTGATTCTTTGACTTTAGCTTTGGTCTGAGCATTGCTCTGTGCCTGGGCAATCGCGACTGCGGCATTATGTTGTTCTTGTTCTAAAGCCTGAGTCAGGGTTTGAATTTCATGTTTGAGACGTGATTCATTATTGATACGCGCCAGATATTCGGTACGGCTTGGACGCGCAATGGCACGATAGGCTAACCATAATAAGCCATGAATCAACAATGATAATAAAATCGCCAGCCATTGGGTACGTAAAATTTCCCCAATACTCGGCTGAATCAGGGTAATTTCAATACTGCCGACTTTCTTTTCATTTTGCAGCGCTTCACGAACAAACACTTCGCCTTGACGTGTTTTGGTTAAACCGCCTGTTGCCAGTACCTGATTATTCGCATCTAAAATACGGATAGAAGCTACACTCGGGTTGGTGGCATAACGTTCGGCCAATAACGCCAAAGACACCGTATTGGCCGGTTCCAGCTCGGACAGGCTGTCTGTGACCAGTTGTGAGGTCATCAGCTGTCCCTGACTGGCACGGTTTGCATTCAGCTGATGCGTCGTCGCAAGTACCAGTAAAAAGGTGTGTAAAGCAAAACTTACAATCAGTAGGCTAGCAAATAGCCCTTGTCTAGGCGCATTCAACGTAAACTTCCAAGGCATTTATGTTCAAATTCGATTATGATTCTAACAATAGTTGTAGCTCAGATCCGAGTCAATTCATGCGAGAAATCATTCTTATATCATTTTTGGGACCAGACCAGCCTAATCAATTTACACGATTAATGCAGGTATTGTCCGTACATTCTTTACAAATTCTGGACGTTGGACAAGCCGTCATCCACAACCAACTGACTTTAGGTATTGTTGTTTCGTCAGATGACCAAACTGCTACAGCATTAGCCATGAAGGAGATTCTGATTCTAGCACATGATATTGGCTTAACAGTGCGCTTTAAACCAATCTCTACATCAGAATATGATCAATGGGTGAGTGAAGGTGGGCAGACCCGTTATATCGTGACTGCGCTGGCACCAGAACTGAGCGCTTCGCAGTTACAGGCAGTGACCCAGATCGTCTCTAATCAGGGCTTCAATATTGAAACAGTCACCCGTTTGTCGGGCCGTCCAGAACTGAATAATCAGGTGGAAGGTCCAAAGCGTTCTTGCGTGCAATTTGGTCTAAAAGGACAAATGCTGGATGCCACTGCTATGCGTGCAGCCTGCCTGCGTTTATCGGCTGAATTGAGTGTCGATGTCGCGGTGCAAGAAGATAATGCTTACCGCCGTAATCGCCGTTTAGTTTGCTTTGACATGGACTCTACTTTAATTGAGCAAGAAGTGATTGATGAGTTGGCCATTGAAGCCGGTGTCGGTGAACAAGTGGCTGAAATCACTGAACGTGCCATGCAGGGTGAACTGGACTTCCAGCAAAGCTTCCGTGCCCGTGTCGCCTTGCTCAAAGGCATGGATGCGTCTGTTTTACCAAAAATTGCCGAGCGTCTGACCGTGACCGAAGGGGCAGAGCGCCTGATTTCAACCTTGAAAGCGTTGGGTTACAGAACTGCAATTCTTTCCGGTGGTTTCCAGTATTTTGCCGAATACCTGCAAGAAAAATTGGGTATTGATGAAGTACATGCCAATATTCTGGATGTACAAGATGGTCTGGTGACAGGTGAAGTCAAGGGGCACATTGTAGATGGTGCTCGCAAAGCATTGTTGCTGCGTGAATTGGCAGACAAAATGGACATTTCTCTGGAACAGGCCATTGCCGTGGGTGATGGTGCCAATGACTTGCCGATGCTGTCGATTGCCGGTTTAGGAGTCGCTTTCCGTGCCAAACCTTTGGTACGTCAGAACGCCAATCAGGCGATTTCAAGTGTGGGTCTGGATGGGGTGTTATATCTTTTAGGTGTGCATGATAAAGACCTGAGCCGTGCCTAATGGTTCGGTCTAACTTTTGATGTTATTAACAAAACGCGACATTGATGTCGCGTTTTTTTGTGGTAAAAATAGTCAAATTACGACGAACGGTAGGCGGAAATTGCCGATAAAAACCACAATCCCTCCTTTCGTAAAAAATATTTTTTTAATGCTTTTAATACGTTGTTTTTTTGTAATGACACGGCAAGTCCGAGCCCATCTCACTTCCAGAAAAAGTTAAAAATAAAAAAGTGTAATGACAAAATAATATTGCGACAAGGTGTGTCGCTTGCTGAAAATACAAGACTTTTTTTCTTAAAAAAACTCCGCATAATGCTTGCATAGAGATTGATATAAATATATTTCATCATTTATTCACGGTATCGGGGATTTGTTTAGACCCATATAAAAGTGTCAAAATCCTATATAGGACGGAGGTTTTTATGGTTACAGCGAATTTAGCAACCATCATAGGCTTAAGCTTGATTGCCGCTGCTTTGATAGCTGTTTTCTTCTCGCCTTATCGTCGTTTGTTAAGCTTTATGTTTGCAGGTATGCTTTTTTGGGGATTGATTGAAGCCATCCGCATCAGTACTCAAGTGGTTTTTGATTTACCCATGGCGTACAGCTATCTGACTGCGTTAATGTCGGTGATGGGTATTATAACTCTGCTGTTATTACGTGAAGATCGTCGTGCAGAACGAGCTTTAGCCAAACGTCGCTATATTGAACATACACCAGTCTATGACGATGAGCAGCAACACTATTCAAGCCGTTAATTTGAAAGACCTATAAAAAAATCTAAAAAATAAAAAGATGTGCTCCGGCACATCTTTTTTTATTCATTATTGTTATACAAAGCCTTACTTCAAAAAACATAAGTTATGGTAGGATAAGTCGTCAATTTTCCAACAATTACAATAGGCTTAAATGTCATGAAACTCTCTTCGATTCCTGTCGTAAAATTACCACTGGTCGATGTAAGCACGGATCCGCTTGATTTATTAGTTGCGGGCCTAGCTTTGCGTATGAAGCAATTGGCGCGTACAAGCCCAAAATTTATTGAGCTGGTTCATGAGCGTCAATTCCGTATTCAAATTGGTACCGACTTGGGGGTTGCACGTCAAATTATTGTAAACAATGGACAAATTGACACAGTAGCAGGCGATGCGGAAAAAGCAGATTTTATCCTGCAGTTTGCAGACAGTGAACAGGGCGTAAAAACCTTAATGAAAGGTGATCCCAGCGCTTTTATGACTGGCATGCAAAATGGAACCATTAAAATGGAAGGCGATTTTGGCCTTTTGGTCTGGTTTAACAAAGTTGCAAAATTGATTCCACCTAAATTACCAAAACCGGTACAAGAAAAAGTGAAATTGGTTCGTTCATTCATCCGTGAAAAAACCGGTAAATAATTTCAGACTTGCATTTTAAAATAAAAAAGCCCTCAATCGAGGGCTTTTTTATGCCTGGAATTTTGTCGTGTTATTTAACTTCCAGATTAAACGTTACCGGACCATCATTGACCAGATGCACTTTCATGTCGGCTGCAAAAATACCGGTTTGCACCTGTTCAAATTGAGATTTTGCATAGTCGACCAATGCTTCATATAAAGCTTTTGCCTCGCTAGGGGGCATCGCTGGACCAAAGTCTGGACGTAAGCCTTTTTGCGTTTGTGCCATCAAGGTAAATTGCGAAACCAATAATAATCCACCGCCTGCCTGAGCCACATTCCAGCCCATTTTGCCCTGTTCATCATCAAAGAAACGGTATTTCAAAATTTTATCGATCAGCTTTTTGCCTTTTTCAAGATTGTCTTCTTTACCTAGACCTAGAAACACCAAAATGCCATGTTGAATTTCACCGGTGATTTGACCATCGACCACGACTTTGGCTTCTAAAACTCGTTGTAATAATGCGCGCATTTCACACTTTTACCGACTGATGTTGATGGCCGTGATTGTAGCAAGAACAGAATTTAGAAAAGAACTGAATGTTGAAATTTTGATCTATAAATAATTGAAAAATAATTGATTAATTTTTATTTATTTGCAAAAACGATTAAATTTATGAAAATAATCCGTTTTAACAATGTTTGGTCTTTATATATCTTAGCTCATGCAGGAAAGGTCTGAATAAGAGAGATTAAGACGATGTTTAAGCGTTCTTTATTAGTTGCAATGCTTGCAACAGCAACAGCTGCGACTCAAGCTGCGGCATTAACCAAAGACAACGGTGCACCTGTGGGTGACAACCAAAACTCAATCACTGCTGGTCCAAATGGCGGTACTTTACTTCAAGACGTTCAACTGGTTCAAAAGTTGCAACGTTTTGGTCGTGAGCGTATTCCTGAACGTGTTGTTCACGCACGTGGTACAGGTGCTTATGGTGAGTTCGTAGCAACTAAAGACTTATCTGACTTAACACTTGCATCATTGTTCAAAGCAGGTACCAAGACTCCAGTATTCTTACGTTTTTCTACCGTTATTCACGGTAAAGGTTCTCCAGAAACTTTACGTGACCCGCACGGTTTTGCAGTTAAATTCTATACCCAAGAAGGTAACTGGGACTTAGTCGGTAACCAAACGCCAGTATTCTTCATCCGTGATGCAATCAAATTTCCAGACTTCATTCACGCAATGAAACCAAGCCCAATCAACAATGTTCAAGATGCAAACCGTGTGTTTGACTTCCTTTCAAGTCAACCATGGGCAACCAACATGTTGACTTATGTTTATGGCAAGCAAGGTGTTCCAACCAGCTACCGTGAACAAGACGGTTTCGGTGTTCATGCGTACAAGCTGTATAACGACAAAGGTGAATACAAATACGTTAAATTTAACTTCCGCTCTAAACAAGGCGTAAAAGGTCTTAACGTTAAAGAAGCTGCTGAGCAACAAGGTAAAGATTTCAACCACTTGACCAACGATCTTTACAACAACATCAACAAGGGTAACTTCCCTAAATGGGATCTTTACATCCAGGTATTGGATCCTAAAGATTTAGGCAAATTCGATTTTGATCCGCTTGATCCAACAAAAATCTGGCCTACAGATTTAGTTCCAGAAACTAAAGCGGGTACCTTGACGTTGAACCGTATGCCGAAGAACTTCTTCCAGGAAACTGAGCAGTCAGCGTTTGCACCAGGTAACTTGGTTCCAGGTATCGAGCCATCTGAAGACCGCTTACTTCAAGGTCGTATCTTCTCTTACTCAGATACACAAATGTACCGTTTAGGTGCGAACCACCAGCAAATTCCTGTAAACCGTCCAGTTGTGGCTGTAAACAACAACAACCAAGATGGCTACATGAACATTGGTGCAACATCTTCTGATGTGAACTACGAACCAAGCCGTAAAGAGCCAAAACCGGCAACTGAAAAAGCGCGTGCAGTTCAAACTCCACTTTCTGGCTCAGTTCAACAAATTGCGGTGAAAGAGCAAAACTTCAAGCAAGCGGGTGATCTTTACCGTTCATACACTGCAAAAGAGAAAGATGACTTAATCATGAACTTGGCTGCTGACTTGGGTACAGTGAAAGATTCAGAAACCAAGCACATCATGTTGTCGTACTTCTACAAAGCAGATGCTGACTATGGTACTCGTATGACTAAAGCAGTGAAGGGTGACCTTGCAATGGTTAAAGCAAAAGCAGCTAAATTGAAAGACTGATTCCGGTTGGTTGATCAAATCGGTGACTAGGGCTTAGGAGTCACCACCGAGAAGTCCTGTAAAACTCAAATCCTTTCCTGCAACCCTAGGGGAGTTTTACAGGCATTTGATATTTCCAATATTTTGTCATAAGCAAACTTGAGGCCAGTTGAAATGAAAGTCATATTGAATGGTGTGATGATGTCGCTTGCTAGCACTTTATTAATAACACTGCTTACGCTCGGTATTACTAAAATTCATGCTCAAGAGCCAACTCAAGTGACGCAGCAACAAACAATCAACTCGCAAAAAGAGCTGATCGATATCTTTTTTGCCGCAGCAAAAACCGGTAATCAGGAAGTCATAAATGAGTTTTTAAAACACGGATTCCCTGTAGATGTACGTAATGGTGCAGGTTATACCCCTTTAATGATGGCAGCTTATTATGGTCATCAAGATACCGTTACAACCTTATTAAAATATGGTGCCGATCGTTGCGCACGTGACAGCAAAGGCAATACCGCCATGATGGGGGCGATGTTTAAGCTGGAATGGGTAATTGTAAAACAATTACGCCAGGTCGATTGTGATAGCAATGCCAAGCAAAGCGGACAAAAAACCGCAGCTGAATTTGCCAAAGTGATTGGTCAGGAAAAACAGCTGCAAAAAATGATTCAAGAACAAAAAAAATAGAATAAAACAAAGCCGATCTGAATATGCTGTGCTGATACAACCTTGATTCAAGCTGATGGCACTGTACTGAAAACTAGTAATATCAAGGTGCAAATTGTGCTTTAATATCTTAAGCACAGCGAAATTTTACGAAATATGCCTCCAATTATTCAATCTCTGCTTGATACTGACTTGTACAAATTCACCATGTTACAAGTGGTATTGCATAAATTTCCCCAAACGCACAGTGTTTATCATTTCCGTTGCCGTAATTTAGAGGATACCGTTTATCCACTGACGGATATTTTGGACGATTTGAATCAACAACTCGACTATTTATGCCAGCTTAAGTTTAAAGAAGATGAATTGCTCTATCTTCGCAGTTTACGTTTTATCAAAAGTGACTTTGTTGATTATTTAGAACTCTTCCAGCTGAAACGTCGTTTTATTAAAGCCAGCATTGATGAGCAAGGCCGTCTGGACATCTGGATTGAAGGTCCGATGGTTCAGGCCATGATGTTTGAAATCTTTGTTCTGGCCATTGTCAATGAACTGTATTTCAGCCGCATCCGTACCCCTGAAGTGCTGGCCGAAGGCGAACGCCGGTTAAAAGCCAAAATCGAGCTGTTAAAACAGTATGATGCCGCCCAGAATCCGAATGATCCACCATTTTTGGTGTCGGATTTTGGTACCCGCCGCCGTTATAGCTTTGCCTGGCAGAAACATGTAGTCGAAGAATTCCATCACGCTGCACCGCATGTGTTCCGCGGAACCAGTAATGTACTGCTGGCCAAAGAGCTCGAGATTACCCCGATCGGTACCATGGCGCATGAATTCCTGCAAGCCTTTCAGGCACTGGATGTGCGTCTGCGTAATTTCCAGAAAGCCGCGCTGGAAACCTGGGTACAGGAATATCGTGGTGATTTAGGGATTGCTCTGACCGATGTGGTGGGGATGGATGCATTCCTGCGTGATTTCGATTTGTATTTTGCCAAATTGTTTGACGGTCTGCGCCATGACAGTGGTGATCCCTATCTATGGGGTGATAAAGCCTATGCACACTATAAGAAATTAAAAATTGACAGCAAAACCAAGATGCTGACCTTTAGTGACGGTCTGGATCTAGAAAAAGCCTGGAACTTGCATCAATACTTTAAGGAGCGTTTTCAGGTCAGCTTTGGTATTGGTACCAATTTAACCAATGACTTGGGCCAAACACCACTCAATATTGTGTTAAAACTGGTGGAATGCAATGGGCAATCAGTGGCAAAAATTTCCGATAGCCCAGGAAAAACCATGACCGATAACGACACTTTTCTGGCCTATTTACGTCAGGTGTTTAATCTCACCGAAACGGCATAATCATGATTGCTATAGCTGATTTTTTGCTAAATGAATGCAAAAAATCAGCATAATAGTGAAAATGACTTGTGCTAAGATCGGCAATGTTGATCTAAATAAAACATGAAAAAGTATGACTGTATCTGCATTTAATTTTGGTCTGCTTATAGAAGCAGAAGAGCTGGTTCCGTTTTTAGGCAATGATAAATTACGCATTGTCGATTTAAGCCGTCGTTCTGTTTATGATCAATTGCATATCCCGCATGCTATTCATGTTCAACCGAAGCAGCTGGTACGTCAAGAAGAACAGGCTTCAGGTTTACTACCTGACGTAGAGGGTTTAAAAGCCCTGATTGAATATCTGAATATTTCTCCAGAACATCATGTGGTGGCCTATGATGACGAAGGTGGGGCCTGGGCAGGGCGCTTGATCTGGAACCTGCATTGTCTGGGTTTTGAAAACACCAGCTTGTTGAATGGTGGCATTCATGCCTGGTTGGCCGCTGGTTTGCCGACTTCTTCAGCAGCTGAAACTTTTGCACCCGTAGACAGGCTGGTGGAAATTAATCAGGTCCATATTGATCAATATCGTATTGAATATGCAGATCTTTTAGAAAAAGTCCAAAACAATAACATTCAATTGTGGGATTGCCGTACCGAAGATGAATATACTGGTCTTCGACTTGCAGCGCGACGCGGCGGTCACATTCCAAATGCGCGACATTTTGAATGGAGCACTGCCCTAAATCGTGAAAATCATTTAAAATTACATCCTTTAGAACGCACTCAACAGCGCTTAGAACAACTGGGTTTCAATTTAAAACAACCTGTGGTGGTCTATTGTCAGTCACATCACCGTTCGGGTTTGGCCTATATTTTGGGTCGATTACTCGGTTGGAAGATACAGGCTTATGATGGTGCGTGGAGTGAATGGGGCAACCGCCTCGACAGTCCGATTATTACCGGAGAGTTACCATCTTGAGTTTCGCATCACGTTTAAAAAACCAAATTTTTATTCAAGCGCAACGTGTTGTGCCACAACACCAATTATCACGTGTCGTGGGGAAACTGGCTGCCAGTGAAAATCCGATTATCAAAAATACCGTGATTCAGGCTTTTAAAGCACAGTACGGGATTGATATGTCGATTGCTGAACAAAGCAATGCATTGAAATTCAAGTCATTTAACGAATTTTTTACCCGCTCTTTAAAAGAGGGGGTGCGTCAAATCGATACTGATCCGCATAGTATTGTTTCACCTGCCGATGGTGCCATTTCACAATTGGGCCAGATTGAAGAGGGTGATATTTTTCAGGCCAAGGGTCAAAGCTTTTCGGTGGAAAAACTGATTGCCGATCCGCAATTGGCTGAACCGTTTAAAAATGGTCATTTTGCTACAGTATATTTATCACCTAAAGATTATCACCGTGTGCATATGCCTTTTGCCGGTACTTTGACTGAAACCTTGTATGTTCCAGGTGAATTGTTCTCGGTCAATCAAACCACTGCGGAAAATATTCCGGGTCTGTTTGCGCGTAATGAACGTATGGTGTGTTTGTTTGATACTGAACTGGGTCGTATGGCAGTCGTTTTAGTCGGTGCGATGATTGTTGCGGGTATTGAAACGGTAGCTACCGGTAAGGTGAAACCGACGGGGCATTTGGAATTGAACCAGCATAACCTGTTTCTGGAAAAAGGGGCAGAGTTGGGGCGTTTCTATTTAGGCTCAACTGCCGTGATTTTATTTGAAAAAGATAAAATGGCCTGGGATGCTGCATTTAAAGCCAATTCTGTTGTGGTGATGGGCGAGGCTTTGGGGCATACGGTTTAAATGCTTTTAGCCTCCCTTTAAAAAAGGGAGGTTGGAGGGATTTAAAGAATTTACTTTTTTATCAGTAAATCCCCCTCATTCCCCCTTTAATAAAGGGGGAAGTTCCCTCTCCTTCTAGGAGATGAGAATCCTCAGAATATATTTTGAGTTCGCAAGATAGAGGTTAAAAAGCCCCTCCACCTAACCTCCTCCCAGAGGGAGGAGGAATAATCATAATGGCAATTGTGATTATTACAGGGAGGTCTAATTTTCTAGAAGAAGATGCAACATCAATAAAAAAGCGCCTCAAATAAGGCGCTTTTTTATTGAATGTCTTAACGTTTTACCACAATAGAATCAATGCCACTGCGTTGTAAGGTTTGCTGGGCAATAATTGCAGCTTCAGCAGAATCATAAGGTCCTGAAATTACACGGTACCAAGTTTGACCACCTTCAACCGATTTCACTACATCCGCAGACAGACCATTCAAGATAATTTCAGCACGGCGTGCGTCAGCACTATCTGGATCGGGATAGCTACGAACCTGCAGAATATAACTTGGCTGTTGTACAACCGGAGCTTCGGTAGATTCCAAACCAGGCTCGGCTGTCTCAGTTGGAGGAGCCGTTTCTGCTTCTGGCGCTTCAACAATCACCACGGTTTCTGGTTTTTTTGTTTCTGGAACTGCCTGATCTGGAATAGGCGTTACTTGCTGTTGTGGCAATAAATCGTAGAAACGATAGTCCTTGTTGGTATCTTCCTGATAATGTTCAGAACTAATCTGATCCTTCGGTTTAACCGGTGCCCACGGTTTCCATAGCATCAACGCTACAGCAAAACTCAACACGATTAAAATAACGACCAGCGTTCCTAGCCATGCAGGAATCAATGGCTTTTTCGGCTTATTCGGTCGTTCAGAGACACCGCGCTGCGTTTTTCCAAACACGTGGGACTTCCTTTTGTGCTAATTACATTGATGTAGGAGCAGATACACCTAATAATTCTAAACCATTACGTAAAACCTGTTGTACGTTTACTGAAAGTAATAAACGGGCTTGTGTAAGTTCAGCATCATCATTGAGTACTTTATGCTCATTATACCAACCGTGGAATAATGCTGCCAATTCTTTCAGATAGTTACCGACTTGATGCGGTTCATAACTGTTGGCTGCGCGAATCACGATCTCAGGGTAGGCTGCAAGTTTGGCCAGAATTTCTGTTTCTGCATCCAGCGCAAGTTTCGCCGCAAATTGACGTGCATTCGCAGCATCAAAGTTCACACCTGTGGTCGCTGCTTTTTCTAGCATACGGCAGATACGGGCATGTGCATATTGAATATAATACACGGCATTGTCTTTACTTTGAGAAACAGCAAGGTCCAAGTCAAAGTCAATGTGCTGTTCAGACTTACGCATCACGTAGTAGAAACGCGCTGCATCGTTGCCGACTTCTTTACGCAGGTCACGTAAAGTCACGAACTGACCTGAACGGGATGACATTTGCACCATCTCGCCACCACGCCATAAGCTTACGAACTGAACCAAAAGCACGGTCAATTTTTTCGAGTCATAACCCATGGCATCAATCGCTGCTTTAACACGCGCGATATAACCGTGGTGGTCTGAACCCCAGATATCGACGATATCGGTATAGCCACGTTGTAGTTTATTCAGGTGGTAAGCAATGTCAGAGGCAAAGTAAGTGGTTTGACCATTCCGGCGTTTCACTACACGGTCTTTTTCATCGCCAAATTCAGTCGATTTAAACCAGATATTGCCATCTTGTTCGTATAGGAATCCACGTTGATCTAAAGTTTGTAGCGCTTCTTCAATTTTTTCAGTTAAAGATGCTTCACTGAACCATTGATTGAAGGTCACACCAAACTCACCTAGGTCATCTTTAATGTCATCAAGAATCGCTTTGAGCGCCGCTTGATGGAATACGCGGTAGCCTTCGCCAATCAACGCTTGAGAATTATGAATTAAGCCATCGATGTGTTTTTCTTTATCACCGGATAACACTACTTTGTTGCCATCTGCATCCAGTTCGGCAGCATATTGAACATCTTCAGGCACATCTTTGTAGACATCAGCCACTGGACGTACATAAGCATCGCCATCTTGATCGATAATGCTTTGCGCAATTTCTTTAACGTAGTCGCCTTGGTAGGCATTTTTAGGGAAAACCAGTTCCTGACCGGTGAGTTCCAGGTAACGCAAGTATGTCGATGTTGCCAGGATGTCCATTTGACGGCCAGCATCGTTGACATAATATTCACGGTCAACTTTGGCACCTGTTGCTTCAAGCAGGTTGGCCACCGTCATACCGTATGCTGCACCACGACCATGACCGACGTGTAGGCTTGAGGTCGGATTGGCTGAAACAAATTCGACTTGAATGCGTTTTTCACCATTGGCTTGGGTACGACCGAATTGATCTTTTTGCGCTTGAATCTGGTCTAAAACAGCAAAGCGTTGGTCGGCATTTAAAAAGAAGTTAATAAAGCCGGGACCCGCAATTTCTGCTTTGCTGATATCTGCCACTTCAGGTAATGCTGCAAGAATTTTTTCTGCAAGATCACGAGGCTTCATACCCGCAGCTTTAGAACCAATCATTGCAATATTTGAAGCGAAGTCACCGTGGCTTCGGTCTTTGGTTCGCGTTAAATGACCGCTGTTATTCCAGTCGGATGGAAGTACACCTTCAGCTTGAAGAGATTGCACTGCATGATCGAGAGCTGCTTGGATTGCCGTATTCATAATCAGTCGAAAAATAAATGTCGCAGAAAAACAGCAAATATAGCAAATTTCGTGGTCTTTAGGTGAATGCATTTGTATTGAATGAATCTTGTCCGACAACTAACCCAGAATTGAAGCAGGAAAATTCTGCAAAAGATTAAAAAAAGCAGGATTTATGGCATATTGCATAATATCAAGCCGTGAAAAGAGCCGACGTGATGCAACCTGAACGCCCGATGATCATCGGAAATATTCCCAAACTTCCAGCAAAATGGGCCACCGTGATCATGCCATTTATGTTGTCTTGCCTGATGAGTGGCATTATTTCCTTTATTAATATGCTGCGTAATCTGGGGTGGATCGATGGTTTTATGAATTTATGGTTTCACAACTGGATGATTTCATGGGCTTTTGCATTTCCGATTGTATTAACGCTTTTACCTTTTGTGCGTAAATTGACAGGCAAACTGGTCGATCTGCCTGCACCGCCTACAGCAAAATAAATGAGTTTTGCCAGCCTACAGGTTTCACTCATCCTTCTGCTATTGTATTGGAGGAAATATAGCGTTTCTGGGATTTTAAATTTTAATAAACTTGCTGTTATGACGTTTTAAGGATGGATAAAATTGACTAAAGTATCCAGTCAACCAGCGCACGGATAATTCCCAGCACCAAGCCAATAAAACCACCGACCACCACACCATTGACCCGGATCATGTGCAAATCGCCACCGACTTCATTTTCAATTTTGTCAATCATTTCGCGCGAATCCCATTCATGAATGCGTTCACTAATAAAACGGATCACTTTTTCACTGTATTGATCACTCAAATTGACGGCAAGTCCACTCATCCGCTCATTCAGCAATTGACGTACTGCCGGATTAGAAATGATATTTTCCCCGACTTGCTGAATTGCAACACGCAGGTTCTGCGCAATGCCTGAATCGGGTTTGAGCAAATCAGCCTTAATGGCATCACAAAGAATGACCACAGCACCACTGATAAAATTCAGTACCTGAGGACTATCGAGCAGGGCATCTTTGGTACTGTTTAGACGATAGCTGGCCTCACTTTCACTATCTGCCAGTTCCAGCATCAGCTCCTGACCCATCTGTTCAATTTTTTGCCGCCATGGATGCTGCGGGTCGGCCAGCATTGATTCTACCCGTTCAATGAGGGAATCAATGGTGCGCTGCTGTACATCAATCCCAATCCAGCTGGCACCCTTGGCCAGTTTCCAAACGCCCAACTCCTTAAATAAACGGCGAGTCAGTTCATGGGCTTGTTCAGGATGTGAAATCATCCATTCGTGCGCCAAATCCAGTCCGCGTTGTAATACATCCTGATGGAAGTCATTTTCCAGCACAGCACGCAACATTTCACTGGCAAGTGTGTTGATTTGGGTATTACGAACCCATTGCACACTGTTGTTTTGAATAAAGCGGCCAATTTGCTCCTGACCGACAAATTCAAAAATCTTCGGTACGGTTTGCTGAATGACCTGGGTGACCTGGCTGTTATTTTCTGGCTTTGCCAACCATTGTCCAACCGCAAGGCTGAGATCGGTATTTTGTAGGCTTCTTTGTACCACTTGCGGAGACAAAAAGTTTTCCTGTACAAAGCGTCCCATGGATTCGGCAATACGGGCTTTATTGCGTGGAATGATTTCAGTGTGATCAAGCAGAAACTTGGGAATCGGCATTTTCCCAAAGGGATTGCGAAACAGCACCGTAATGGCATACCAGTCGGCCAATCCGCCGACCACACCAGCTTCGGCAGAAAGCATCAAAATATGAATCAGCCAGGCATATTCAGGAATCAGCTTGGCAACCACCATCAGCATTAACCAGATAACGATAGCACTGATTAAGGCAATAGTGGCAAAGCGTTTACTGCGTTGCAAACTCGGTGTTGTGATTGCTTCCGCTGTGGTCATGCAAGATTCCTGTCGGTTACTAAATTATTGTTATTTTGCTGTTTTTGGCATTGGTGGTGGCAGCACTTGACCGTTAGGGCCCAAGCCATATTTTTGTCCTAAATATTTTAAAATCAAATAGGCATCAAAGGCATCATCGGGTGCTTTTTTCTGATCTTTATAACATTCAATGGTATAGGAAACTTGTACCGGGTCAATAGTTACCACGCGCGGCATATCATAAAACGGGTCAGGCCAGAAGCCGGGATAACGGCGATAATAACCATAGGGATAGTACATCGGGGTAGAATAGACCACGGCCTGACGTGGTGGCTGGCTACGGTTGCTCGGATCATTCAGTACTTTAAAATAGCGGAATCCGTTCTGTACTGTGGTCTGGGCTGCTTTCACCAAGGTAATTTCTTCGGCAGTTCCAAAACTCATATTGGGACGCGCCTGAAAACTGATGCGATAGGTTTGTGCATTCAGGGGCGTATTGCTGAATTGCCCCAGCTGGTCAAAAGTCAGCGGTTTTGAAGATGTCGTTGCACAGCCTGACAGCGCTATGGCCACGACCATGCTTAAACCTATAATGCTGTTCTTCATGTTAAACCTCCATACGATTTACTGTGAGTGGGAGGAGACACAATAAATGGTTAGAAACTACTATTCGGTTGGGTTAAAAATTCGAGCTCTTCTGCAGTTGAGGTACGCGCCAGGATGTGATTGCGGTGCGGATAGCGCCCGAAACGATCAATAATGGCTTTATGCATTTTCTCGTAATCCAGATTCATGGGATTACCCAGTCGTTGAAATAATTTTAACGCGAATTCGTGGATCAGTTTCGATTCACTGTGCATAAAGGGCATGTATAAAAACGCACGCTGTTCTGGACTTAATTGTTTATCCAAATCCAGGCTAATGGCTTCTTGTGCCAGTGCCAATGCTAGGGAGTCTTGAGCAAAGGCCTGGGCTTGATCCCGAAACAGGTTGCGCGAGAATTGATCCAGAACAATAATTTCTGCCAGGCGACCTTCAGCCGTTTTACGCCATGACCACAGTTCGGCATGTGCTGCTTTTTGGTGAATGTCATGAAACTTTTGCTTGATCAGTACATCAAAATCATCACTTTTTGCAAACCACAGCGGCTGGGTTTCCGGATTAAACCAAAAGTCCAAAACATCTGGATAATTCATAAGATTTACAAATCCTTAGCACTTATTATTCAATACAAACACAAAATACAGATGTCTTATAGAGTATCTTTGTGATAAAAATTTGCCAGAAATAAAATTGACGTTTTGCTTGAAAACTATACAGGGTGTAATGTAGCAGCCAAAAATCACGTTATACTGATATAAACTGATGATTTTATTTTAGTAGTTTTATTTAGTAGTTATCTTCCGATAAGCGAGATTGTTAATGAGTCAACCCGAATCGACCTCTCAAGTTATGGTACCAACTTGGGTGGATTCTTCGCTGTTTAAGGGCATGTTGCGCGGTATTGAACGTGAAAGCCTACGTATGCAAAGCAATGGCTTTTTATCCCAGGCATCACATCCTCAGGCACTTGGCTCTGCTTTAACACATCCGCATATCACGACTGATTATTCTGAAGCCTTGATGGAGTTTATTACTCCTCCACAAGACAGCATTGAAAAAGCACTCGATTATTTGGCAGATATTCATGCCGTTGCACACCGTCATTTGGAAAATGGGGAAAAACTCTGGCCCTTGTCAATGCCCTGCATGCTGGATGATAACGAAGAAAACATTCGTTTAGCCCAATATGGCAGTTCCAATATTGGACGTTTCAAAACCTTATACCGTCGTGGTTTGGGCGTGCGTTATGGTCGCCGTATGCAGACCATTTCCGGGGTACATTATAATTTATCCTTTCCGGATCAGATCTTTGAAGCACTACAACAACATGAAAGCGATGAAGCCCTAAAAAGCCTCAGTTTGCAGGATTATCGCAGTCACCGTTATTTTGGTTTAATCCGTAATTTTATCCGTTTAACGCCCCTGGTGATGTTCCTGGTCGGAGCCAGTCCTTCTGTGTGCCAGTGTTTTATGACAGGGCGTGAACATCATCTGTTGCCTTTATTAAAAGGCACTTTGTTCTTGCCGTATGCAACAGCACTGCGCATGGGCAATTTTGGCTATCAGAATTCTGCACAGAAGCAATTGGGTATTCACTACAACAACCTGCCAGGTTATCTGGATGGTTTGCAGAAAGCCGTGAAAACGCCTTATGCACCTTTTAGCCGTTTAGGGTTAAATGATGAACAGGGTGAACCGATTCAAATCAATGATCATGTGCTGCAAATTGAAAACGAATACTACAGCTTGGTTCGTCCGAAACAGGTGCCTCAGGTGGGAGAAACTCCATCCCAGGCACTGCAAAATCGTGGGGTCGGTTATGTTGAGCTTCGCGCAGTCGATGTCAATCCGTATAGCCCGATCGGGATTGATGAAAACACGGCAGCATTTCTGGAAGTTTTGGCCCTGCATTGCCTGGTACAAGAAAGTCCGGATCTGTTGAATGCTGAACAGGAACAGATTGAGCGTAATCAGGCCGAAGTGGTGAATCGTGGTCGTGCACCAAATGCATCGATCATCGATGCAGCTGGAGAGCATCCGATTGAAGATTGGGCACGTGCACATGTCATGGAAATGCAGCCTTGGGCTGATTTACTGGATGCGACCTATAACACCGACATGTATTCAGCAGCCTTAACGGTCATGCTCAGTCGCATTGATGAAGTGGATGAAACCCTGTCAGCACAGGTTATTGCCGATACTTTGGAACATGGTGGGACATGGGGTTTTGGCAGTATGATGGCTCTGCAACATGCAACGACTTATGAACAGCATAAATTAAGCCCGGATACTTTGGCTTATTTTGATGGTTTAGCGGGGAAGTCATTGCAACAACAACAGCAACTGGAACAGGATAATACGCTCAGCTTTGAGCAATATCTTGCCGATTATCGATAAAAATTAAGAGGATTTACCATGCAATGGAGTTATCGCTTCTTGAGTGGTTTTTTGTTTTTGGCCAGCGTCATTGGAATGGCGTTTGCGTTGTATCTGGAACATGTACAAGGACTTGAACCTTGCCCGCTGTGTGTGTTTCAACGTATCGGCTTGATTGGCTTGGGGATTGTTTCTCTGATCGCTTTTTTGCATAATCCGAACTCAAATGCGGTTAAACGTATTTATGCCCTGTTGGGTTTAATCAGTATTCTTTGGTCAGCAGGCGTGGCAGCGCGTCATGTCTGGCTGCAAAATTTGCCACCGGATCAGGTGCCGAGTTGTGGTCCGGGCTTGGACTACTGGATAGAAACTTTACCTTTAAAGTCGGTCTTTGAACAGGTGCTGACAGGTTCGGGCGAATGTGCCAAAGTGGACTGGACTTTCTTGGGGCAATCCCTTCCGGTATGGTCATTGGCTTTCTTTGCTGTACTTGCCTTGATCAGCCTGTGGCAACTGTTGCGTCGCTATCCGTTTGTGAATGCTAAAGCTGCGAAGAAAAAATAAAGATTTTTATAAAAAAAGCCAACTGAATGTTGGCTTTTTTTTATTTTACTTAAGTCAATGCAATGCCCGTCAAATCTTCCAGTTGCATCCGGTATTCATGTACTTCTTCTTTGACCTGTTCATTTTGCGGCGGGTAGAACCATTTCACAATCAGTTCCGCCACACTGGAATGATAGTTAATTTCAAAATGGCTTAAGCCATAAAAGATAGCTTTATGTGATTCCGGTACTTTCAGTTGAAAACGCGGATTTGGATGTTCACCTAAGGCACTTTCCACACTCACCAGATAGTCCCCGAGTACCTTTAAGGTTCGATTCTTTTTATTTTCATATTCAATGGTACCTGCAACCAGGTAGGTATTGATATGTTTTGGTAAGGGCGCCGGTTTACGGTTGTCATCCATGCCGCCAATCCGGGCATGATTATGTTCCCAGTCATCATCGCGGACACTGCCATAGCGCAAATCCAGAATGCCATTGCTGCGGATATTGACAATATGCCGGATGATTTTCACAAAGGGAAAATGCCCGAGTTTGTCCTGCAGAATAAAGCCAAAACGTTCCAGTACTGCACCATGGTGCGGAGAACCCAGGCAGACCAGGTTTTCCGTCAGATGTATCCATTGATACATGTTCTGTTTGCCGTAAAACAGGGCACTGCGTAAGACCAGGCCGCCCATGCTGTGGCCAATTAAATCAATGCTGGTAATGCGCGGATTGCGACGAATCAGATCTTCTAGGGTATGGGAAAGACTACGACCATTGGCCGAGATACGACGTCCGCTATTGTAGTTCAGGTACAGCATGGTGTTGTTGTCACGTTGTGCCAACAATTTCTCGCCTATACCGCCATATTGCGTGTTGCTCCAGTCCAGATGGTTCATGCACAAGCCATGTACAAAAATGACCACACGACCGGATAAATCACCCTTTTGCAGTCCACCATAGTGGTCATACAGCACCATCGGCAGTGCCATCGGGTTCTGGTATTTTAATAAATAATCACCCAGCACCCCGTTGAGTACACCGACCAGAAAGTGCAGGGTAGGCGTTAGTGGTTTGTCATGTAATTTCGGATATTTTTCAATAATCTGACGTAAACCTGGTGCCAAAAGATAGGATCCGTAATTAAGCAGGGTATCGTAGGAAAACTGATACAGTTTTTCGATATAAGGAATTTTTTGTAATTTTTTTGAGCGTTGCTCACTCATGCCAAACACGCTAATTAAAATTTCGCGTTGAATCGCCTGGATCAGATCCTGCATTACGTCGTTGAGACGAGTCGTGACCAGTTGTGCGAGACCTTCCAATACATCAGCCTGACTGGGTGGTGTACGGTCCCATCTACAATAGGTTTCATGTAATGGGGTTAAACTCGGCATTTGATCCTGTCCTTTTTGAGACCATGTTTCCCATACCCTTTATTTTTTCTTGGGATCACGGTATAAACTCTTAACTTTTCATTTTATATCGTTCATCTCGAACAGCTTTTACAATAACGATGATTGAGCTTCGGTATTAATTTTTTTGTCTGACAATCCTTGTTATATCTACATTAAAACAGATGGGTAGCTAAGACTTAGGGATAAAATAAATTTAGTTTAAATTTGACCATGATGCAATAAAAACCATGAACATCATTTATTTACATGGATTTCAAAGCAGTGCTTTATCCATAAAAGGCCAGCAGATTAAAGACTATTGTCAGCAGCAGAGCAATGTTCAGGTTCATCTGCCAGATCTCAACATGCCGCCAGAGCAGACAATGGCGCATGTGGCTGCCATGATTGAAAGTCTGGATCGGGTCGTGCTGGTGGGGAGTAGTTTAGGCGGCTTTTATGCGACACAGCTGGTCGCAAAGTATGGTGTACCGGCTGTTTTAATTAATCCGGCTATGCGACCATGGCAACTGTTCCGCGACTTATTTGGTGCCGAGCAGATTCCCTATGTGGTCAATGCTGAATGGACATTGGATGATAGTCATCTGGATCAACTCGAGCAGATGGCAGTGCCATTTGTGCAAGATGCAGACAAAATTTTAGTGTTATTACAACAAGGTGATGAAGTTTTGGATTATCGTGAAGCACAGCGCTATTATAGTAATGCTCCGCATCAGTCCATGCTGATTACCGAAGCAAATGGCAACCATGCGATGGAAAATTTCGCAGACAAAATACCGATGGCATTACAGTTTTTATCGGATTGTATAAATTAAGGAAGCAGTACAACGTGTCTCAATATACGGCTCAATCACTTGAAGTTCTATCTGGTTTAGATCCGGTACGTCGTCGTCCGGGTATGTATACCGATACCACTCGTCCAAACCATTTGGCGCAAGAAGTCATTGATAATGCTGTGGATGAGGCACTTGCAGGTCATGCCAATAAAATTACCGTCACAGTGTATAAAGATGGTTCCCTGTCGGTTGAAGACAATGGCCGGGGGATGCCGGTGGATATCCATCCTGAATATGGTCAGAGCGGGATTGAAATTATCCTGACCAAGCTGCATGCCGGCGGTAAGTTCAGTACCGATAACTACCAGTTTTCCGGTGGTTTGCATGGAGTAGGGATTTCCGTGGTGAACGCGCTATCGACTCGTGTTGAAGTCGAAGTACAGCGTCAGGGCAACCTGTATAAAATGGCCTTTGAGCAAGGTGAACCGGTTGCACCGCTTGAAGTACTGCAAGGTAAAGCACCGAAACGTGCCACAGGAACCACGGTACATTTCTGGCCAGAAGCCAAATATTTTGATTCGCCCAAGTTTGCCCTCAAAGCATTAAAACATAATTTAAAAGCCAAAGCCGTTTTAGCAGCAGGCCTGGAAATCAATTATGTTGATCAGATCAATGATGAAAAGATCAGCTGGCAGTTCGAAAATGGTCTAGTTGACTACTTAATGGATGAGCTGGAAGACCGTGAAATCATCCCAAGTCCTGCTTTTGTGGCCACTGGCGAAGCTGAACGTGCAAGTGCCGAATTTGCGATTTGCTGGAATGCCGAAGGCGGCGAACAAATCCAGGAAAGCTATGTCAACCTGATTCCAACCGCGCAAGGGGGTACCCATGTCAATGGTCTGCGTTCAGGGGTCACCGATGCCATGCGCGAGTTCTGTGAACTGCGTAATCTGTTGCCGCGTAATTTGAAACTGTCTGCGGAAGATGTCTGGGATGGGGTGAACTATATTCTGTCCTTAAAATTCCAGGAACCACAATTTTCCGGGCAAACCAAAGAACGTCTGTCGAGTCGTGAGGCTTCCGGTATTGTGCTGAATATTGCCAAAGATGCCTTTGCACTGTGGCTCAATCAGAATTCAGACATTGCCATGCAGCTGGCTGAATTAGCGATTGCCAAGGCGGGTCGCCGTTTAAAAGCGGCGAAAAAAGTTGAACGTAAGAAGATTGTTTCCGGACCTGCACTACCGGGTAAACTGGCAGACTGCGTAGGGCATACCCTGGAAGAGTCGGAACTCTTCATTGTGGAGGGAGATTCTGCGGGCGGTTCAGCCAAGCAGGCACGTGACAAGAATTTCCAGGCGATCATGCCGATTCGCGGGAAAATCTTGAATACCTGGGAAGTATCTTCCGATGAAGTCCTGGGTTCTCAGGAAGTACATGACATTGCGATTGCCATTGGGGTGGATCCGGGCAGTGATGACCTGTCAGAACTTCGTTACGGTAAAATTTGTATTCTTGCCGATGCCGATTCTGATGGTTTACATATTGCGACTCTACTTTGTGCTCTGTTTGTAAAACACTTCCCGACCATGGTGGAAGAAGGACATTTGTTTGTAGCGATGCCGCCATTATTCCGTATTGATGATGCTAAAGATGTGCACTATGCACTGGATGAAGACGAGCTGGAAAGCATTCTGAAAAAATGCAAAAGCAAAAATCCGCAAATCACCCGATTCAAAGGTTTGGGTGAAATGAATGCCAGCCAGTTGCGTGAAACCACGATGGATCCGAATACCCGCCGTTTAGTGCAGCTGGATCTGGATGACGCGCATTTTACTGCAGGCCTACTGGACAAATTACTTGCGAAAAAACGTTCATCGGACCGTAAACACTGGTTAGAACAGAAAGGTAATCTGGCTGATCTCGTGGTTTAAGTTCGAGTTATTCCTAAATTAAAAAATCCCGCATGTGCGGGATTTTTTATGTGTTTAAATTGAGTTGCATCAACACCAAATCACGCCATTTTCCAAATTTCTGTCCAACTTCTGGCATATAACCGGTTTGTTTAAAACCTAATTTTTCATGTAACACAATGGATGCCCGATTTTCATGATCAATCGCCGCAACCATGACATGAATGTGATTTTGCCGTGCATGATCAATCAGTTTTAGCATTAAGGCTTTGCCCAGACCTTGTCCGATAAAGTTCGGATGGATAAACACAGAATGTTCAACCGTGTGTTTAAAGCCAGTAATTTGACGAAATGAAGAATAATCGGCATAGCCTGTGATTTGTCTAGATTCGGCATGTTCGGCGATAAATAAAGGAAATTGTTGAGCATGAAGGTCATTAAACCAGTTTATAACATCTTCTAACGATTTTTCCTGGTCATTCCAGGTTGCTGTTCCAGTTAAAATTTCAGCATTATAAATTTTCAGGATGTGTTCTAGGTCTTGTGGTTGAGCAGGGCGGATCAGAAATCCCATGAGCATTTGCCGAACGGATAAATAGACTAGGGATTTTAGAAATAAACCTGATTTTCAGCAATAAAAAAGCAAGACCGAAGCCTTGCTTTTTTAACGTTCAAAACGTGGTGCTTAGAAGTGATATTTAACCAAAGCACTTACGTCGTTTTGATCAACGCCTTGAATACCAAATTTGTTGTTCCAAACTGAGTGTTCGATACCCACATATAATTTGGTTTTAGGTGAAATGTGTTTACCTACATTCCATTTGTACTGGCTGGTCCAGTTCAATTCGCTTGCTTGAGCGCCTTTTTCAGCTGTTGACCAATCCAGGAAGGCATCTACAAGGAAATCTTCAGAACCCAATTTAAATGGAACGGCATAAGTGATTGTCATTTGATAATCATCTTTAGTGAAAGCTGATTTCGAATCGTTATCTACTTTATAGAAGTTCACATTTGCATACTGTGTGTATGGAATATCTAAAGCGAAACCAATACCGTACAGGAAGTTATTAAACTCTTGGTTTTGATCATATCCGGCATTGTGTTCCCAAGTTGTCGCAATAAGGACATCTTTAATTGGACCAAAAGAAAGGTCTTTACCAGATACTTCGCCTAAGCTTAAACGTGGCGCTAACTCTAAATATGTAGATTGTTCATCATTGCCATCTACTTGTTGGTCAACAAAGAAAAATACATCAGAGTATTTAAGTTTAGCTGCATATTCTGCAGTCACAGTAGTACGGTCTTCAGTACCTACTTTATAGTGATCACCATAAAGACCAGTCAAGCTGAAGTCTTGCCATACCACTGGCGAAGCCTGTGTGAACGCAGCAGTTGAAGCCAATGCGCATGTAGCAAAAAATTGTGTAAGTTTCATGAAAAAATATCTCCCCCGAGAAGCACACAAAGGATACAGATTCTTAACCAAAAATAAAGCCAAATTTGATCAATGGATAAAAAAAAGTCTATTTTTCTCAGATCACTCATCATCAAAATCACATACAGCTTTGATACCCAAAAAATACATGTTGATAAAAAAGTAAAACGGTTTGAAGAAGGTATTTTAGCTTCAAAGAAATAATGTGATATTTATCAAATTATTTAAGGGGAAAACTTAAATCACCTATTCTTTATAAGGTATTTAAAAAAATATCAAAATACTACTTGCATAAGCTTCGCTTAGACCCTTATATTCAAAGCATAAGGACACGAATCTGCAGACTCAAAAGTGTTCATCATTCAATGTGGAGGAATTCGTTCCAGACTAAGTTGAAGATGCTCAGCGCTGTTGTTAACAGCAAGGTTAAACGTGCCAAGATAAGAAGTTTTGCACAAAAAGATTTGATGAATAAAGAGGATGAAATTATATGAACATTGAAATCCGTACCGATAAAAACATCCAAAATAGTGATCGTTTAATTACTTATGTTCGTGCAGAACTGAATGCTGAATTCCAACGTTATAGCGAACGTATTACCCATTTTTCAGTTCATTTTAGTGATGAAAATGGTGCCAAAGGTGGTGCAGATGATATTCACTGCATGATCGAAGCGCGCCCAGCAGGGTTAAAACCTGTGGTAGTGAATCATCATGGTCATAATATCGATACTGCTATCCATGGGGCAATAGACCGTTTAAAACGCAGTTTGGAACATTTATTTGAAAAGATTGATGACCCTCGTGCTGCGGTGCCGGCAGTTGCTGAAGATACAGAAACAGCTGATGTAGATGAAGTCAATCATTAAGCGAAATTTTGCTTCAGTCGATAAAAAAAAGCTCTTCGGAGCTTTTTTTTATGGGTTTTTTAATCCATTATTTGTGGATAAATCAAAACACATTAAAAATATATTCGTTATAGATTTAGCTAAAACAAATGACAGTTTATTCGGCATAATAGTCAAAAATGATTGAAGAGTATTTTCTCCATGTTAACAGCGCAACAACAAGTCTTTGTACAGGCAATAGAAGAGCTGGATCTTGCTCAGGTGCAACGTCTTTTGGCAGAAGGTCTCGATCCTAATTTTATTGATCTGGAAAAAGGACCTGCAATTTCTGTCTGGTCAGATGGTTTGTTCCACTGGTGGGAACAGATTTGTGAAGCCTATGAAGCGGGTTCACCTTTATCTGAACAAGAAAAGCAGCAGAATTTGGCTGTTCATCTTGAAATTTTAGAGGCTCTTATTCAAGCCAAGGTGAATTTACATTTATGGGATGCCGAAGAACTGTATGGTCCATTATGGGATGCTGCCAGCTCTGCCTGTGTGCCTGCAGTAAAACGTTTATTGGATGAAAAAGTAGATCCCAATACCAAAGATGAAGATGGTCTGACCATTTTATCTTCCATTAGTGATTTATTCTTTGATTGTGATTTTGATGAAATCAACTGGTCGGAAGCCTTAGCCGAAGAAAAGCAAACTTTAGAATTGCTCCGTAGTTATGGGGCTAAAATGACTAAAGAATTAACATAATTAGTGAGACAACTCATGTCAGTAGTAAAAACAGTAAGTTTCATTTTTGCAGCGGGTTTCAGTATCAATGCGATGGCTGCCGATTTTTCTTTTGACCGTCCAGGTGCGGGAATAGGCACAGGGATTACGCCTGTCGGTCAGCTGGCATGGGAACAAGGCTTACCAAGCCTAAGCTATTCAGAAAGCAGTGATGAAAATGGGGTAAAAGTTAAAAATACCACTTTAAATGCCGACATGCTGTTGCGTACCGGTTTAGCCAAGGATCTTGAATTGCAATTAGGCTGGCAAGGTCCATCCTGGTCAAAAACCAAAACAGCAGGCCAGTCCGTTGAAGAGGATGGTTTGGGCGATGTCAGCATTGGGGTAAAAAAGGCCATCAATCTGGATGATGAAAAGCTTTCTATGGCCATTTTAGCTGAAGCTATTCTTGCAACCGGCAATGATGAGTTTAGCAATGAAGATGATATTTACAGTCTAACTTCGGCTGTTGCTTATGAGTATAGTGATTTAATCAACACCTCTATTACCATCCGTTATGAAGCACAAAACAGCAATTGGTCCGTGACTGCGATTCCAACGATTGAATATAAAATTACTGACAAATTGGCCGGTTTCTCTGAACTGGTCTATCGCAAAGCAGAAAGTGAACATTATGAATATTCACTGGGTTCAGGTGTTATCTATGCACTGAATGACCGTGTGCAAATGGATGCCAGTGTGGGTGTTGACTTAAATGGTCGAGATAAAAGCTACCAGTCAGGTTTGGGTGTTTCATTCCTCTTTTAATTAAAAAATAAATGCATATGAAAAAGCATCTTCAAAATAGTGGGTTCTTGTTTTATTTCGCTGTGAGCGGATTTATTTGTAGCGTCATTTTATTATTTTCAATGACTTTACAAGCCCAAGATCAATTGCTCTCTGCAGAAGATGCTTTTACTTTTTCAGTTGAATCTAATCGTGAGCATGAAGCACAACTGAATTGGAAAATCCCGGATCGTTATTATTTATACCAACATAAGTTTGAAGTCCAGCAAGGGGCTCAGAAACTTGCTTTAAAATTGCCTAAAGCCACCGATTTGTATGATGAAAACTATGGGGAGACCCAAGTTTATTTTCACAATGTCCAATTCACCGTTCCCACCGAAGCATCTAAAACCTATCAGGTGACGTGGCAGGGCTGTGCCCAAGACCGAATTTGCTATCCACCACAAACCATTGAGTTCCAGACCGATATTGATGGCTTGGTGCTGTTGCAGAATCAGGCCAAAACAAGCAAACGTCTACTTGATCTTTCAAACAGTTCAGTCAGTGGTCAAACAACTATTAGTGCTGAACCGAATAGCATCCAACCGAATGAAAAACCTGTCCCGTTAGATACCGCTCAAGACCAAATGTGGTCGGAAAAACTGGCTGAAAGCTCTTTGGTTTATGGCTTATTGCTGTTCTTCGGTTTAGGCATATTATTGGCATTTACGCCGTGTTCATTACCGATGCTGCCGATTTTAACCTCGCTCATTGTCCGTGACAGTAAAGGACTGAAAGCCTGGATGATTGCTTTGGTCTTTGTCTGTAGCATGGCGATGGTCTATGCCATTTTGGGTTTAATCGCATCATCAGCAGGACTGAACTTCCAGCGCTGGTTACAACAGCCTTCCACACTGATTGCTTTTAGCGCGCTCTTTGTTTTGTTCGCCCTGAATTTATTTGGCTTGTTTGAAATTAAATTACCGCATGCTTTAGTGAACCGTTTAGATCGGGTGCATTCACTGCAAAAAGGCGGAAGCTTAGTGGGTGCAGGGGTGATGGGTATGATCTCGGCACTGTTGGTCGGTCCTTGTATGACCGCTCCACTCGCTGGGGCACTGTTATTTATATCCCAGACCCAAAGTCAGTGGCAGGGAGCAATTTTACTGTTCACATTGGGTTTTGGCATGGGAACTCCTTTGCTTCTAGCCAGTGTATTAGGTTCCAGGGTTCTGCCTAAAGCAGGGCTGTGGATGCACCAGATTAAGGTGTTTTTTGCCTTTATTATGTTGGCGTTGGCACTGTATTTTATTCGTCCACTAATTTCTGAAGCTTGGTTGCAATGGCTAAGTTTGGGTTTAGGCATCATTTTTATTGCTTATTTAAGCCCCCGAATCATCCGACAAACCGCCCCATTCAAGTGGCTGTATATTTTGGCATTGCTCGTGGTGGTTCCGTATCTGGCCTATACTCAATATCAACACAGTCAACGCTTCTTTGTTAAAGAAAGCAGTACTCAGGCAACATGGCATGTGGCTAAAACAGCCGACGAATTTCAGCAGTTATTAATCAGTGCACCCTCTGAGCAAGGTATTATTATTGATGTCTATGCAGACTGGTGTGTGGCGTGTCAGCCGATTGAACATCGGGTTTTAAAATCGGCTCAAGTGCAACAAGCTCTTGCTCCGTATTTTCTGATTAAACTGGATTTGAGTGACTATGATGCAACGCATCAGACTTTATTGAATCAATGGGATATTTTAGGGCCACCGACCTATTTGTTTTTAGATGCGAAGCAGCAGGAAATTCGTGGTTTACGTCTAACCGGTGCCTTTAGCGAGGCCGAATTACTGAAACAGCTCGATCTGTTTCACCAGCATATAGGACAATAATGTGATGTATCAGCTCTATATTGCCAATAAAAATTATTCCAGCTGGTCAATGCGCCCTTGGTTAGTGCTAAAAGCGTTTGATTTGCCGTTCGAAGAAATCATGCTTCCCTTTCCGGCAGAACGGAACACTGGCACATTCAAACAGGATGTATTGACCATTAACCCTAATGGTAAAGTTCCGGTATTAGTAGATAATGACTTGATGCTATGGGATTCGCTGGCTATTTGTGAATATCTGGCAGAACGACATCCCGACCAGCATTTATGGCCGAAAGATGTTAAACAGCGGGCACGAGCACGATGTATTTCAGCAGAAATGCACAGTGGATTTACCAGCTTGCGCAATGCCTGCGGTATGAATATCCGTGCCAGTTTAGCTGAGGTGGGCAAATGCTTGTGGCAGGACAATGCTGAACTTCGTCAAGATGTCGCACGTATCGAGCAGATCTGGTCAGAGCGTCCAGATGTGAACGGTTTTTTATGTGGTGAATTTTCAATTGCCGATGCATTTTATGCCCCGGTCGTGACGCGGCTCATGACCTATGCCTTACCAGTCAACCAGTCTACACAGCAATATATGCAGACCATGCTGCAGCATCCGGCTGTGAAACTGTGGATTGAAGAGGCATTGAAAGAAGAAGCCTGGGTGAATTATTTAGAGTCGTATCAACAGCAACCGCTTTAGCAGGGCTTGGGTTCAGTAAAAAACTCTTGCTCATAACACTTGACCTGATTACGTCCGCAGGCTTTGGCAACATACAGCGCCTTGTCTGCCTGGCTTAGCAATTGTTGTGGATTTAGTGAGTTGCTGGATAGCGCAATGCCAAAACTTGCGGTAACCGGAATGATTTTTCCTGAATCACTGCATAAATGAAGTTGTTGGATGGCCTGACGACAACGTTCAGCAATAATTTGTGCCTGTTCCAGAGAAGAGTTATTTAAAATCAGAATAAATTCTTCTCCGCCAAAACGACCGACCACATCGCTATCACGAATAATCTGTGACAGAACTTGACTGACCTGAATCAGGGTTTCATCGCCCTTATCATGCCCGTATTGGTCATTAATGCGCTTAAAATGGTCGAGGTCAATGAGGACCAGGGCATAAGATTTACTTGGCTTGCGTTCCAGTTTTTCCAGGCAGTAATTGATGCTGCGCCGGTTAAGTGCATTGGTCAGTGGGTCAACCTGACTTAAATGTTGAATCAGTTTTTCCCGATGACGCCACTGGCTGAGTAAAATTTCAAATAAAATGAGGCAGGTAATTAAAATAGGTACGATGAAATACATCATCGTGAGCACCCAAAACATATTTTGGTAGGACTGGGTATTTAGATAAAACAACGGGCCGTAGCTGATTTGACCCTGCACACTTAAATACCCGCAAACCAATAAAAATAATGTGGCCGGGAGGAGGGCACAGTAAACGATTTTACGGCTAAACAGCACTAAGCCTACAGTGAGCAGGCACATGTAAGTGATCATGGTGGCGGGACTGAGTACGCCGACCACATAACCATCACGACATAAGGAAATGACTAGAATTCCCACAGATACATAGGGCAACCATTGCTGTACCCAAGCTTTTTTACGCCATACCGAACATGGGTAAATTAGCCCAATAAAAACGGTCAAAATCAGGATATTCAGTCCCAGCTGTAGTTTGAGCAAGGGTAAATTGACCCAAGGCCAGACTTCAGGGGATAAAAGTACAAAAACTTTCCAGATAATCCAGATGATATGCACCGAACTTCCTAAAATGAGCATTAAAATGCATTTATTCAGGACACTCCAGTTCATTACGCCCCCATCTTCTAACAGGTATTTCGTAATTTTGTCTTTGAACGTGAAGTTGAGATTCGGTGAAATGCTTGGCTTCATTCGATAGATATAATCCCTGGTTCTTTAAATCATAAGTTAATGTGAGATAAGTAGATTTATTTTTAATAATTCACAACATAGCACGTTTTTTTGTCAATAGTAATGCCTGTTTTTTGTACTTTTGGGTAAAAAAGTACACCGCTTGAATAGTTGTTGTTTTAAAAATGGAACGGTGTGTTGTGTGTAAACATATTATTCTATTTTTGATGGTCGATTAAAATGCCTACATTGAATAAATAAAGATGAAGGTAACAGGCATGAAAGTTTTACATATCGATTCCAGTATTTTAGGTGATGCTTCTGTTTCACGCCAATTGAGCCAGGCGATTGTCACTCAATTGCAAGCTAAGCATGCAGATGCAACTGTAGAATATCTGGATTTGGCAAAACAGCCCATCCCACATTTAACTGCTGAAATTTTGATGGGGCAAGATGCTGAACAGGCAGCCTTAGGCGAAAAAATTATTCAGCAATATCTGGATGCTGACGTGGTAGTAGTGGGTGCAGCAATGTATAACTTTGGCTTGCCTTCTACGCTAAAAGCCTGGATTGACCGCATTAGTGTGGCGGGTAAAACCTTTAAATATACTGAAAACGGTCCTGTCGGTTTGGCCGGCGAGAAAAAAGCCTATATCGCCAGCAGTCGTGGTGGCGTGTATGGTGAAAATAGCCCGGCAGATTTTCAGGAAGGTTTCTTGAAGACGGTATTTAACTTCACTGGTGTAAGTGATGTCGAAATTATTCGTGCAGAAGGCGTCAATATGGGCGCAGAGTTAAAAGATCAGGCGGTTGCCAGTGCTTTGGCTCAGGTACAAACCCTGTGATGTGAACACATGCAATAGATGATTCCTTTTTGGTCAGCTTCGGCTGACCTTTTTTATGGAAAATGCTTACTTAATCATTGCCTAAATCTAGCTTTGATCCAATGCATGGGCAAACTCGGCCAGATCGGCCATTGCCTGCTTGGCTTCATCAAACCAAGCATGGAACATCTGAAAATTGTGCCACATGCCAGTATAGATTTTAAAGGTCACTGCTACATTGGCCTGTTCCGCTTTTTCCTTAAAGCGCTGCGCATCATCCAACAGAATTTCTTTCGATCCTACTTGTACCAGTGTGGGAGGCAATCCGGTCAAATCTGCAAACAGGGGGGAAATAGCGGGATGTGATTTATCCATAGATTTCGGGACGTAATAATCAATCCCTGTCTCTAAGGTTTCAATCGACAATAAGGCATCATGTTTCTGGTTATAGCGTAAGGATTCACTAGTAAGGGTTAAATCTAAAAACGGTGACAACAGCATCAAACCACTGACTTGAGGCAGCTGTTCATCACGAATTTTAAGCGCCAGGGCCAAAGCCAGATTGGCACCACAGGAGTCCCCGGACAAAATAATATCCTTGGCCTGTATGCCTTGAGCGAGCAAAATATTGTAAACATCAAACAGTGCATCCAGAGCTTCGGGAAAAGGCTGTTCAGGTGCCAACGGATAATCCACATGCAGCGCTTGCATCTGGGTACGTGCCACCATGTCAGATACAAATGCCCGATGGGTATTTAAAGAGCCTAAAAAGAATGCACCGCCGTGAATATGTAAAATCAGCTGTGTGACGTCATTATAAGGTTTGATTTCTTCTGCACGTAAACCGGCAAGACGAATCGGGCGAATACGGACATTCTTATTCTGTGGAAATAGACGGCACATTTGTTCAATGGCAAAATGTGCTGAACTTGGCGGTAAGTTAAACTGGCTCGGTAAACGGATGGTGGTTTTTAAGAAGCTTTCTGTAATTAATTGTTTCCATAACGGACTTATCTTCATGTTTTTTCCATCTTGTTCTATCTT
This sequence comes from Acinetobacter sp. BSP-28, assembly GCF_044130285.1. Classification (NCBI taxonomy): domain Bacteria; kingdom Pseudomonadati; phylum Pseudomonadota; class Gammaproteobacteria; order Moraxellales; family Moraxellaceae; genus Acinetobacter; species Acinetobacter sp. BSP-28. The sequence continues at coordinate 72,412 of NZ_JBIQOB010000005.1, forward strand.
TTGGGGGATAACTGGATATTTACCAATTCAAGTTACAAGATTACACTAAACGGTCACACGGAAAAATTGCAAAAATGTTGTGACTTTTTAATACTAAGGCCGTCTACACTAGACTAGGAAACGAAAAAAAAATGAAAAAAATTGCTCTTGCATTAGGATTGCTCGGATTAACAGCTTTGGCGAATGCTACTGATCCTTTAAATGGCACAGTTTGGAAAACGATTGACGATAAAACAAAACAACCCAAAGCAATCGTAAAATTTACTGAACAAAAAAATGGCACGTTGTCTGCGACTATTCAAAAGACTTTAACACCAGGTGAAGAAAATAGCTGTACCAAATGTGAAGGTCCATATCACAACAAATCATTGAAAGGTTTGAAAATTGTTCACGGTCTTAAAAATGTAGGCGGTACAAGCTATGAAAATGGCACCATTCTTGATCCTTCTTCAGGCAAAACTTACAAGTTAAAGGGTGAACTCGCGAATGGCGGTAAAACACTAGAATTACGCGGTTTTATTGGCGTATCAGTTTTAGGTCGTAACCAAACCTGGATTCGCGCAAACTAAGTTTGCCCAGCCAAATGGATTAAACAAAAAAAGCCTGACATTGTCAGGCTTTTTTAATGTTGGCGATGCAGGACGTTTATTTTAATGCCCGATACGCTTCTTCATCAAAGCCCACGATATAACCTGAAGCTGTTTCAAGCACAGGGCGTTTGATTAAGCTGTTATGGCTGGTAAGCGCTTCAATGAGATTATTTTCACTGGCCAAAGCCGTTTGTTGTTCCGCTTCGCTCAGTTTACGCCAGGTGGTACCTTTTTTATTTAGGATGACCTCCTGACCCTTGGCATCCAGCCATGTTTTTACCGTTTCAGCAGCAATACCTTGTTTCTTGTAATCATGAAACTCATAGGCAAGACCGAGTTCATTGAGCAGGTCAAAGGCTTTTTTCATTGAATTACAGTTTTTGATGCCATAAATTTTAAGCATAAGTGAATTATTCCGTTTTCTATTCTTCAATAGCGTAGCGAAAATCATCCAGAAGCTCTAGAGTGAATTTAAACTATTCAGAATCAAGAAAATAAATGTAAATGTCATCAAACTGACATTAAGATTTGCCAATATAGCGGCATAAATAAGAATAATTTGATTATTTTGAATATAAAAATGGATGATTAAAAAATATAAAAAAGGGATCAATAGAAAAGAGAAAACCCGCATTTAATCATCCTGATTATGCGGGTCTCATTTCAACGTCCATTGTCACATCCTTGCAAAATAAGCTACCGAAGTGGTTTATTCTGTTTCATCCTACGGCGTCCTGTCCTTTTTCAGTCATCCTGACTTATCCCTTTGCCGTGTGGGTATAATGCCCTTAAAACATTTGTATAAAAATACACAAACGCGTCAAGTATTGTAAGATTTTAGAGGGTGTTAAGTGAACACTTGTTCACTTAAAAGAAGGTCATTGTTTAGATTTTATAATCAATAATCACCGGTGCATGGTCGCTAAACCAGCTGTCTTTATATACCCAGGCATTGACAGTACGTGCTTTCCAGTCTGGTGAGCAGGCTTGGTAATCAATACGCCAACCCACATTTTTAGCACGGGCTTGTCCGCGATTTGACCACCATGAATATAGTTCTGCTTCCTTACGCACTTCACGGAAAGTGTCGACATAACCCAGATCATCATAAATATGATCGAGCCAGGCACGTTCATGCGGCAAACAGCCTGAAGATTTCTGGTTGCCTGACCAGTTTTTAATATCAATACGTTTATGCACAATGTTGTAATCACCACAGACAATGATCGATTTATCTTCATCACGCCATTGTTTTAAGATGTCTTGGTATTGGTCTAGGAAATGATCTTTACGGGCTTGGGCTTCTTCACCCGATGAACCTGAAGGCAAATACAGTGAACAGATGTATACTGGCTTGTCTAAACCTAAGTCAAATTCAGCAGATATAAAGCGCCCCTGAGAATCTGCCAATTCAAAGCCTAAACCATTGCTCACTGACACGAAAGGCAAACGGCTATAAATGGCGGTACCGGCATAGCCTGCACGTTCTGCAGGGAACAGGTGCGTATACCAGCCTTCAGGTCTAAATTTTTCAGTCCACTGCGCATGGGTGATCCGGCTTTCCTGCATACAAATGACATCGGCATCTGACTGTTCCATCCACTCAAGCAAGCCTTTGGTCACGGATGAACGCAAACCATTTACGTTAATTGAAACGACTCTTAGAATTTTTTGATCACTTGGATAGCTACTCTTTGGTATCATGCGCAAGTCTTACCTCTATTTATGAATTTTGGAGCACCTCATGACCTCGCCAGCTCAATTTAACCCTCAAGCTTTTATCGAACTTGCATTATCACGTGGTGTGCTTAAATTTGGTGAGTTTACTTTAAAATCGGGTCGAGTGAGTCCTTATTTTTTTAATGCGGGTTTACTGAACGATGGCGAAGCGTTAACGCTATTGGCTTCAGGCTATGCAGACAAATTAACGGCATGTGACAACGTAGAAGTGATTTTTGGCCCTGCATATAAAGGTATTCCATTTGTTGCTGCAACTGCTGTAGCGTTGTCACAAAATCATGGCGTAAGCGTACCTTGGGGTTTTAACCGTAAAGAAGCTAAAGATCACGGTGAAGGTGGGGTGCTGGTCGGCGCTTCAGTTGCAGGTAAAAAAGTCTGGATTATTGATGATGTGATTACTGCAGGCACAGCGATTCGTGAAGTGGTGACGATTCTTAAAAATGCCGGCGCGCAAATTGCCGGTGTATTGGTGGCTTTAGACCGTCAGGAAAAAGGTCAGGGTGAATTGTCTGCCATACAGGAAGTTCAAAAAGAACTGGAAATTCCTGTTCATGCCTTGATTACCATGAAAGATTTGATGAATTTCCTGGATGCCAAAGGTGATAAAGAGGCTTTAGCAAAAATGGAAGCCTATCGTGTAAAATACGGCATCTAATAGCTCGATGCTTAAAAAAGGAAGCCATGTGCTTCCTTTTTTTTAATTTTAAAAAATTGATATGATTGCTAAAAAAATCACATGAAAAGGTATTCAGATCTTAGACAAACCTTTAGCCATATTGATCATGCGTTTATCTTTGGCATGCAAGAATACTCACAAACAGACGCTGTTGAAGTTGAGCTCCATTTTCATCTATAGAGTCTAACCCCGTATTTATGCAGCGCGAAGACAGGAAAAGCTTAAGAGAAAATTCCCTTTTCCTCGGGCTTTATATACGAATAGATCTTTTAAATTTTTGCGGCTCAGAAAACTTGATTTTTCAAAGTAAAAATTATGCTTTAAATTTATTCTATATAAAGATATCTAATAAGTTAATGATTATTCAATAAATTATATAAAATGCATATTGCAATTGATTAATAATGGATTATTTTTCACTCATTTTTTAAAAATCTAAAATTTTATGCTCTAAAGGTATAAAATTTTTATGGATAAAAATACTAAATTAAACAATATTTTATTTTTATCAATAAATATAAAAAATTCATGAATTGAATTTTAACTTATTTTAATAGACCAAAAATTACAGAAAATAGAGGATTTTTCCAAAATAAATAATAATAATTCTGTCATATTTTTAAACATTTACTGAAATAAAATGGTATTTTTTGTGATAGATCATTTAACCATTAAAGTGATTTAATCGGCTTGAAGAATAACAATAGATAAACACAAAAAGGAACTTTATTTAAAGTTTGGCTCTCTAATTCTTTTTATAAAAAGAGGCTCACAGAAGCGAAAAAAGAATTAGGGAGTTAATATTAACTGAGATTGATATAGAGAGCATGAATACCGGATATGGAATGAGTGAAAATGTAAGCTGAAAATAAAGTAGCTACATAAAATGGAATGTATTTTAAAAGAGTTTTAATGATCTTAATAGATTAGAAGAGGTGAGGTTGTGGCAAAAAAGTACAATAAATTTTTATCTGGCTCTGCAGATTTTAATTTGGAAAATTCTCTATATCACTGGATTACTCAAGTCCATGCTCAATATGTACAAAACGTTGATCATGCATTAAAGAAATATGGTTTAGATAATTCACGCCGTCGTATCTTGCTGGCATTAAAATCCAAAAATAAGGCTAGCGTATCTGATCTGTCGGAGATGTTGATTTCTAAAATGTCGACCACCACCAAAGTGGTCTATCGCTTAAGAGATGAAGGATTAGTGAGTACTTATTGTTGTGAACAGGATGCTCGAATTACCCGAGTATTATTAACAGAGAAAGGACAACAAACGATTCAGAAAATTAATGATCTTAGCCTGATTGTGTTAGAACAATCTTTTGATGGTTTAACCCCTCTGCAAATTGAGAAAATGTTGGATAACCTTAAGCATATTTTTAAAAATCTTGCGCCTTAAAATTAGTTGAAGTAAATAGTTATTTAAATAAATTGCTAATAGATTTTTTATGTTGGGGAAAGTTTGATTTCTTTTATTTTGAAATAAAATTGAGAATTATTATTTCATTTAAACTCTAATAGGGGTGGATTTTAGTTTCTGATAAAATAATTATGTTTAATTTTTATTAAATGGAAGTTGAATTGCTTGGGGGTAAATATGGTTAATGTGGATTGTAATTTTTTTAAAATTTTAATTTAAATTCACTATATTTTATTGTTTGAAATATTTCATTTGTGTGGTTGTAAATGAAAATCATTTTTATATGGGTCAATAATATTAAAATATTATATTCTGGATAAATGGTTCATTATTTATCCTTTATATAGAAATAATTAAATTTGTTCTTCACATTTCTTGCATTCCAACATTAGCCCCAGTTTCTCTTTTCGGCCCTGTTCAGTGATGACCCAAGGGCGATTTTGCCAGGGCGGATTATGCCGTACATGCTGCGTATGACCACAGGCTAGGTCAGCGACCCAATGATTTTCTTCATCTAAATGAAATCCAACAATGGCTTGTTGCATCAACTACTCCTTAAACCGCTTTATACAATCATATAAAAGCTTTACTAAAATTGAGAAAAAAGAAAGATTAAACTCCGCTATACTTTTCTCAATTTAAAAATACATGAGCAGATCGATATGCGCGTACTTGTTGTGATGGATCCCATCGAAAATGTAAACCTGAAAAAAGATTCCTCTATGGCAATGCTGTGGGCTGCCAGCCGTCGTGGACATGAGTTGGGTTATGCATTGCAGCAAGATTTATATATCGATCAAGGTAAAGCCTTCGGTTTGATTTCACCACTGAAAGTGTTTGAAGACTATAACCATTATTATGAATTGGGCGAAAAGAAAAAAGAATCCATCGCAGCTTATGACGTGGTGTTGATGCGTAAAGACCCTCCGTTCGACATGAACTTTGTTTATACCACTTACATTCTGGAACAGGCAGAGCGTGAAGGGGCGTGGATTATCAACAAGCCGCAAAGTCTGCGCGATTGTAATGAAAAGCTATTTGCCACTCAGTTCCCAGAACTTCAGGTACCGACTTTGGTAACTTCAAATGAAGGTCTGATCCGAGAGTTTCTGAAAGAACAAGTCGATGTGATTGTAAAACCGCTTGATGGTATGGGTGGTACAGGTATTTTCCGCTTATATCAAGATGGCATCAATATTGGGTCGACGATTGAGATTCTGACCAATAACGGTACCCGACCGATTATGGCGCAGCGTTATATTCCAGAAATTGTTGAGGGCGATAAGCGCATCTTGATGGTGAATGGTGAGCCTGTACCTTACTGTTTGGCACGTATTCCGCAAAATGGCGAAGTCCGTGGCAACTTGGCGGCAGGTGGTTTGGGGCAAGCCCGTCCCTTAACTGAAAATGATAAAGCTATTGCTGCAAAAGTAGGACCTTACTTACGTGAAAAAGGCCTGGTTTTTGTTGGTTTAGACGTAATTGGCAATTACGTGACTGAAATTAATGTCACCAGTCCAACCTGTATCCGTGAAATTGATACGCAATTTGGGACATCAATTGCGGATGATTTATTTGATGTGCTTGAAGCGGGTCAAACAAAATAAATCTGTCAGTCAATGCCTTATAAAAAGAGCCGATATGGCTCTTTTTTTTATGCCGTATCACGTCTGAAAAAATACAGGCTACTGAGTAAGCCGATACACGACAAGCTCGCACAGACCCAAGCGATACTTGACCATTGTTGGCTTTGAGAAATCAAACTTGCCGTGAAGGGCGGAATAAAAAACTGTGCACAGGCAGACAACTGTAATACTAGCCCTACAGAGGCTGCGGCAGCATTGGCACGGGGTACATGTTGTAGGGTAATAGCAAAAATTGTCGTTGGAATTAAGCCCCCCAACAGGGAAAATAAGATCGCGCTAAAGTATTGAAGTTCAAAGCTTAGCCAGTGACCTGTACAGAAAGCTAAAAGGCTGGTCCCACACATGGCGATAAAGCCCAGTATAAGCAGGGTTTTCGCCTGATAGCCCCGTTGTAATAGCATTCCTGCCCCAAATGTTCCGCCTAAATTAGCTAGTACCACAATGGAGACTAATCCGCCTGCAACTTTAAGATCAAATCCATCTGCAACATACATGCTTGGAAGAAAGCCGGTGACGGTGATCCATTGACTGGTGTAACAGGAAAAAATCAGCGCCAGTAATAAAATTGGAGGATGGCTGAGCGTAGCTTTAACGATTTCCCAAAACGAAGAAGTGGCTAGGGGAGTTGAGGTGATTGCAACAGGAGTATCGGGTGGAGCAGGATTAAAGTGTAAATAAAGATGCACCATCCAGGCAATGAAAAATGAACAGAGCCCAAGCATGGCCCATATGCTTTGCCAATTCATCCATTCAAGTAGCTGGGGAATAGTTAAAACGGCAAGACTGACCCCAACTCCCATATAAGAGCTCCAAAGCCCCATCTTAAAACTCAAGTGTTCAGCAGAACTGATTCGTTTCAGGATGGCGGGTGCACATAAAGAAATGGTTAAAAAACCCATCCCTTCTAAAAAGCGAAACAGATACAGGACAGTAATATGCTCAATCCATAAGCCCGCAAGGCTGCTCAGTCCCAAAACAATTAAGGCGGTGATAAGACTGCGTTTCAGTCCCCATTGTTCTGAAAATGCGCCAATCAACAGGGCAAATAACATGCCTGCACCTTGCACCAAAGACAGTGAAAACCCCGCTTGGGTGAAGCTTAACCCCAGTTCTTGTTGCAAGATGGGGATCACTGCAGATAATTTGCCGACATGAATGGCTGCTAAGTAGCCTGCCAAGATAATCCAAAGATCGCGCAGTGAAATTTTAGACATAACCCCTCATGCCATCGCTAAATTTTTTGAGACGGCTCATTATCTATAGGGCTTTGAAATGGAATAACATCTTTTTTGAATGACTCTGAGACAAATTAAGCCTGATTGTGAGCTGTATTTAAAGGTTAAATAATAGGTAATATTTTGAAAAAATTAGATTATTTTTATTTTTTATCGGATTTTGACGTATTTAAGATGGTGAAAATACTTAAAATTTGAATGATATTCATCACTTAAGTCTAACAAAAATAGCAGACCTGATAATAAAACTAGTTTAAACTTTAAAATCTGAAGAAAAAAACAATGAACCGCATGTTGAAAAAAAGTAAATAAACTTTCACGGTTATGCGTTTGTGATTACAATTGTTGGCTTAAAATCAAATTTCGTTATCCTTATTTTAGAATTGAAGAATTAGACTGTGACCGAAGCAACGCAAACAAAGCCCAAACATGTCATGATGATGGCTGCCGGAACCGGTGGACATGTTTTTCCAGCACTTGCTGTTGCCAAGGAATTACAGCAGCAGGGGATTCAGGTGTCTTGGCTGGCAACGCCAACAGGTATGGAAAACCGCTTATTAAAAAATCATAATATTCCAATTTACCAGATTGATATTCAAGGTGTGCGTGGCAATGGTGCTGTGCGTAAGTTATTGGCACCGTTTAAAATTTTAAAAGCCACCCTAAGTGCCATGCGCTATATGAAACAGCTTAAGGTTGATGCTGTTGCCGGTTTTGGCGGTTATGTGGCTGGCCCCGGCGGTTTGGCGGCTCGTGCCTTGGGTATTCCCGTGATTATTCATGAGCAAAATGCCATTGCGGGTTTTACCAATACCCAATTATCGCGTATTGCAAAAAAAGTGTGTCAGGCATTTCCCGACACTTTCGCTGAAAGTGAAAAAATTGTGACCACAGGCAATCCAGTACGTAAAGAAATTACTGAAATTTTAAGCCCGTCTTGGCGTTATCAAGAGCGTGAAAAAGCAGGTTTGCCGCTACGTGTATTGATTGTCGGTGGTTCATTGGGCGCACAAGCATTAAATGAACGTGTGCCAGAAGCCTTAAAACAGCTGAATGTACCGTTGAACGTGTATCATCAGTGTGGTCAAAACCATACCGATGCAACCCAGGCACGCTATGCAGATAAACCGGCATCATTAGCGGTTGAAGTACAGCCCTTTATTGAAGATATGGCCAAAGCCTATTCTGATGCCGATTTGATTATTTGTCGCGCCGGTGCTTTAACCGTGACTGAAATTGCAACTGCAGGTGTGGCAGCCGTTTTTGTGCCGTTGCCAAGTGCGGTAGATGATCACCAAACCGCGAATGCCAAATTTTTAGCCAAAAGTGGGGCGGCAAAAATTTGTCCACAAGCTACCTTAACGCCAGACAGTTTAAAAGAACTTTTAGTCCCGTTGATGAATCGCCAATTGTTGTCTGAAATGGCAGTCAAGGCGCGTCAACAGGCTCAATCAGATGCAACCCAACACGTGGTTCGTTTAATTCAAGAATTGTAAATTAGAGTAATATATGTCTCCATCTACTCCTGCTGATCAAGCAAAAAAGTTAATCAAAGTGCCTGAAATGCGCCGTATCAAACACATTCATTTTGTAGGGATCGGTGGTGCAGGGATGTGCGGCATCGCAGAAGTATTGAAGAACCAGGGCTATCAAGTGTCTGGTTCAGACATCAAAGCGTCTAAAACTACGGCGCAACTTGAAGAAAACGGTATCAAAGTTTATATCGGTCATACGGCTGAAAATATTAAAGATGCCAATGTACTGGTGGTTTCAACCGCAATTGATCCTGAAAACCCGGAAATTAAAGCTGCCATTGAAAGCCGTATTCCAGTGGTTCGCCGTGCAGAAATGCTCGGTGAGCTGATGCGTTACCGTCACGGTATTGCCGTTGCTGGTACGCATGGTAAAACTACCACGACAAGTTTGGTGACGTGTATGCTGGCGGAAGAAAACCTTGATCCAACCTATGTGATTGGTGGCTTGCTGAACCGTACCGGTGTGAATGCAGCACTGGGTGCCAGCCGTTACATCGTGGCTGAAGCCGACGAATCAGATGCATCATTCCTGCATTTGCAACCTATGGCCACGATTGTGACCAACATCGATGCTGACCATATGGATACGTATGGCGGTAGCTTTGATGTCTTGAAAGATACTTTTGTCCAGTTCCTGCAAAAACTGCCATTCTACGGTCTGGCTGTGGTATGTGGTGATGATGCCAACATCCGTGAAATCATGCCGCGTATTGGCCGTCCACTTTTAACTTACGGTTTTAATGAAGACAATGACATCCGTGCGGTAGATGTTGATCAGGACGGTATGCGTACTCACTTTACCGTGCTGCGTAAAAACCGTGAACCGCTTCGTGTAACAGTGAACCAGCCGGGTCTGCACAATGTATTGAATGCCTTGGCGGCAATTGGTATCGCCACCGATGAAGGCGTTTCTGATGGCGCGATCTGCCGTGCACTAGAAGGCTTTAGCGGTGTAGGCCGTCGCTTCCAGGTGCAAGGTGAATTTGAACTTGCAGATGGCAACGTTAAATTGGTGGATGACTATGGTCACCATCCTAAAGAAGTCGAAGCCACCATTAAAGCTGCGCGTCAAAGCCATCCGGACCGTCGTCTGGTAATGATGTTCCAGCCACATCGCTTTAGCCGTACCCGCGACTGCTTTGATGACTTCGTCGATGTATTGTCACAAGTCGACCAATTGTTATTGCTGGAAGTGTATCCTGCAGGCGAAAAACCGATTGTTGGGGCAGACAGTCGCAGTCTGGCGCGCAGTATTCGTTTGCGCGGTGAGGTTGAACCTATTTTGATTGATCCTGTAGATGGTAATTTACAAAATGTGATGCAAAAAGTGTTGCAGCCAAATGACTTGTTATTAACGCAAGGCGCAGGTAATGTGGGTGCTATCTCGATTGAGCTTGCACAAAATAAATTGTATTTAAAATAATCACTTTGTGTGTTTTTGAATGTGATCGTTCAGTTATAAAGTTTAAGGATATAAACGTGGCAAATGCTTCAAAATTCGGCAAAGTTGCTGTATTGCTTGGTGGTAAATCAGCTGAGCGCGAGGTTTCTCTAGATAGTGGTAAAGCTGTGCTTGAAGCATTGGTGCGTTCGGGGGTGAATGCCGAAGCTTTTGACCCGCAAGAGCGTAGTGTGACTGAACTGGTCAACTATGACCGTGCCTTTATTGTGTTGCATGGTCGCGGTGGTGAAGATGGTCAGATTCAAGGTACATTGGAATGGTTGAATTTGCCTTATACCGGTACTGGTGTGCAAGGTTCTGCTATTGGCATGGACAAGGTAAAAACCAAGCAGGTATGGCAAGGTTCAGAGCTGCCAACTGCACCCTATCGCATTGTGACCAAAGACTCTGATCTGGATGAAATTGTTGAGAGCATTGGTCTGCCATTCATTATCAAGCCGGTACATGAAGGTTCAAGTATTGGTATGAGCAAAGTTGAACGTAAAGAAGACTTTGCCGATGCGATTGCCAAAGCGACTGAACATGATGCCGTGGTGATGGCAGAAAAATGGATCACCGGTCGTGAATTTACCATTGTGATTTTAAATGGTCAGGCTTTGCCGATCATTCGCCTGGAACCGCCAAAAGATGTGGCATTCTATGATTATGAAGCCAAATACAACCGTAATGACGTGCAGTACGGCATTCCATGCGGTTTAACCGAAGAAGAAGAGAAACGTCTGCAAGCTTTATGTTTACGTGCTTTCCAGGCCGTAGGTGCAAGCGGTTGGGGCCGTATTGATGCCATGCAGGATGAACAGGGCAACTTCTGGTTATTGGAAGTAAATACTGTTCCGGGCATGACCAGCCATTCTCTGGTACCTAAAGCTGCCAAAGCTGTTGGCTATAGTTTTGAGGAATTGTGTGTGGCTATTTTAGAACAGACTTTAACGGCTGCGGCTCACTAAACTATGGCTCAACTCCCTGCTTCAATGCGTCGTAAACGAGCAGCAATTACCTCCATTCATGATAAGCCACCTACACGTAAGGAAAAGCTTACGAATCTGGGTGGCTGGTTATTGATGCTGGTTGCACTTGTGGTATTGGCTGTGGGGGTATATGGTCTGTATGGTGTCATGACTGATGCACAGGTGGCAAAACTGAGTGTGGTGGGTACACGTTCAGAGGCAGAAAATCGCCAGGTCATGACCCATGTTGCGCCCAAGGTGACTGAAAATTATTTTACCTCTGATCTGGAACAGATCCGCGATCAGGCTTTAGAGTTGTCTTGGGTGGATCGCGTGGTGGTCTCACGTGCCTGGCCCAATTCAATTCGTGTGCGAGTGATGCCTCGTCATGCGATTGCCCGTTGGGGAACCGGGCGATTATTGAGTGATAGTGGCGATATTTTTGCCGAAGTGGTGCCGCAAAATAACCAGAAATTACCTTTGCTGCATGGTCCTGCTTCTCAGTCAAAAATGATGATGCGTCGCTACAATGAAATTAACCAGTTATTTTTGCCGGTCAACATTCGTTTAAAAGAATTATATTTAACAGAACGTATGACCTGGTTCATGCAGTTTGATTCGGGGTTGCGCATTATTGTCGATCAGGATCAGACCATGGGTAAACTTCAACGCTTGAGTCATCTGGCACAAAGTGATTTAAAACCGGTTTGGGCTAAAATTTCATCAGTGGATTTACGTTATCGAAACGGATTGGCCATACAATGGAAGAATTCAGCACCACCAAATATTGTAAATGGTCATTTTGTTGTAACGATTGATGACACAAGCATTGCAGATGTAAGAACGGTAAAGCCATAATTGAGCGGCTTTATATAAAATAGAGGCTTAAGGCCATAAATTAACTAAACACGTAATGGTAGTAGTAGATAATGAATGAAGCTGTTCCCTCGGTTGTTGCGATTGACATTGGGACACACAAAGTTTCAGTTTTGATTGGTAAGGTACATGCGCCAGACAATATCCAAGTGATTGGGATGGCAACAGCTCGTAACCGAGGCATGAATAAAGGGAAAATTGTAAGTCTCGACAAGGTCATCACTGCAATTAAAAATGCCGTACAAGAAGCAGAAGATATGGCTGAATGCCGGGTGCATTCCGCTTGGATTTCAATTCCAAGTGCAGAATTAAAAAGCTTTTATGCATCAGGCCGCACACCGATTGAAAATAGCGACCATACAATTACAACCAGCGAAGTGGTTCGTGCGCTCGAGTTGGCCAAAGCCAGTCATTTGACTTCAGACCATTATCTGGTGAGTGCGGTACCTTTAGGTTTTGAATTGGACGATTCTGCGGAATGGGTGCAAAATCCGATTCGCATGTCTGCACATAGCATGATCGGGCATTATCAGCTCATGATGTTACCGATCAGTACCATGCAGAATCTGGATCGTGCGCTGAAAGGTGCCAATATTGGCGTTGAGAAAATGGTGGTTTCCTGTTTGGCAACAGCTGAAGCCAGTTTGCTGAAAGATGAAAAAGAATATGGTGTATGCTTGGTTGATATCGGTGCCGGCACCACCAATATTGCTGTCTATCTAGATGGTCGCCTGGCATTGACGCATACCTTGCAACGCGGTGGTGAGCATGTCACCCGTGATATTGCTGCGGTATTGCAAACCACAACTGAAGAAGCTGAACGGCTGAAGTTGTTATATGGCTGTGTTGACCTGAAGGTGGTAAAACCTGACCATATGATTCAATTTCAGGGCATTGATGGTCCACAGACCATCAGTCGTATTGAGTTGGCGGAAATCATTATTGCGCGTTATGAAGAAATTCTGACCCAGGTTCATCAAGAGTTACAGCGTAATGGGGCCATTCATGGTTTGTATCATGGGGTCGTTCTGACTGGTGATGCCAGTCAAATTGAAGGCATGGTGAATTTGGCACGTCATCTGTTGGGTGTGTCAGCGCATTTAGGCAATCCGCCGGTACAAGTGCATGCGGATGAACAAAATCAGGCGGCTTTGCGTCGTTCACAATATGCGACTGCTGCCGGTTTGTTGATGTTTAGCCAAAGCGATACGCAAGATACGATTGTAGAGGCGACAGATCCTGAAAAACTGACTGTTTTTAAGCGGGTAGGTCGGGCATGGTCAGCGTTAAACAATCAGTTAAAATCGATATTTTAAGTGAAATTTTTTGGGAATATTGTTAGGAAGTTGTACGTCTAACGGCTTGGACTTGACAAGCTTGTAGTTGAACAGCATCCTAAAACACAATTTTTATTAAGATCAAGGCAGTATACGGGCTTAAGTGACTGCCAATTACGAATTAGGAAATCCAAAGGTCATGGCCTCATTTGAATTTTTAGAAGATGATCAAAACGATAGCAACGGTCAAGCCCGTTTCACTGTATTTGGTGTAGGTGGGGCTGGTGGTAATGCTGTGCAACACATGCTTGAATCCGACATTCAAGGAGTAAAATTTGTTTGCGCTAATACCGACAAGCAAGCTTTAGACCGTATGAATGCCCAATTCAAAATCCAGTTAGGTGAACAAAGCACGCGTGGTTTGGGTGCTGGTGCAAATCCTCAAGTGGGTCAAACCGCTGCTGAAGAAAGTCGTGAGCTGATTCGCCAACATCTGGAAGGTACAGACATGGTATTTGTCACTGCCGGTATGGGTGGTGGTACAGGTACCGGTGCTGCGCCAGTTGTTGCTGAAATTGCGAAAGAAATGGGTATTTTGACCGTAGGTGTGGTGACAACTCCATTTAACTTTGAAGGTAAACGTCGTCAACAGTCTGCTGAAAAAGGCATTGAAGCTTTAGAAGCGCATGTCGATTCACTTATTATTATTCCTAACCAGCGTTTGCTTAAAGTATTCCGCGACATTTCAATGAAAGATGCCTATAAAAAGGCAGATGACGTGTTGTTAAATGCGGTACGTAGTATCTTTGATCTGGTCGTTCGTCCTGGTCATATCAACCTTGACTTCGCCGACTTGAAAACTGCCATGAGTACGCGTGGCTATGCCATGATGGGTGTGGGTTCAGGTCGTGGTGAAACCCGTGCGCGTCAAGCAGCTGAACAGGCTATTCGTAGTCCATTACTCGACAACGTTACCATTATGAATGCCAAAGGTATTTTAATTAACGTGACTGGTGGTGATGATGTGACCTTCGGTGAAATTGAAGAAATTACCGATGTAGTCAACCAGATTGTCGATCTGGATGAAGGTCAGGTGTTCTACGGTACGGTATTCGATCCGGATGCGCGTGATGAAATTAGCGTAACCGTGATTGCAACCGGCTTAACCCGTAATTCTGCGGATTCGGCAGATACAGTAAAACGTCCATCAGTACAGTCTGCAACACGTCCAGTCAATCATACGGCGCAGGCTGTAGTTGAAGATGATGATGTGCCAGCAATTCAGCGTCAGCAAAATGAGGCAGCAACGGCACCCGCTCCAGCAGTGGGTTCAGCACGTCCAACGCCAATGAGTATTCAAGATTATTTGAAAAATCAGCAACGTAAATAAAGATAAATTTATGCAGACTGCATAAATTCAACAGAAAAGGTAGCCTTAGGGCTACCTTTTTATTTTTTATCAATGGCTAAATATGCTAACGTATAGCGGTTTGATGAGCAGATGATAGAAAAACATGTTGAAACAACGTACCCTACAGCGTGTCGTGAAAGCGAGCGGTATTGGTCTTCATAGTGGGCAAAAAGTCTTGATTAACTTTGTGCCGCACCATGTGGATGGGGGTATTGTATTTCGACGTATCGATTTAGATCCGCCGGTGGATATTCCTGCAGATGCAATGCTGATTCAAGAAGCATTCATGTGTTCTAATCTTGTTCAGGAAAATGCCAAAGTCGGTACCATTGAACATGTCATGAGTGCCATTGCGGGATTGGGGATTGATAACCTGATTATTGAAGTTTCGGCTTCAGAAGTTCCGATTATGGACGGTAGTGCAGGTCCATTTATTTACCTGCTGATGCAAGGTGGATTACAAGAACAAGATGCACCGAAAAAATTTATAAAAATTTTAAAACCTGTTGAAGCATTAATTGACGATAAACGTGCAGTATTTCATCCGCATGATGGCTTTCAACTCAACTTTACCATTGATTTTGACCATCCGGCATTCAAAAAAGAATACCAGTCTGCAACCATCGACTTTTCTACCGAAACCTTTGTCTATGAAGTCAGTGGGGCGCGTACCTTTGGTTTTATGAAAGATTTGGACTATTTAAAAGCCAATAATCTGGCCTTAGGTGCCAGCTTGGAAAATGCCATTGGAGTGGATGAAACCGGTGTAGTCAATGAAGAAGGGCTTCGCTTCTCGGATGAATTTGTACGTCACAAAATTCTGGATGCAGTGGGGGATTTATATCTCTTAGGACACCAGATTATTGCCAAATTTGATGGTTATAAGTCTGGGCATGCTTTAAATAATCAATTATTACGCAATGTTAAAAGTGATCCAAGTAATTATGAAATTGTAACATTTGATGACATTAAACAGTGTCCAATTTCTTATGTAAGTGTGACATAAGTTATTGTCTTTTAATGTGAGTGTTATAATGTAACAAGACGAACTGTTAAGCAGTTCACATCTTTTTTTTCTTAATTCAAAGATATGCCTGTATTGGTTACTTTTTATTTCTTGCCAAACGTAGCATAGCTTGGCTAAGCTTAGGATCACTTACAAAGTCGGCAGCACCACGAAGTAAGTCTTGAGTATCTGGACTAAGGGATCGGGACAGAGATTGGGGTTTTAGAGGGGGTTGCGTCTGAATTCTTAAGCGTACTTGCAATTTTTGTAAGTCTTTAAATTCAGGCAATTGTAACAATTGGGCGATATATTGCTTTTGAAGATATGCAAGTTGACTAATCATGGCTTGATTTTCACCTGTAATCGTCAAAATGCCATGTTGATAACAAACAACTTGCCATTGCTCCGGTTGGGGCAATATCGGTTGAATGAGTTTTGTAAGTTTCTGCCATGCAGCAACTTGTGTAGAGAGAAACGTAAAGTTTCCTGTTTTTAAGTGTTTTCTTGTTTGTTGAAAGACGTTCACTGGTTCCGACATACATTGTTCCTACATATTTGTGTCTTAATCTTACGCACTTCTTTTAGTGGATATCAAGGAAGAGATCACGCAAGGACATTGACTAAGAACAGTTAAAAGAGGTTTTTATGCATACGCGACGTATTTTATTAGCGTTTTCATTGGCAGCTTCTGCCGCATCTGTAGCTTTTGCAGATTTAGTTGAATTAACTCCTAACTCTAACAATGCATCAGTAGATCGCATTGAACAATTGACCCGTACTTTGGCTCAAGGGTCTTATGCAGAATCAAATGACATTGATATTCCTGCTGAAACGCGAATGAACGTTCAATTACGTGAAAAAACAATTGAATTAAACAATGAATCTTTAGCGAAAAAATATCGTTTAACCAGCTCGAAAACTTATTCTGGCAATCCTTACTCCTGGTTGGTATCTCATCCTCTTCCAGACATGAAACGTGTGAGCTCAAACTTTGGTGGCCGCACCATGGGTGGTCGCGCTGAAAATCATTCAGGTTTAGATTTGTCTGCGCCAAGTGGTACGCCTATTTATGCGACTGGCCCAGGTGTAGTGACTAAATCGGGTTGGGGTACAGGTTATGGCCAATACGTGGAAATTAATCACGGTAATGGTTATTTGACCCGTTATGCACATGCGTCGCGTTTGATTGCCCGTGTCGGTGATCGCGTAGAAGCAGGAGAGCAAATTGCCAACGTAGGTTGTACTGGTCGTTGCACTGGTCCACATTTACATTATGAAGTAGTGAAAGATGGACAACGTAAGAATCCATCCACTTATTTAGCAATGTTGCCTTAAGTTTGATACCTATTGACCCCTATAGTTGATAATTACTGATGACTACAGGTATTTGCATATTCATTAAAGAGTAGCTCTAGGGCACTTAGAGCTTTCGAATATAATAGTATCATTCAAGAGAATAGTTATTGTATAAAAAACCGCCTTTATTGGCGGTTTTTTGTTTTATTGCGTAAAGAATGGTCAATGAGTATTTATTATCTAAATAATAGTGGTATTCCGTATTCAGCTGTAGCGATAACTGATGCTCTCTAAAGTATGGTACATATAGAGACTATAAATAAGCTCAAGGAATAGGTGAAATATGGCGTTTTATGGTGATACCGACGCGCAGGAAACCCAAGAATGGCAAGACGCATTTGACTCGGTTTTACAGCATATGGGTACTGAGCGTGCTGCATTTTTGTTAGAAAAACTCTATCAGCGCGCGATTGCCAAGCATGTTCCTATTCAGCGTCTAAATACTCCTTATCTCAATACCATTTCAGTTGATGAAACACCGGCTATGCCAGGCGACCAAGATATGGAGCGCCGTATCCGCGCCCTGATTCGCTGGAATGCCTTGGCGATGGTGTTACGTGCCAATAAAACAGGTGACGACCTGGGTGGTCACCTGGCAAGTTTTGCATCCTCTGCAACCTTGTACGATGTTGGTTTTAACCACTTCTTCCGTGCCAATAGCGACCACTTTGGTGGTGACATGATCTACTATCAAGGTCACTGTGCCCCTGGTATTTATGCACGTTCATTCCTTGAAGGTCGTTTGACTGAAGATCAACTGAACAATTTCCGCCGTGAAGTGGGTGGCAATGGTTTACCGAGTTATCCGCATCCTTACTTGATGCCGGATTATTGGCAGTTCCCGACCGTATCGATGGGTCTGGGTCCGATCATGTCGATCTATCAGGCGCATATTCAAAAATACTTGATGAACCGTAGCCTGATTAAAGAAGAAGACCGTAAGGTCTGGGCTTACCTTGGCGATGGTGAGATGGATGAACCGGAAAGTACAGGTGCGATTTCGCTTGCCGGTCGTGAAAAGTTAGACAACCTGATTTGGGTGGTGAACTGTAACTTACAGCGTCTTGATGGTCCGGTGCGTGGTAACGGTAAGATTATCCAGGAACTTGAATCCTTGTTCCGTGGTGCTGGCTGGCGCGTGATTAAAGTGGTATGGGGCCGTCATTGGGATCCGCTGCTTGCCAAAGATGAGTCAGGCGCTTTAAAAGCCGTGATGGAAGAAGCGGTTGATGGTGATTATCAGCGTTATCAAGTCAAAGGTGGTGCTTATACGCGTGCACACTTTTTTGGTAAATACCCAGAAGCTGAAGAACTTGTTAAAGGTTTAAGTGATGAAGACATCGATAACTTAAACCGTGGCGGTCATGACCCTTACAAAGTGTATGCTGCCTATGCCGAAGCAATGAAGTCTACAGGTCAGCCAACCGTAATTTTAGCGAAAACAGTTAAAGGTTATGGTCTGTCTGAAGAAATTGAAGCGGTCAATAAAACGCATCAAATCAAGAAAATGCAGCTTGAATCACTCAAGTATGTGCGTAACCGTTTCAACTTGCCATTTACCGATGAACAGCTTGAAGAAGTTCCATTCTACCGTCCAAGTGAAAACTCGCCTGAAATTAAATACATGAAGGCACGTCGTGAAGCATTGGGTGGCTATCTGCCTGCACGTCGTAAAGATAGTGAAGTTTTGGCAATTCCAGAGCTTTCAGTGTTTGATGCCGTATTAAAAGGTTCAAACGGCAAGCAACAATCAACCACGATGGTCATGGTCCGCTTAATTTCAGCGCTGCTGAAAGAAAAAGCCATTAAAGACCGCGTTGTTCCGATCGTACCGGATGAAGCACGTACCTTTGGTCTGGAAGGCATGTTCCGTCAGTTGGGTATCTATGCTGCACATGGTCAGAAATATACTCCTGAAGACCAAGAACAGCTGATGAACTATCGTGAAGCCAAAGATGGTCACATGTTGCAGGAAGGGATTAACGAAGCCGGTGCAATGAGTGCATGGGCAGCCTTGGCGACCAGTTATTCAACCAATAACCTGCCGATGATTCCGATGTACATGTACTACTCGATGTTTGGTTTCCAGCGTATCGGCGATATCGCATGGGCAGCCGGTGATGCACAGGCACAAGGTTTCTTGCTGGGTGCAACTGCGGGTCGTACCACATTGAACGGTGAAGGTTTGCAGCATCAGGATGGTCATTCGCATATTCTGGCCAACACCATTCCGAACTGTGTGTCTTATGATCCATGTTTTGGTTATGAGTTAGCGGTCATCGTACATGATGGCTTACAACGTATGTATGTCAATCAGGAACGTGTGTTCTATTACCTGACCGTAATGAACGAAAACTATGAGCATCCTGAAATGCCGCAAGGCGTGGAAGAAGGCATCAAGCGTGGTATGTATCTGCTTGAACAAGATGACAAAGCCACTGTCCAGCTGATGGGTTCAGGTGTGATTCTTCGTGAAGTGATTAAAGCTGCGAAAATCTTGCGTGATGAATACCAGATTCACTCGAACGTGTGGAGTGTCACCAGTTTCAACGAACTGGCACGTGATGGTATGGCATGTGAGGAATACAATCGCCTGCATCCACTTGCGGAAGACACCAAAGAATCTTGGGTATCTCAACAGCTGCGTGAAACTGACGGTATTGTGGTTTCTGCAACCGATCATATGCGTGCTTATAGCGAACAGATTCGTGCCTATCTTCCAGACAATCGCCCGTTCGTAGCCTTGGGTACAGATGGTTACGGTCGTTCCGATACCCGTGGCAATTTGCGTAGTTACTTCGGTGTCGATGCCGCGCACATTGTAGTAGCGACCTTGAAGAAACTGGCTGATGAAGGCGAAGTTGATGCACGTTTGGTAAAAGATGCCATCTCCAGCTTCGAACTTGATACTGATCGTCCTGTCGCTTGGGCCCCTCAAGCACATCCTGAAGTTCAGGCAGTTGCAGACTATAAAGAACAATCAGGTGAGGAGAACTAAGCATGCAAATCAAAACACCTGATATTGGGGTAGATAAAGCTACCGTTGCTGAAATTTTAGTGAAAGTGGGCGATAGCGTCGCGGTAGATGACAGCCTGGTTTTGCTTGAATCGGATAAAGCTTCTGTTGAAGTGCCAAGCACTTCGGCAGGGATTGTGAAAAGTATTACGGTTGCAGCGGGCGATGTTGTTTCAGAAGGTTCGGTACTGATTGAACTGGAAGCTGAAGACGGTTCAACTGGCGCAACTGAAGCCCAGGAAGCAGATGCTTCACAAAAGGCTTCGGAAAATACCCCGACGTCTTTGCCTGATCAAGAAATTATGCAGGAACTGGCATCCCATCAACCTGCAGCTTCAGCAGCAACGACCCAGACCAGCAGCTCTGCAGTGGTTGAGGTGAAAGTACCTGATATTGGCGTAGAGAAAGCCCTGGTCGGCGAAATTTTGGTTCAGGTGGGTGATGAAATTTCTGTCGATCAAAGCATCGTAGTGGTTGAATCTGATAAAGCTACAGTAGAAGTGCCAAGTACCGTTTCAGGTACGGTTGAGCGTGTTGAAATCCGCGAAGGTGACACGGTCAAAGAGGGTGTGGTCATCCTGACGGTGAAAACTGCGGGTTCATCACCGGCTACACAGCAAGAGGCTCCTCCTCCGGCTAAACAGGCTTCTGTACAAACAGCCCCTGAAGCTAAGGCTGAAACAGTAGCACAAGTATCCGTAGCGCCTGCTGGGGATATAGAAGTGAAAGTGCCAGACTTAGGGGTAGATAAAGCTGCTGTCGCGGAAATTTTAGTTCAAGTCGGTGACACGGTTGAAGCGGATCAAAGCATTATTGTGGTTGAGTCAGATAAAGCCACCGTTGAAGTGCCAAGCCCATCAGCAGGCGTGATTAAAGCCATTCATGTTGAAGTGGGGCAAAGTGTCAGCCAAGGCGTGGCTCTGATGACCATCGAAGCGGAAGGACAGGCAGCAGCTGCTATAGCTCAGCCAGCCAAAGTTGAAGCTGCTCCCGCAGCCAAAGCAGCACCTGCTCCGGCAGCAGCGCCACAAGCGGCTACATCTGTAGAACAAGCGCCAGGCCAATCAGCTGATAAGCTGAGCAAAGAGCAGAATGCTGCCAATGCCAAAGTATATGCAGGTCCTGCGGTACGTAAGCTGGCTCGTGAGTTGGGTGTGGTACTTGCTGAAGTGAAAGCATCAGGTCCGCATGCACGTTTGATGAAAGAAGATGTTTTTGCTTATGTGAAAACACGTCTGACAACTCCGCAAGCCGCTCCTGTAGCACAGGCCGTAGCACAAGTTTCTGGTTTGCCTAAACTTCCTGATTTTAGTGCTTTTGGCGGTACTGAAGAAAAAGCCATGACCCGTCTGCAACAGGTTTCTGTGCCGCAGTTGTCGTTGAATAATTACATTCCACAGGTGACGCAGTTTGACCTGGCAGATATTACCGAGCTTGAGGCATGGCGTGGTAATCTCAAGGCTAAGTTTAAACAGGATGGCATTAGTTTGACGATTCTGGCTTTCATTGCAAAAGCAGTCGCTCATCTGTTGAAGGAAGAGCCGTATTTTGCAGGCCATTTGGCGGATGATCAAAAATCGGTATTGCTACGTAATGAAATCCATATGGGTATCGCGGTAGCGACACCGGATGGTTTGACTGTGCCGGTATTGCGCAATCCAGATCAAAAATCAATCAAGCAAATTGCAGTTGAACTGGGTGAATTGAGCAAGAAAGCCCGTGACAAGAAATTGTCACCGAAAGACTTGCAAGGTGCCAACTTCACCATTACCAGCCTGGGTTCAATTGGCGGTACTGCATTCACTCCATTGGTGAACTGGCCTCAGGTGGCGATTTTGGGTATTTCACCAGCCACTATGCAACCGGTTTGGAATGGCACAGGCTTCGATCCTAAACTGATGTTGCCGCTGTCATTGTCTTACGACCACCGTGTGATTAATGGTGCAGATGCAGCACGCTTTACCCATAAACTGACCAAATTGCTAGCGGATATCCGTAGCTTATTGCTCTAATTTAACTTGATGTTCGCTAAAACCCTGCTTCGGCAGGGTTTTTTTATGAAAGGGCCTTGGTATTGAGAAATGCAAAGGCTCATCCATGGCATGGAGGAGAAGAGGAATGCGGCTGCGTAAAATATTGCTCAGCTTAAAAATGATATGTTTAAAGTCATTTGAAAATTTTTATCTTTCAGCTTAAAATGCATGCACTTCATTGGGGAGTAGCCGCTTTTTACGCAATGTAAAAAGGTGATGGTCAACATAATTGTTCAACAGAACATGGTCATCATAGCAAAGAACCAAATCAGCTTTTTTTAAGCTTCTTTTGTTGGCAAGACCTTTGATTTATCACTCCGCAGATTTTGGCTAGCAGGAGCGATAAGTCATCGGCAAATTTTGCTAGCCAGAGAAAGATCACATGTATGAACTGCTTATCTCTACCGCTATTGTTACCCTCGCTGAAATGGGTGATAAAACTCAATTATTAGCACTTTTACTTGCGGCACGCTTTCGTAAACCCGTTCCTATTCTACTTGCCATTTTACTGGCGACCTTGTTGAATCATGGTATATCGGCTGTACTGGGTCAGTGGATTACTACAGTCCTTAATCCAGATGTATTGTTGTGGATTGTATCGGTTGGTTTTATCGCGATGGCACTATGGATGCTTGTTCCAGACGAACTTGAAGATGAAACCGATAATATTAATAAATGGCAAAAATATGGCGTGTTTGGTGCAACCTTTGTGTTGTTCTTCCTGGCTGAAATAGGCGACAAGACCCAGGTGGCAACCGTTGCTCTGGCTGCGCGTTTTGACAGTGTATTCTGGGTGATGCTAGGAACGACAATTGGTATGATGATTGCCAATGCACCAGCAGTCTTTGTCGGAAATAAGCTGGCTGATAAATTGCCAATTCCACTAATTCATAAGATTGGCGCAAGCATATTCTTGATTATTGGTGTTGCAACCTTGGTGCAACATTATTTCTTCTAAAGTTGAATCATAGTGAAAAAATCCTGGCATTTTAGTCGGGATTTTTTATTGCAAAACGCATCACAATTTACTGATAAATATACCAATATTCATAGGTTATTTTGTTGTAAATTCCCATGAATCCCTATATGTTGAGAGGAATTAAAAAGTTAGTCTAAAAACGATATTTTGGGGAATGGGTATGGCGTTTGATCGCACCACATCACAAGTACTATTTGATAATGGTACGCATAAATGTATTAGTTTTACCAGTTTAGTGAAAGGTGAAGGTGTACAGGCAAACCAGTTTCTAATACTAGATAATGAACGTGCTGCAGTGCTGGATCCAGGTGGCGACTTGACCTACGTTCCATTGACGATGGAACTGAACAAATATACCCGTCTAACCAATCTTGATTATGTCATGGCATCCCATCAAGACCCCGACATTATTACTTCTATGCCACGCTGGCTGGTCTATACCGAGGCCAAAGTGGTGGCATCAAAATTATGGGCACGTTTCTTACCGCATTTGAACTCGGCTTTCATGAGTGACCGGATGAAAGGGAACTGGCTAGATCGTCTGGTCGAGTTGCCTGACCATGGTCAGGTGATTCCATTGGGTGAATCGAGCATTATTGCCGTTCCGGCACATTTCCTGCACTCGGTCGGTAATTTCCAGTTTTATGATCCGATTGCCAAAATTCTGTTTTCTGGCGATATGGGAGCATCGATGGTTGAAGATGCCTCTAAACCGCTGGAAAATTTTGCTGCGCATATTCCGAAGATGAAAGGCTTCCATCAGCGTTATATGTGCTGCAATAAAGTGATTCGTCTTTGGGTGAACATGGTGCGTACCATGGATGTGGAAATGATTGTGCCGCAGCATGGAACTCCATTTATTGGAAAAGAACAGATCAATCAGTTCCTGGACTGGATTGAAACGCTGGAATGCGGTGTCGATTTAATGGATGAAACAGTTTTTACTTGTCCTGAATAGTTCAAGAAAAATTTCAAATTTTTCTTGTGTAGAAAAACAACATTTTTTATATTTTCTGCCTGCAAAAAAACTTTTTTTGATGACGAGAATTTATAAGAATGTTGTCTCAAGTACCCACTCAGGATGCCTGTTTAAGTTGTGGCGCGTGCTGCGCCTATTTTCGAGTTTCATTTTATTGGGCAGAAGGTCTGGCCATGCCCGAACACTATACGGAACCTGTAACAGCAGTATATTCGTGTATGGCAGGTACCAATCAAACATCACCACGCTGTATTGCCCTAATGGGTGAAATAGGCAAGCAGGTGAGCTGTGGCATGTATGAGGCACGCAGTTCCTCGTGTAAGGAAGTGCAAATTGCCGATGAACAATGCAACAAGGCAAGACAGGCACATAACATGATCCCCTTTGTGCCGCTTGAAGTTTTTGAGTCAACCAATGATGAAGATTTTGATCAGGTCGTCTAACGATCAAGTCAGAAATTCCAGATAAAGCAGAGTGAAGACTCTGCTTTTTTTATGAATAGATTCAGGCGATAGTAAAATAATTGAGTTTATCGCTATCTCTACAAAGTCGAGGTATTCAGGTTGAGGAAAATAAGCATGATGGCTGAGTGCGATGATGATCAAATACGAGATCTATTTATCTATCTAAGCGATTTTTTTAGCGCTTAAATAAAATGTGTATAAATCAATTCCGCCCGAATCGCTGCATTTAAATCAAAAAACTCAATAATATTCAGCGATATAAATTATTTTTTGCATTGCCAAGGGAAATTAGCATGAATAAAATTGTTTTTTTTGTTTATAATAGCGCACGGAAATTACCAGTGAGACTGTTATGTTGACCATCGTTCAAGAAGCTCTAACCTTCGATGATGTCTTATTACTCCCTGCCTACTCAACTGTTCTCCCAAAAGATGTCTCCTTAAAGACACGCCTCACTCGTGGCATTAACCTGAATATTCCTCTTGTGTCAGCAGCTATGGATACGGTGACTGAATCCCGTATGGCAATTGCAATGGCGCAAAATGGCGGTATCGGTATCTTGCACAAAAACATGGATATTGCTGCACAAGCTGCAGAAGTACGCCGTGTGAAAAAATTTGAAGCGGGTATGGTGAAGGATCCTATCACCGTAACGCCAGAAACAACTGTTCGTGAACTGATTGCAATCACTCAAGCCAACAATATCAGCGGTGTGCCTGTTGTTAAAGATGGCAAGGTTGTGGGTATTGTGACTGGTCGTGATACACGTTTCGAAACCAATCTGGAACAACCTGTCAGCAATATCATGACAGGTCAAGACCGTCTGGTGACTGTTCGCGAAAACGAATCAAAAGAAAATATCCAGGCACTTCTGCAAAAAAATCGCATTGAAAAAGTACTGGTGGTTGGTGATAACAACGAACTTAAAGGTTTGATTACAGTCACTGATTTCCGTAAGGCGGAACTTTATCCAAACAGCTGCAAAGATGACTTAGGTCGTCTACGTGTTGGTGCGGCAGTCGGTACTGGTGCAGAAACACCAAGCCGTGTTGAGGCATTGGTTGAAGCAGGTGTAGATGCCATTGTTGTCGATACAGCGCATGGTCACTCTGCCGGCGTGATTGAACGTGTTCGTTGGGTAAAAGCCAACTATCCGCAAGTTCAAGTGATTGGCGGTAATATTGCCACTGGTGATGCTGCGCTTGCGCTTCTTGATGCAGGTGCGGATGCGGTCAAAGTTGGTATCGGTCCTGGTTCGATCTGTACCACACGTATTGTTGCCGGTATTGGTATGCCGCAAATCTCTGCAATTGACAGCGTTGCCAATGCCTTGAAAGAGCAAATTCCATTGATCGCAGATGGTGGTATCCGCTTCTCTGGCGATATGGCGAAAGCGATTGGTGCGGGTGCAAGCACGATTATGGTCGGTTCATTGATGGCGGGTACTGAAGAAGCACCGGGTGAAGTTGAATTCTTCCAGGGCCGTTATTACAAGGCTTACCGTGGTATGGGTTCATTGGGTGCAATGGCGGGTGCAACAGGTTCTGCTGACCGTTATTTCCAGGACGCTAAAGCCGGTCAGGAAAAACTTGTACCAGAAGGTATTGAAGGTCGCGTACCTTACAAAGGTCCTATGGGTAACATCGTTCATCAAATGATGGGTGGTCTGCGTTCTTCTATGGGTTATACCGGTTCTGCAACCGTGAACGATCTTCGTCAAAATGCGAAGTTTGTGAAAATCACAGCCGCGGGTATGTCTGAATCACACGTGCATGATGTGACCATTACCAAAGAAGCACCGAACTACCGTGTTGGTTGATTTTTAGTAATCAAAATCAGGAAAAGCCGTCATTTATATGACGGCTTTTTTGATTTTGGTGTAAAGTATTTACAGTAAAATGGGATGATTAATTTCCCTATAAATGTATAAGAAGTGAGTAGAGAATGAGTTATTTTGGAACAGATGGAATTCGTGGAAAGTTTGGGGAGCTTCCAATTACACCTGAATTTGCCCTGAAGTTGGGTTTTGCTGCAGGTAAAGTTTTAAAACAATTCAGTAATAAGAAAAAACCGATTGTTGTGTTGGGTAAAGATACGCGTTTATCAGGCTATATTTTAGAATCTGCATTACAGGCCGGTCTCAATGCGGCGGGTGTATATGTGCATTTGCTTGGTCCCTTACCTACCCCTGCGATTGCCCATTTAACCCGAGCTTTACACGCCAGTTTGGGCATCGTGATTTCAGCTTCGCACAATCCTTATTTCGACAATGGCATCAAATTCTTCTCTAGCGAAGGTAAAAAACTGCCGGATGAGATTCAAGAAGCTATTAACCAGGAACTGGAAAAAGAGTTAAAAATAGAAGACACCGCAAACTTGGGTAAAAGTGTGCGGGTGAAAGATGCCAATGGCCGTTATATTGAATTCTGTAAATCCACTTTCCCTTACCATTTTGACCTCAGTAACTTAAAAATTGTGGTGGACTGTGCCAATGGCGCTGCCTATAACGTGGGACCATCGGTATTTAAAGAATTGGGTGCCAAAGTTGTATCATTATATAATGAGCCAGATGGCCTAAATATCAATCAAGACTGTGGTTCAACCCATCCGGAAAACCTGCAAAAGGCAGTGCTTGAACATCAGGCCGATTTGGGTATTGCCTTTGATGGCGATGCAGACCGCGTGATTATGGTGGATAAACATGGTGAGCAAATCACCGGGGATCATATCCTGTACATTCTGGCCACTCAGGGCAAGCACAAGCCTGCGGGCATTGTCGGTACGGTCATGAGCAATATGGCACTTGAATTGGCCCTAGAAAAAGCGCAAGTTCCATTTGTACGTGCCAGCGTGGGTGACCGTTATGTGTTGCAAGCTCTGGATGAAAAGGGCTGGGTGATTGGCGGCGAACCATCAGGGCATATCCTGACGCTAGATAAAAGCACGACGGGTGATGCCATTATTGCTGCCTTGCAGGTACTGACCGTTATGGTCGAGCAGCAAAAAGCCCTGCATGAATTGGTAGAAGGTTTTACCCTATTGCCGAATGTATTGGTCAATGTACGTCTGTCGGAAATGTTTGATCCGTATGCTGTACCTGCATTGGTGGCTGAATTTGATCAGGCTGAAGCACAATTGAAGGGTCGTGGTCGTTTACTGATTCGTAAGTCGGGAACAGAACCCGTCATTCGTGTGATGGTTGAAGGTGATAACCTTCAGGAAGTAACTGATTTGGCTAATCACCTTGCAGACAGTGTACGTGCTAACGCAGCATAGGGGAACAATATGAATGATGTGATTAAAGACTTGAGCGAACTTCGCTTAAGTTACCAGAAAGGGGAATTGCATGAGACTCATGTGGCTGAAAATCCGCATGAGCAATTCTTGAACTGGTTTAACCATGCTTTAGAAGCAAAACTGCATGAACCCTATGCCATGTCATTGGCAACTGCCAATGCACAAGGTCGTCCGCATGTGCGTACCGTATTATTACGCGGTGCGACTGAAGCAGGTTATGATTTTTATACCAATTATGACAGCCAGAAAGGTCTGGATCTGGCAGAAAATCCTTATGCAGAACTGTTGTTCTATTGGCCTGAGCAAGAACGCCAAATTCGTGTTGGTGGCCGCGTTGAAAAAATCTCTTTAGAGGAATCAACAGATTATTATCATAAACGCCCGCGAGACAGCCAGATTGCAGCGCATATCAGTACGCCACAAAGTGGTGTGATTGTCAGTCGTGAGGAACTACAGACTCGTTTTCAGATTTTGCAAGATCAGGTGAGCGATAAAGCAGAATTGGCAAAACCTGAATTCTGGGGCGGCTATCGCCTGCAAACGGATTATTATGAATTTTGGCAAGGTCGTCCTAACCGTTTACATGACCGCTTGTGTTATGAAAAAATCGACGGTAAGTGGAACTTACAACGACTCATGCCTTAATGCCAAAAACACTGATTCAGCAAAGACCATTTATTACACGCCCTGAAAACTTTCAGGGCGTGTCGCCGTTTATTGCGCAAATTTTAGCGCGCCGCGGTGTGCAATCGGAACAAGAACTTGAACTGAAATTGAAGCATCTTTTAGCGCCGACCATGAAGGGTTTAGAGCAAGCGATTCAGCTGATTGACTTAGCTATTGATCAGCAAAAGAAAATTGTCATTGTGGGAGATTATGATGCCGATGGTGCCACCAGTACGGCATTGATGATTTTAGCCTTGCGGGATATGGGGGCGAATGTCGCGTATCTGGTGCCGGACCGTTTTAAATATGGTTATGGACTGACGCCTGCAATTGCCGATCTGGCTTTTAGCACTTTTCAGCCAGATTTACTGGTTACGGTAGATAATGGTATTTCCAGCCATGCCGGGGTGGAACAGGCACAAGCACATGGCATGCAGGTGATTATTACCGATCATCATCTCACCACCAAAGAAACGCCTAAAGCAGAAGCCGTGGTCAATCCGAACCAGTTGGGCTGTGAATTCCCCAGCAAGGCTTTGGCCGGGGTGGGGGTGGCGTTTTATCTGCTCGCCAATTTGTCCAGTTATCGCAGCCAATTAGGCAAATCAACCTCAAAAGTGGCCCAATATCTCGATCTGGTAGCTTTAGGTACCTATGCCGATGTAGCCAGTCTGGATTATAACAACCGTATTTTGGTCGATGCCGGAGTAAAGCGCATACGGCAAAATCAGTGTCGTGCAGGGATTAGTGCATTACTGGATATTGCCGGACGTGATCCAGCCTTCTTAAAAGCTCAAGATCTAGGATTTGTATTAGGTCCGCGTATCAATGCGGCTGGACGTATGGAAACCATGGATATTGGCATTGAATGTCTCCTGGCTGCAGACATGCAAAGCGCTTATCCTCTGGCACAACAATTAAATCAATTGAATACTGAGCGCCGTCAGGTCGAGACCCAGATGAAGCAAGAGGCTTTGTCTGAACTTACCCAGCTGGAGTTGGACCAAGATCATTTACCAGCTGTGCTCATTCTGTTTGAGCCACATTGGCATCAGGGCGTGATTGGGATTGTGGCCGGTCGCTTAAAAGAACAGTTTCATCGTCCCAGTATTGTTTTTGCCGCGGATGAAGATGGCATTCATATTAAAGGCTCTGCCCGCTCTATTGAAGGCGTGCATATACGTGATGCGATTGAAATGATTGCCGAGCAGCATCCACATTTGGTCAGTCATTTTGGCGGACATGCCGCTGCTGCAGGTTTGACCATTCAAAAACAGCATTTTGATGAATTTAAGCAGGCTTTTGAAGCTTTAATCTCAAATATGGATGAGTCACTGTTTCATGCCACTTTATGGACCGATGGTGAATTGCCCACAGAAAATTTTCACATTGAAACCGTGGATTTTCTGCAAAATTTAACTCCTTGGGGACAAAAGTTTCCATCACCGATTTTTGAAGGGGTCTTCAAGGTTCTGGATTATCGCTGGCTGAAAGAAATACATTTAAAGCTGCGCCTGGCTTTGCAAAATGGTCAAATTGTGGAAGCGATCGCTTTTAATGCCCGTGAAAAATTTGAATTTAATGCCATGCAAGACAATGTACGATTAGTCTATGAAATTGATAAAAATGAATTTAATGGCAACGTCAGTTTACAGCTGCGAGTGATTCATCTGGAACAGTAAAAAAACCGCTCAGTGGAGCGGTTTATGTTTGTCATTTAAAAAATTTAGAAGCGATATGCACCACGTACAGCAAAGACATTACCTGCATCAGCAAAGTTGAAGGAACCTTCCAGACTGACTTGTTGATTCAAGAATTTTTTTGCACGAATGGTAAATACGTCGCTATCTTTTACATCGCTGTCCGCAAAACCAAGACCTAAGCTGAAGGTATTATCCAGATATAAGTCGGCACCTAAATTATAGGCATCAAGATCGCCAAAATTCGCGCCTGCTTCAAAATTCATATCATACTGACCAACTCGAGTTACATATTTGGCACGTAAAGTGGGGTCAATACCATCATCTATATCATTGTCATAGCCGGCAAGACCTGCAGCAAGCAATAAGCCAGGTACAGGTAAATAGCCTAATTCTGCCGAATAAAGCGTAGTATCAAAATCGTCAAAGCCTTCCTCTTCTTCACTTACTTGACCAAGATTTCCGCTTATATAAAAATCGGAATTTGGAACAAAGTATTCAATACCGACATTGAATATCGTATTTTCATAATGATCATAATCAATATAAGAAAGGCTGGCATTCACATTGCTGGCACGGTTTAAAAATGCAGCTTCATTGTATGGATCATTTTTAACTAGCACTGAATTAAAGTAGTAAGTTCCATCAATTCCAAAACCGGTAGAAGTATCCGCATTGTCTGGATCCACAATAGCAATTGTACCTCCCAGTTCAGCTTTGTAGGCATGTACAGTTCCCAGACCAGCAAGAAGTGCTGTAGCAAGCGCAATTTTTTTAAACATAGAAAGTTCCCCAATTGTTATTAAAGTGATTCAGCATGATTTTATCTTATAGTTGTAACAAATTGTATATTAAATAGCCGTACAGTCAATGAGCATTTCCTGTCTAAATGATTTATTTAAAAGCAAAAAAATGGCCCATCCGAAGATGGGCCATTTGATGAAAAGGGATTATATGTGCTTAGAAGCGGTATTTAGCAGCTACACCAAATGAGTTGTAGTCATTATTACCAACTTCACCAAAACCAACTCGACCTTCAAGGCTGACTTGTTGGTTAAAGAATTTACGCGCATTAATGCCAAATTCATTTTGATCAGTTAAGTCGTTGTTGTAATAGTCAGCACCAACACTTAATGATTTATCAATGAAGTAATCTGCAGCAAGATTGAACTCGTCTAGATCACCAAATGATGCACCTGCTTCAAGATTGATGTCTTTACCATTACTAAGCTGAGTAACGTATTTGGCACGAAGTGTTGGATCTACGCCATCATCATTGTCGTTGTCCCAACCTTTTACACCCGCAGCAATTAACAGGCCTGGTGCTGGAAGGTAGCCGACTTCAGCTGAATAATAGGTAGTGTCAGTATCAAATTTACCTAGCGGTGTGTTTACTTCAGTTTCATTTCGGCTGATATCACCACCCAGATAGAAATCTGAGTTTGGAACATAGACTTCAGCACCAATACCATAAGTGTTGTCATCTAAATCACCACGCTCAGCAAATGTTGCGTGCGCATTGACGTTGCTGGCACGGTCAAGGAATGCTGCTTCTGCAAGTGGCGCATTACGAGTTTGAACGGGGTTAAAGTAATAAGTACCATCTACACCGAAAGCACTACCTGAACTGCCGTTATCTGGATCAATATAAGCTGCTGCTGCGCCTACTTCGGCTTGGTATGCATTGGCTGTACCTGTAACTGCTAGAGCAGAAAGAAGTGCTGAAGCAATCGCTAATTTTTTCATGGATACTACCCCTCAAATTTCGGTTAAAAATAATACATTTTTTGTTACAACTTTCAGTCTAGACCAAAACAAAACTAGGTCAATCCATCGAAAGTTACAGAAATGTTTCTAACGTAATATTGTGTAATTAATATTTAACAACTATTTGAAAAATATAGAAATATTAAAATGTTTTGTTTTATTAAAATTGTGGAGGTTTTATGAATTTAGACGTTTTTTACATAAAAAACCGAGTATTTTGTAACATAAAAATGATTTTAATCTTAAAAATGCTCTCCTGATTAAGTGTTTTTTATAAGCTGTTTTTATTCACTATTTGCTCAATTGTTATTGAATTCAAGCCCTCTAAAACTGCATCGATGCTCTGTGTTATAATTGGTGGCTATTTAAGCCTAATATTCTGATTGAGAGTAATTCACGTGGAAATTAATCCTTATCTAAACCAATTAAAAGACTTAAACGACCGTGGTCTAACATTACGGGGGTATCTTTGACTACGATCTGAAAAAAGAGCGTTTAGAAGAGGTTCTCCGCGAGTTAGAAGATCCAGCAATCTGGAATGATCAAAGTCGTGCGCAAGCGATGGCCAAAGAAAAAGGCGAGCTTGAAAACGTATTAAATGTGCTTGAAGGTTTATCAACACAGCTTGAAGACGCGCAAGCGTTGCTTGATTTAGCGGTTGAAGCAGACGACGAAAGCTTGCTTGAAGATGTACAAGCAGAGTTAGATGCGTCTGAATCGGAACTGGCAAAACTTGAATTCCGTCGTATGTTCAGTAATCCAATGGATCCGAACCCATGTTACGTGGAAATTCAGGCCGGTTCGGGTGGTACGGAAGCACAAGACTGGGCATCCATGTTGCTTCGTATGTATATGCGCTGGATTGAACGTCATGGCTTTAAAGCAGAATTGATGGAAGAATCTGACGGTGATGTTGCCGGGATTAAATCTGCAACAATCCGTGTTGAAGGTGAGTATGCCTATGGCTGGTTACGTACCGAATCAGGTGTCCACCGTTTAGTGCGTAAATCGCCATTTGACTCGGGTAACCGTCGTCATACTTCATTCTCGGCCGTGTTTGTTTCTCCTGAAATCGATGACAATATCGAAATTGATATCAATCCTGCAGACGTTCGTACCGATACCTATCGTGCATCGGGTGCAGGTGGTCAGCATATTAACAAAACCGACTCTGCGGTACGTTTAACCCATGCGCCAACAGGAATTGTAGTGGCTTGTCAGAACCAGCGTTCCCAACATGCCAACCGTGACCATGCCTGGAAACAGTTACGTGCAAAACTCTATGAATTAGAGATGAAAAAACGTACCGATGCTGCGCAGGCGCTGGAAGATACCAAGTCCGATATCGGTTGGGGCAGCCAGATTCGTTCATACGTACTGGATGACTCGCGTATTAAAGACTTGCGTACCAGCGTGGAAAGTTCAAACACGGGTGCTGTACTGGACGGTGACCTGGATAAATTTATTGAAGCCAGCCTGAAACAAGGTCTCTAAGTTTATTGCTTGGAAAAGCAGAGGCCAGCCCTCTGCTTTTTTTAGCTTTAAAATCTGTAGATAAGCAGGATGAAATGACCTTGATCAGATAATGCTAGAATGATCTAGATTTGAATAAAATTACAGCAATTTACAAAATGACTCATAATATCGATAATTTTCGATATTAATATCGTATAAATTCGATATAATGATTTTTGCGAAGGTGCTGATCATGAACATGAGTGAAATGAGATGGACACAGAAGCGATTTATAAAGCCTTAGCCAACCCGATTCGACGTCAGATTCTGCAATGTCTAAAAGAACCTGAGCGTTTCATTTCCACTGAAGAATGTGGAGATGATTTTAGTCGTGGTGTATGTGCGGGGCATATCGAAAAAATCGCGGATATTTCCCAATCGACCATGTCTAATCATTTATCGGTGTTGCAACAGGCAGGACTGATTCAGGTGACCAAATATGGGCAATGGTCTTATTTCTCTCGTAATGAAGCACTGATTCAGGAATTTTTACAACATTTACAGCATGCGCTTTAGACTTTAATCAGTCCAGGCCAGCTGTAAGAGGATGGCTTGATGACAGATTTTTCCACCCCAATTCAATTTGGTGAACTCAAACTTAAAAACCGTGTGGTGATGGCGCCATTAACACGCAGCCGTGCTACAGCAGACCGTGTACCTACACCAATGATGGCCGAATACTATGCACAGCGTGCCAGCGCAGGTTTAATCATCTCCGAAGCGACAGTGATTTCAGAAGAAGCCAACGGTTATGAAAAAACGCCGGGTTTATTTACCGATGCGCAAGTAGAAGGCTGGAAACTGGTTACAGATGCCGTGCATGCCAAAGACGGTTTGATTGTGGCGCAATTGTGGCATGTGGGACGGGTATCTCACCCTGATCTGTTAAATGGTGAAACACCGGTTTCAGCCAGTAATGTGAAGCAAGCTGGTTATGTCAGTCTATTGCGTCCTAAACGTGAATATGTAGTACCACGTCCACTGGAAATTTCAGAAATCCATGCCATTACCGAACAATATAAACAGGCAGCAATTAAAGCCAAAGCTGCCGGTTTTGATGGGGTGGAACTGCATGCAGCCAACGGTTATCTGATTGACCAATTTTTACAAAGCAAAACCAATCAACGTGAAGATATTTACGGTGGTTCGGTAGAAAATCGTGCCCGCTTCTTATTAGAAGTTGTAGATGCACTGATTGAAGTGTGGGGCGCAGGTCGTGTCGGGGTGCATCTGGCACCACGCGGTGATGAGCATGATATGGGCGATGCCAATCCCCAACAAACCTTTGGTTATGTACTGGAACAATTGGGTCAACGTCAAATTGCCTTCTTCTTTACCCGTGAATATCTGGCCGATGACAGCATCAGCCTAGACATGAAAGCACGTTCAAACGGTGTGCCGTATATTGCCAATATGCGTTTAAGCCGTGAAGATGCGCTTGAACTGTTGGAGTCGGGTAAAGCGGAAGCGGTGTCTTTTGGTAAAGCTTATATCGCCAATCCAGACCTGTTTGAGCGTTTGGTGGAAGATGAATCACTAAATGAATTGAAACTGGAAAACATGATTGGAACCGATGTGGCAGAAGGCTATATCGACTATCCATTCTTAAATAAGCAGTTGGCTGAAAGCTAAGCTTAGACCTCACCAGGCAGAATAAATCATGCCACAGAGCAGAATTCATTAACATATGAAGGCTGCTCTGTTATATTTTGCCGATTGAACATGATTTGAGGCAACTTGTTTGGCTACTCCTTTTTGGTACAACGCAGCACTGACTCTGATTAAGCCATTGTATAAATGGCAGATTAAAAAACGTGCGCTGAATATGGAGCAATTGCAACAAGAATGTCTTGAGCGCTTTGGTCCATTTCAGGAACCGAAAAACCTGCATGCCCTCTGGTTTCATGTGGTATCGGTTGGAGAAACCAACGCGGCCCAGCCTTTAATTGAACATTATCTCAAACTCGGTCATCCGGTACTGGTTACCAATACAACCAAGACTGGACAGGCCCGGGCCAAATCGCTGTTTTTAAAAGCACCTTATGAACATCTGTTTCAGGCCGTGTATTTGCCTGCCGATCAGAAAAAATTAGTTCAGGCGTTTTATCAAAAATATCAGCCCAAAGTATTGGCGTTGGTGGAAACTGAAATCTGGCCGAATTTAATTGATCAGGCGCAGCAATTTAAAGTGCCATGTTTACTGATTAATGCCCGGCTTTCGGAAAAATCTGCCAAAGGTTATGCCAAGGTTCAAGGGCTGACCCAAGGCATGCTGAATGGTCTGGAACGCTTGCTGACTCAGGATCAAGCCGCTTTAGATCGCTACCGCAATTTAGGCATGGCTGAGCAAAGAAGCCAAGTACTCGGCAGTATTAAATTTGATATTCATGCACCGGAAAGCTTTATTCAACAAGCGCAGCAATTACAGCAAGACTGGCATTTATCGGCACGTAAAATCATCACCATCGCCAGTACCCATGCCCCTGAAGAACAGAAACTGTTAACGGCTTTAAAGCCTGATTTAGCGAAACATCCAGAACTGCTCGTCATTGTAGTGCCACGTCATCCGGAACGTTTTGATGAGGTGTTTCAGATTGCCCATAACTTAGATCTAAACACCCAACGTCGCAGTTTAGGGGAAGCTATACAGTCAGATACCCAAGTCTATTTAGCCGATTCAATGGGGGAAATGTGGCTGTGGTATGCACTCAGCCAAGCCTGTTTTGTCGGTGGTTCATTGAATGAGCCAGGGGGTGGGCATAATATTTTAGAGCCGGTTGCATTAAATGTGCCGACTGTTTTAGGTAAAAATTACTTTAACTTCCAGACTATTGTCGATGAATTTGTAGCTGTAGACGGTGTGAAAGTCGTGGATGATGCAGAGCAGGCGGCGAAAGTTCTGATGGAGCTGTTAAATGATCACAGCGCTGCAGACCAGCTGAACCAGCATGCGCAGAAAATTATGTTGCAGAACAAGGGTTCTTTAGCCAAACATATTGCGGTGATTGATCAGTATATTTAAATATTTCAAATTCACCATACGGCCTCATTTTGACAGAAAAGTTTAAATGCTGATTCGTAGGCAATCTCTACTTTTGAGGGATCAAAAGTAGCAAAAATCCTTTGCTGATCTGATACAGCATCCATGCTGTACAGATCAGCGGGCGACATCCCTGTCGCCTCCCGCGTATCTTATTATATTGAACTATTCTGTAGCTGAAGATTATGAACATCGTCCTCCTTGACCCACGCCAAACTGAATCAGAAATCTGGACGATTAGTTCGAAACGTCAGTTAGAGCATCTACAGCAACATCTGGAGATTGCAGTCGGTGACACGCTGAAAGTGGGTATTCGTGATGGAAAACGTTATCTGACCGAAATTGTGGAAGTGAGCGAACACGCGATAAAATTAAAACCGCTCAAAGAAGAAATCATCCCTGCAAAACTTCCTGTGACTTTAATTGTCGCCATGCTACGTCCGAAAGTACTACGCCGTCTGATTATGGATAGCGTGACTTTAGGGGTAGAAAAAATTATTTTGCTGCATAGCTATCGGGTAGATAAAAGCTATTGGCAGACGCCTTTTTTACAACAAATCGATCATTATGTAACTCTGGGGCTGGAACAGGCCGGAGATACGGTTGCACCAAAAATTGAAATCCATAAACGCTTTAAACCTTTTGTTGAAGATGTGCTGCCGGGTTTAATTACGGCAGAATGTCCTGCCTATGTGGCCCATCCTTATGCAGACTTGAAAATGCCGTTTGCGATTGATCATCCCTGTACGATCGTGATTGGCCCAGAGGGTGGTTTTATCCCTTATGAAATTGATTTACTGATAAAAAACGGCTGCCAAGCGGTGAGCTTAGGCAACCGTATTATTCGAACCGAAACCGTAATTCCTTATGTATTGGGCCGCTTATTTAGCGCGTGCTGATTCAGCCATTTCCGCTCCATCATTTCCCCGGTAGACTTTTACTTCCTGTACTGGGTAAGGAATAGAAATGTTGTGTTCAGCGAAGGCTTCAATCACATGTTCTTGAACGTCACTGATGGATGCCGAGGTTGTGGTTTCAGTGGTGTCTACCCACCAGCGCACATTCAGGTTAATTGAGAAATCCGCCAGCGCACTGACATTTACACTAAATGCTGGCTGGCTGAGGATGGTTTGGTCTTTATCCAAAATGCCCATGATGATGTTTTTGGCTTTTTGCACATCATCTTCATAGCCAATGCCGACCACAAACTCACAGCGGCGACGTTGATAGGCAGTATTTACCGTTACCGGGCTGGTATAAACCGTTGCGTTTGGAATCACGATACGACGGCCATCGGGTGAACGCAAGAACGTCGCACGGATCTGGATATCTTCAACCGTACCTTCCATGCCCGACACGATAATGTCATCGCCAATTTTGAACGGTTCGCTCAGTAAAATCAGAATACCGGAAAGCAGGTTCTGGAAGATGTCCTTGAACGCAAAACCGATCGCGACCGAACCAATCCCTAAGGCACTCATCAGCTGACCTGGGGTGAATCCTGGAATGGCAATGACCATGGCAATCAGGAAACCAAAGAAAATAATGGCTGAACTACCAACACGGTTGAGTACCAGAACTAAATTTTGTTTGGTATAGGTACGGTCTGCCAATGCTTTACGGACAAAAAATTTAAATAATTTTGACAGTAAATAGAAGATGGTGAATACCACCAACGCAATACAGATATAAGGTAAACGTTCCCAGAATGCCTCGACAAATTTATCGATGGTCGAGTAGGCATCATTGTATTTTTCGGTATGTTCAAGCACGGTTTGTGCCGTTTTTTCACCTGCTTCATGCAACAGATCGGATGTGCCCTGAGTCACTTCACTCAAGGCATTGTTTTGTTCAGCCACTGGTTTTCCGGATCATAAAAATTATGCGTTATTTTGCCTGAAACGCAGCAATAATTTAACCAACCATACGGGGTATTCACTGTAGTTTTGTGAAGAAACTGTCAGCAGCTTTTAAAAATATTGCGTGCCTTTTTGAATCACTTCTTGCGGCATTTCCAGTTCACCGGTACCGAACATATAAGACACCATGCTGCCTGAAGCCAGAAAACTCAGTACTGTAATGATGATCATCAACCAGGCCAATATTTTTTCCCAAACCGGTGTTTCGCGCGGCAGCCCATAGTTATTGATGCCTTTGGTTCCAGACCCCAAAAGCAAATACAGCCCCATAAAAATATTCACCAGTGGCAGCAGAAACAGCAGGATCAGCCAACCACTACGGTTCAGATCATGTAAACGGCGTATGGTAATCACGATCAAAAAATAGATATACAGCACCAGAATGGCCACAAAGCCCAGTCCGGCTATTCCTGTCAGGGTGTTGACGAACTGATTGTCCATCGACAAGGTATGGATGTTAAAGATACCCATCGTCAGGCTAAGAGCTATAGTGGCAAAGAAAGCAATCAAATGCACAAACCCATACCAGCCAATTGAACTCAGACGACCAAAACGACCTTCGGGAGAGAGCGGATTATCTGCCTTGGCCGGTTGGGAGCGTGAAAAAAAGGGGGAGGAGTCTTGCGGATTCATACGCGTTTTCCGGATAAAATTTAGATAAGAAAAATGTTGTATTTAGCAGAGTTAAAAGTACATTTTATGGTTAAATTATAAGATTAAATCAACAGATCAGATACGAATAAAACCATATTTTTTGTTGAATACGATAAGGGGTCTGTGTTTTAAATTGTATAAATAAACTACGACCAAAGCATGATTGAAGCGGTTGAAAAACAATCGTCATACTGTAAATATGCAGTCAATAAAAAAGCAATAACGCGGCATAACATCTCGTGATGAGATGAATAAGATCAAGGAAGTAAATAATGAATGAGATCTATCCTGTACCAGAAGAATTTAAAAAAACCGCTCGCACCAATGAGTCTGAATATTTCGAGCGCTATCAGAAATCCATCGAACAGCCTGATGAATACTGGGCTGAACAGGCCAAAAAGCTGGATTGGATCAAACCTTTTACCCAAGTCAAAAATACCAGTTTCGACAAGGACAATTTCAAAATTGAATGGTTTGCCGATGGGCAACTGAACCTCAGTGCCAACTGTCTGGATCGACATCTTAAAGAACATCCGTATAAACCGGCGATTATCTGGGAAGGTGATCATCCTTCACGACATAAAATTATTTCCTTTAACGAACTCTATGATGAAACTTGCCGTTTTGCCAATGTGCTGAAGAAGAACGGGATTAAAAAAGGCGACCGGGTGGTGCTGTATATGCCGATGGTCTCGGAAGTCGCGATTGCAATGCTGGCCTGTGCCCGGATTGGCGCCGTACATTGCGTGGTGTTTGGCGGCTTTTCACCGGATTCTCTGGCCAGCCGGATTGAAGACTGTCAGGCCAAAATGGTCATTACTGCCGATTCCGGCATGCGCGGCGGTAAGCCGATTCCATTGAAAGAAAATGTCGATGCTGCACTGAAAGTGCAGGGCACCGAGTCTGTTCAAAATGTGATTGTGGTACACCGTACCGGCAACCCGATTGAAATGCAGCCAGGGCGTGACTTGTGGTATCACATGGAAATCATGTCGGTCAATGAAATCTGCTCGCCTGAACCGATGAATGCCGAAGATCCTCTATTCATTCTCTATACCTCAGGTTCCACCGGCAAGCCGAAGGGCGTGTTGCATACTACCGGTGGTTATCTGACCTATGTGAATTCCACTTTCCGTGAAGTGTTCGATATTAAACAAGACGATGTGTTCTGGTGTACTGCGGACGTAGGCTGGATTACCGGACACTCCTATGTGCTCTATGGTCCACTCTCCAATGGAACCACGACGGTGATGTTTGAAGGCGTACCGCAATATCCAACCTGGGCACGTACCGGCCATATTGTCGATAAGCATAATGTCACCATCCTCTATACGGCACCCACGGCCATTCGTGCCATGATGCGTGAAGGCGATGCTTTTGTTCGCGAAAGTGACCGCAGCAGCTTGCGCCTGATCGGTTCGGTGGGTGAGCCCATCAACCCGGAAGCCTGGAACTGGTATTACACTGTGGTCGGTGAAAGCCGCTGTCCAATTGTCGATACCTGGTGGCAAACCGAGACAGGCGGCATCCTGATTTCACCTTTGCCAGGTGCAACCGATTTAAAACCGGGTTCTGCGACCCGACCATTGTTTGGTATCCAGCCTGCCATTGTGGATGCAGAAGGCAAGGAGCTGCAAGGCGAAGCGGAAGGCAACCTGATCATCAAGGATTCCTGGCCGGGGCAGATGCGTACCATCTGGGGTGATCCGGCGCGATTTATCGAAGCCTATTTCTCGACTTATCCGGGAAGTTATTTCACTGGAGACGGTGCCCGCCGTGACAAGGATGGTTATTACTGGATTACCGGGCGGGTAGATGATGTACTAAATGTTTCCGGTCACCGTTTGGGTACGGCAGAAGTGGAAAGTGCTTTGGTGGCACATGAACATGTGGCTGAAGCGGCGGTGGTCGGTATGCCGCATGACATTAAGGGACAGGGCATCTGTGCATTTGTTACCTTGCAGGCCGATTTTGAGGAATCCGAAGAGCTGCGTAATGAACTGATCAACTGGGTACGTAAGGTGTTGGGACCTGTGGCTACACCGGATGCCTTGCATTGGGCACCGGCTTTACCGAAAACCCGTTCCGGTAAAATCATGCGCCGTATATTAAGGAAAATTGCCGCCAATGAACTGGACACTTTAGGAGATACTTCAACCCTAGCCGATCCACAGGTGGTAGATAATCTGATTGCAACGGTCTATCCCGACAAATAAGTCATTTATAAAAATACCGCCGCATTCTCAGGCGGTATTTTTATTTTATGTATAAGCACAGCAGGCATTCAGATAAAGTAGCAAAACATCATCTGCTAAGCTAAAAATATAGCAATAATCAGATCATATTATGAATGCTTCATCCCCGCTTTTAACTTCAAATCCATTACACATCGCTCAACAACTTGCGGAACAGTTTGCAACCACTGCTGCTGAACGTGATAAACAGGGTGGCAACCCAAAACAGGAGCGTGATTTAATCCGTCAAAGTGGTTTACTGGGACTTGCTATTCCAACCCAATATGGTGGACAGGGTGCGGGCTGGAAAACGGTTTTTCAAACTATTCAAACGATTGCCCAGGTCGACAGTTCACTGGCACATGTTTATGGTTTTCATCATTTGCTGATTGCGACGGTGCAACTGTTTTCACAGCCTGAACAGTATGGCAAATGGTTTGAGCAAACTGCAAAAGAAAACCTGTTTTGGGGCAATACTTTAAATCCATTAGACCGACGAACCACCGCAGTCAAAGTGTCTGAAAATGAATATCTATTTCATGGTGACAAAAGCTTCTGTTCAGGTTCGATCGATTCCGATGTATTGCTCTGCTCAGCTTATAACGATGAAGGTAAATTGTTGATAGGTGTGATTCCGACAGCCCGAGAAGGGGTGAGCTTCTTAGGTGACTGGAACAATATGGGACAACGCCAGACTGACAGCGGTACCAGTCATTTTGAGCAAGTCAAAATTCAACATCATGAATT
The DNA here is from genome assembly GCF_044130285.1 of Acinetobacter sp. BSP-28. Classification (NCBI taxonomy): domain Bacteria; kingdom Pseudomonadati; phylum Pseudomonadota; class Gammaproteobacteria; order Moraxellales; family Moraxellaceae; genus Acinetobacter; species Acinetobacter sp. BSP-28. Next base: position 114,608 of record NZ_JBIQOB010000005.1, read on the forward strand.
ACTGCTCAATCCGGGGCCATTGAGTACCCCTTATTCGAGTTTACGTCCGCTGATTGCCCAACTGATTTTTGTGCACCTGTTTTTAGGCGTAGCAGAAGGGACTTTTGTAACGGCTAGACAAACCGTACAGAGCCAAAAAGCCTGGTCAAAATCTTTGGCGGAACATGCGGTCAATGATCCGTTTACGCAAAAGCACTTTGCCGAATTTTATGTACAGCTGGAAGGCGTGCGTTTACTGGCAAATAAAGCCATTGAGACCTTGCAGTGGGCTTGGAATATCGGTGAAGCACTTACAGCTGAGCAACGTGGTGAAGTCAGTATTGCTATTGCGACATCAAAAATTGCCGCGACCAATACTTCGCTGTATATCACACAAAATATTTTTCAGGTGATGGGGGCACGTGCGACCACAACCCAATTAAATCTGGACCGTTTCTGGCGTAATGTGCGTACCCAAACTTTGCATGATCCGGTGGATTATAAATATCAGGAAATTGGGGAGTGGGTGTTAACGGCTAAAGTACCTGATCCAAGTTTTTATTCGTGATGGAATAAGTAAAAGCCTTCTTTTAGGTGGTTTTTACTTTTAGGTTTTAAAAATGAATTAAGAGCGTGGAACGTGAAAAATCACTTAAAAAAGCCTAATTTGTGAAGACTAGGCTTTTAGTGATATTTAAATAATTGATTTATATAAAATAAATTTTAATTTCGTATAAGGTGTATTATGTTAATTTTAGAAAAACTAAAATTTAGTGAGTTTTTTTGTGAGTAATAATGCATTAACGTGGTTGGGGCTCTTACTTGGATTCCTACTCTATCCAATAATTATGTTCTTTCTGCTCGCTCAAAGACACAGTGGTTTAAACTATATTAATGATTTATCTAGTTTTAATAAAATAGTTGTTTTCATATCTTGTGCTTTAATATTTCTCATACCAACTTGGAATGAAAGATGTCTTATAGACAGTGAAGGGAAAAGCCCACATTGGTATCAAAGATATTTTGTGCCTTTGATATATTTCATAATTGGAACCATTTTTACAGGAATGTTCTTCATTTTAATTATTAGATAGCTTTTCCAAATGACCTCTATAGCTAAATTACTTTTTTATGATACATTCTTATAATTATAAGATATTGATATAATTAACTTTATTAAAGATATTCTTCGTAACATGCAAAATCAGTTTAGCTATATCTAACATAATGGCTGTTATACGAAATAAAAAAGGAAGGAAAGGCAGTGGGAGATTTTTTAATATTTATTGGACTAATCATCAGTATTGTAGGGACGTTTATTGGTCCTCATGTATTTCGTGAAAAAGTAAATAATCATATGGATGCAAAGGCAGCAAGCTTCTTAGGAATGTTACCTGGTGTCTTAGTTATGTTTGTTGGTTCTTTCTTTAAATAAAAAACCTATAGCCATCAAGTATATCTTTAGAGTGAATAGCCACCGATCTGACGATTTAAACGTCTTTTTAATACAAAAAATGAAATAAAGAGAATGGATAGGATTAATAAAAAACGTATTACATAAATCGGAAATACTAACGATTTCTCCCAGCGTTTACTTACATTCGGATCAGTAATAAATACAAAATTATCATCTGAAGTGGTTCTCTGAAAAATAATTTTTTTTATCAAAATATTAGATTTTGAAACTGAGTTAGTATCAATTATTTCGCCTTCTATTTTTATTATATTTTTCAATTGGTTGATCTCACAAAAACTCTCATTTTTACTTTCTAAATATGCACAATTAGCTATGTGTTTTTTCTTATCTTCAACCAAAATTAGAGATGTCATTCTCCCCTGTTTTATATCAAAAGCAGGACATTTTAAATGGTTTATCGCATAGACATTTTAATTGGTGAATAACATCAAAAAATGAGATTATCTTTATGATAATTAAAGAAATTTAAAAATTCGTATAATGGCCATTATGTTAAATAGAGGAGCATACTTAAGTACTTGTATATTATGTTTGTGATTGATCAATAAAAATTCAATTTGATCCTTTGTCGTGAGTTATTAATTCTTCCAGGGCCGAAAGAATCCACATATTTTACGAATGAAAAATGGCCGACTCTGTACGCTGTGGCGCACATCAATTTAAGGATTTTGCGGATGGGCGCAGCCGAGTTTTTTTCCTATGATGAATTCATACAGGAACAGGATGTTCCGGAACATAAAACAACAATAAAACGTTCAGACACCAGGATCGTGAAGCAAGACAGGAGTCATGCTTAACTACCCCATACGAAAAAGCCCGACAGGATGTCGGGCTTTTTTTATATCATTTTATTAAGCCACAATTACTTTGCTGCCTGTTCTACGGCAGGTGGTGAACCTACAGGCTCTTGGTGAGCAGAAGCGGGACTTATCTTTTTATTGATGGACCGATGATCAATCATTGCACCCATGGGTGATACACGCCAAATCATATTGCCCACATCATCAGCGACCAATATCGCTCCGAAACGATCAACCGCTACCCCAACAGGCCGTCCAAGTGCCTCACCTTGATCATTTAAAAAACCGCTTAATACATCTTGGGGCATACCCGAAGGTTGGCCATTTTGAAAGGGCACAAAAATGACTTTATAGCCGCTATGCGGTTTACGGTTCCATGAGCCATGCTGACCAATCACTGCACCACTGCGATATTGCGGCATTAATTGAGCCGTATAAAATGTCAGGCCTAAGGAAGCCGTATGGTTACCCAGAGCATAATCGGGCTTAATCGCACGTGCGACCAGCTCAGGGTTTTGAGATTTTACCCGCGTGTCTACATGTTGGCCATAATAACTATAGGGCCAGCCATAAAAAGCCCCATCTTGCACTGAAGTCAGATAATCGGGCACCAGGTCGTTGCCAATTTCATCGCGCTCATTCACCACCGTCCATAACATGCCACTCTGCGGTTGCCAGTCCATCCCATTCGGGTTACGCAGCCCTGTGGCAAAGGGTCGTGCTTTGCCACTGACGATATCAAACTCCATAATCAGAGCACGCCCGACTTCTTTATCGAAGCCATTTTCCGCCACGTTACTGTTTGAACCCACCGTAATATAGAGTTTGCTGCCCGCAGGGTTGGCAATGACGTTTTTGGTCCAATGATGGTTTAGGGAACCACCGGGTAAATCCAGGACTTTGCTGCCGCTTGCGGTAATTTGAGTTGCGCCTTTTTGGTAAGGAAAGCGCATTAAAGCGTCCGTATTGGCCACGTAAAGCGTATTGCCGACCAGTGCCATACCAAACGGAGAGTTCAGATTTTGTAGAAATATGGTTTTTTGATCAGCCACACCGTCGCCATTGCAATCACGCAGCAAACTAATACGGTTGGCACTTGGATGTGATGATCCTGCACGCTTCATCATCAGCGTCATGATTTTGCCTCTAATGCCCTTGCTGTCATCGGGTTTGGGCGGTGCATCGGTTTCGGCTACCAACACGTCACCATTCGGCAACACATACAGCCAGCGCGGATGATCAAGTTCTTTGGCAAAGGCTTGTACTTTCAGACCCGCAGCAGGGGTGGGCATAGTATCGGCAGGCCAGCCTTTGGCAGGAGCAATATTCACCGTAGGGAACAAACTTGATTTGGGTTCAGGCAGATGAGGTTGGGGGCCATAGCTGTCTGAAATTGGGGACCTGGATGGTGATGCGCATCCTGTTAATGCCAATACAATGGCAGAGCCCGCAAGGGGCAGTAAAAATTGAGCAGACATCTTTATTTCCAGCTTATTTTTTGTCGCTATCGCCTTACTTTAAAATTTCGTTCAGGCAGCCACCATGTTGTTCTTGTTTTTTCTGGTTGCCAATTGGTTATTGCCTTTGGGCGATGAGTTATGCCAGCCATGGCAAAAGAAACTTTTGATTCGCACGGAAGAGTGGATTGCTATTTTTTGCATGGAACTCTTCTATTTAAGCTGCAATTTCTGAGGCACAAAAAAATCCCCCAAGCCGAGCCTTGAGGGAGAATTGGAGATGCCATTTCATTATTATAGTTTGAGTCCGTGCAAGGTCTGTTTGATTACCGAGATTAAGCAGACTTAGGCGTAACAACAGCGAGCTGCTGCGCTTCCAGCTCACGGACCAATGGCAACACTTTTTGTCCAAAATATTCAACTTCTTCAATGAAATGCAAGAAGCCAGACAAAACCAGATCTACCCCCACTGCTTTCAGTTCAACAATACGTTCCGCAATTTGTTGCGGCGTACCAATCAAATTGGTTTTAAAGCCATCGTTGTACTGCACCAGATCTTCAAAGGTCGATTTTGCCCAGTTACCTTCACCCTCTGATGTTGCAGCACCCGCTTCACGGGTGGCATCACCAAAAGACTTCACGGCTTGCACATTGGCTTTAGCCACAATTTCCTGCAATACAGCTTGAGCTTCTTCTTCAGTATCACGGGCAATAATGAATGCATTGACACCAATTTTCACCGCATGGTTATTGGCTTTGGCTTTTTCACGGATATCATCAATTTGTTTCTTCAACTCTTCCGGTGTATTGCCATTGGTAAAGTACCAGTCTGATACACGCGAAGCCATATCTCGCGCTGCACGAGAGCTACCGCCCTGGAAGATTTCAATATGTGGTTTTTGCACCGGCTTTGGACTTAGGGTGTAATCTTTGAATTGATAGTATTGACCCTCAAAAGTGAAATTATCCTGTGTCCAGACACCTTTTAAGCTGCGAATGAATTCTTCTGAACGTGCATAACGCTGGTCATGTTCAGGCCATTCTTCGCCAATGGCATCAAACTCACCACGGAACCAGCCACTGACTACGTTAATGGCAATACGCCCATTGGTTAGGTGGTCAATCGTTGCCAATTGCTTTGCAGCCAGTGCCGGTTTCCAGGGACCTGGCAAAATTGCAGCGATCACTTTGAGTTTTTCCGTTTTCGCCAGGATGCCATGACTGAAGCTAACCGATTCGTGCTGGTTTTCTGCATTGTAACCGGCAGTAAAACGAATCTGGGTCAAGGCATATTCAAAGCCGCTTTTTTCTGCGGCTTGCGCCAAACGGACGTTATAGTCATAACTCCAGTCTGTGCGCTGTTCAATATTGCTCACCACCAAACCACCACTGACGTTTGGCACCCAATAAGCAAAAGTAATGTTTTTATTTTGTACTGACATTCTGTCTACCCTCAGGATGTAATTTTTTAGTGCTCTTAAGCCACCTGTGACTTCGGTGTTTTTTTGCTGTGCAGGCGCGCTTCGGCAGCATCCAGACTTGGCACAGCAGCAGAAGGAAGTACTTCTTCTTGTTCAATCTGTTTGTTGATACCCAGGTTCTGGTTGGCTTGCTGAGATTTCTCTTTCACGACTTCAGCACGTTGGCCTTTGGCAGGTGCCCACTCAAGGATTGGCAATGCACGTGCTACAGCAAGGGTAATGCGGTCACGCAGCAGTTCACTGTGAATGGTATATTCAGGGGTAAAGTCTCGGTCTGTTGCATAAACGCCGATTGGTAAAGTCTGTGCCTGGAAAAAGCTGAACAGTGGACGCAATTGATGTTCAAGCACCAAAGCATGACGCTCACTACCGCCAGAAGCTGCAAGGAGTACCGGCACATCGACCAGTGCAGTTTGTTCTACAAAGTCAAAGAAGTGTTTGAAAAGACCGGTGAACGAGGCACGGTAAACCGGTGTACCGACAATGAGGGCATCCGCTGCTTCAACAGCTGCCAAGTCATCTTGCACACGTTGCGGCAACTGGTTGCGGTAAATTGCACCGCCAAGTAAAGAACCGATTTCGCTAAATTTAATAAAATGAACATTGATTGGTGTTGCTTCACCTAATTCATCAATAATGGCTTGTACCAAAGCTTCGGTCTTAGAAGGATTGTTTAAGCCCCCTGATACAGCAACAATATTCAACGGTTTTTGCGCATTTAAAATAGACATTTTTGAATAACCTAAAACATAAAATCTCGGAATAGCTTTATTAATCAACAGCAGCTTTACTCTGTAAAATAAGCAAATCGAGAAAAGTTATCTTATTTTCAGATATCAAGAAAAAAGTTACTAAAATGTGCAGTTATCTTCTTTAGTACTTTGATTTTTATATTTATCTTCATTGTTAATAAGCATTTTGAATTAGTTGATAAAATTTATATCAAAATATGATTAGGTTTGATGATTTTGCGAAAAACCTTAAAAAAAGACGTTTTTTGAGAAAATAATCTCATATCAGATGAAAAAAGTTATTGATTGCATATCCTTAATAGTACTTGTGTGGTTAGAATAAGCTTAATGTGCACAAGATCCTCATGTTGCTTATGAATATTTTAATCGTTGATGATCATCCACTGTTTCGTCATGCCTTGATTCAAGCCGTTCGTTACAGCTTGCCGCAAGCGCAAATTCAGGAAACAGCTACAGTAAATGAGTTTTATGAACGCTTAGATAATGGGCCGGAACCAGATTTGGTTTTACTGGATCTCAATTTACCGGGAGCTTCAGGCTTTTCGGCTTTAGTACACGTTCGTGCACAATATCCGTCCATTCCGATTATTGTGGTTTCTGCGCATGAAGAAGTGTCGATTATTCAACGTGCCATAGCACATGGTGCGATGGGATATATTCCGAAATCTGCGCATCCAAGCCATATTGGTGAAGCGATCCGTCAGGTACTGGAAGGGGAAATCTGGTTACCGCCAAATTTACCTGCTAACATGAATTTTGACCCGCGTGCAGCAGATGAAACTGCATTAGCAGAACGTATCCAGTCACTTACACCGCAGCAGTTCCGTGTATTGATGATGGTGGCGGAAGGTTTGCTGAATAAACAGATTGCCTATGAACTGGACGTTTCCGAAGCGACCATTAAGGCCCATGTCACGGCCATCTTCCGTAAACTGAATGTACAAAACCGTACTCAGGCCGTATTGGCCATCAGTGCCCTGAATATCGAAGAAAAGAAAATGTAATCTGCTGCATACAGCATTGAATGAAGAAAAAGGCACTTGATTAAAGTGCCTTTTTTTTTGAGCAATGCCTTTCAATGTTAAAGCATTTAGCGCTTTACATTAGGCGACGCAGCTTTGTCTGGGGGTATTGTCGGTGCAAAATAAAGGATTTAATGCACATTGCAGGTCATCAATTTGCTCTTGAGTGACATAGGCTTTCTCTTTCAGATATTCAGCCACACTGTCATCGCGCAAACTTAAGAAGGCTGCATCATATACGCCTAAATCGACAAATAAAGCTGCCGTTTCCAGACTGTTAAAGCGGTCTAAATAGACATCACTGCCATATAGCAGAAAAATATGATCTTCATTGGCATGAGCATGGATTCCTAAGTGCTTTGCCAATTCCAGAGGTGGGGTTTTAATAAATAGCAGATCAGAGAGTTCATCAAATTGGGTAGTATCCAACAGATCCTGATTGGTTTTGACTTTTCCAAGCCATGCCTTAAATACCAGCACTGCACCACCACGCAATAACATGCTCCAAATCTGGTGACGTACTGTATCGGTTAAGTCCTTAGATTCGGCTGCTAAAGACTGGACCAGCTTGTCTTCCTGTTCAGCGAGGCGATCAAATAGCCCTAGGCCTTGCGGTTTATAGGCAGCCGGGCTAAAGACATCAAAATTCAACTCATCGAATACCTGTAAAGCAAGCGGAACAGCACTTTGATACAAGGTATTCAACGCCTGAATGTGAGTGTCCTTCAAGTGACTGGGTTTAAATAATTCGGTCCATTGAATTTCGGGTAACAGGGCATTGGCACCATATTGACGATAAAATTGTTGCGATTGATCTACGCCATGACTTCCGGCTTCAGAAATGTTCATCTTAAACTCCTGTATTTTCTATGATGATCAGTTTCTTAGGCAGTGTTTTGAGGCAGACTGATAGAGCGATTAAACTGATCACTTATTGCTCCCATATATGAGCCAGGACAAGGACAAACGGAATACGACTAAAGTTATATAATGGATTTTTATTGTAAAAATATTTTTAATAATAATAACTTGCAAAATTGTAACTAATTATACAAGTGTATATTTAAATTTTGATCCTATTTGCCATAGGAAATCCCGGGTTGGAGTTTTTGGCCAATAAAGCAGTGGCTAAAATAAAGAAATTGAGCAGTTTTGCCTAGAACGGAAAATAAATTGTCAGTGAGGTTAATAGATGGTGTATTTGTGTAATAAAAATGCCCATTTCATATTTGTGAAATGGGCATTTGATTGAGAGTGAGTTTTGAATAAGAAACTTAAGAACCGGAAATTTTTAAACCCGATAACCATGAACGCAGCGATGCCGGTTTTAACGGTTTTTTCAGCAGTACAATATTCAATTCTTTCAAATGCTGTGGCAGTTCAGGATCGGAATCTACGGTAATCAGTGCCACTGGAACCTGTTCCTGACGGTTCTCAATAATAAAATCGAGACCAATTTTATTATTATTCAAATGCTGATCGACCAGCCACACCTGAATATTTTCTTGCTGGATGAGTTCTAGAGCCTGTTCCGGTTCAGTGGCTTTAAAGACCTGATAGCCCCATTTGGTCAGCAATGTCGACATACCTTCCAAAATGGTTTCATCATTGTCCAAGCATAGAATCTTATAGGCTTTGCTCTTCAGTGGTGTCGCCTGCACTGGTGCTGCCACCACTTTAGGCGCATCCACGATTGGCACTTCAATCATGAAACAAGAGCCTTTGCCATATTCAGAATAGACATGTACCGGATAGTCCAGCAGGCTGGTCATGCGCTGTACAATGGCCAGGCCGAGTCCAAGACCTTGCTCGCCCCAAGGCGAAGTATGGCCGCAGCGCTCAAACTCCTGAAACAGTTTTATACGCTGTTCTTCTGCAATTCCTGGACCAGTATCCCAGACGCCAATACGGATATGGCGCGGTCTTTCGCTAGAGCGAAGTACCCCCACCACAACCTTGCCTTTAGCGGTATAGCGCAAGGCATTGCTGACAAAGTTTTGAATAATCCGGCGAATCCACTGTGGATCGGTATCGATCCAGAACTGTGCATCATGCACGCTGAATTTAATGCCACGTTGTGCGGCAATGGATTTAAATTGCAGCTCCAAATCACTTAATAAATCATGCAATGGATAAGGCTGACGTTTCGGCTGGATGGTACCGCCTTCCAGACGGGCAATATCCAGCAGGGCAGACAACATGCTTTCTGCTCCATGCAAGGCACGATCTAGCTGCTGCAGGGTCTTGCGGTCTTCATCCGACTGCACGCTTTGTTCTAAAGCTGTACTAAACAAACGCGCTGCATGCATCGGTTGCAACAGGTCGTGACTGGCCGCTGCAATGAAGCGGCTCTTGGACATATTGGCACGGTCGGCCTGTTCACGGGCCAGTTGCTGTTCAGAAAGTGCATCGGCCAGCTGTTGGGTCCGGTCTTGTACCCGTGCTTCAAGTACGGCTTCATTTTCACGGAAAGCGGTAATATCGGCAAAGGTGGTGACGAAGCCGCCGCCTTCAATCGGATTGCCGCGCATCTGGATGACACGGCCATCTTTACGGATCCGTTCAAATTCATGTGCGCTGCCCATGGCCATCCAGTGAATGCGTTTACGCACGTGTTCTTCGACCGAACCCGGCCCGCATTCACCGCGCTCGGCGTTATAACGGATCAGGTCGGCAATCGGACAGCCGACATAGACAATATCTTTAGGATAATCAAACAGTTTCAGGTATTGATTGTTCCAGGCCACTAGACACATATTTTCATCGACCACGCTCACCCCTTGGGTCATATGGTCAATCATGGTCATGATTAGGTTCTGGTTAAAACGCTGCCACTGAGATGCCTGATCCAGAATATTGGCGACCTGACCCAGGGCCAGACCATTATTCACCATCGCCGTGGTGAGTAGGGTACGAGCAGAAGCGGCACCAATCGTTCCCGCAAGATATTGTTCAGTGAAGCGCCACCACATGCCATTGGCATTGCTATTTTCATTCAGTATCACGTTGTTTTGGGCACAAAACTGGCGAAAAGCTTGGGTGGCTGGTCCTTCGCCGGTAATCCGTTTGGCTAGGGTAATTAAATCGCCAACTTTTAGACGAGCTACGTCCTGATGAGAGTAATTGATCTCACTCGAGGTACTGTGGGTCGGCAAAGGTTTGGTTTCATAATAGAAAAAACTTTCCGCCTGAATTTGTTCGGCAATACTGGGACGGAAAATTCGAGACACCCAGATATATAGCACGATATTCAGACCCAATGCCCAGGTCACGCCATGGGTGAGGGGAGCAAAAGATTGAAAACCAAACAGGGCTTCGGGACGTAACCAGTTCATTCCCAAAGGACCTGCAAGCAGGAATTGTTGGGTAAATTGACTATATTCAGCTGGCAGGCTACGCAGTACTGTAGGTAACAGCAAAGTATAAGCCCACATGGCAAAGCCGGCAATCAGACCTGCATATACGCCCTGTTTACTGCCACCACGCCAATACAGGCCACCAATCAATGCTGGAGCAAACTGTGCCACGGCACTGAAGGCCAGCAAGCCAAATACTGAAAGCTGGTCAATGTCATTAAAGAAATGGAAGAACAGGAAACCCAGCAGCATGACCGCTAAAATACACACCCGACGGGTAAATTTCAGCACCAGCGGCAAACGTTTGTCATGACGTGAGAGTATGCCGGTACGCCAGAGGGCAGGCATAATCAGGTCATTACTGAGCATAATCGACAAGGCCACGGAAGATACCAGCAGCATACCGGTAGAAGCAGAAAAACCACCCAGGAAGGCCAAAAGGGTCAACCATTCCTGATCATAACTGAGCGGTAATGACAGCACAGCAACATCAGGAATCGCAAGAAAATGCGGTGCGGCATGTAATGCCCAGCTGGCAATCGGAATAATGGCAAGTGTGGTCAGAATCAGATAAGTGGCAAACCAGCGACGTGCACCCCGAATATGTTTTTCATCCCGCAATTCAACCACCGCGACATGGAATTGGCGTGGTAAGCAGATAATCGCTAAAGCTGCGAGTAAAGTTTGTACCCAAAAGGTTTCCGGAACGCCAAACAGCTGAACCTGTTTAAAGGTATCAGCAACATCACTGGAAATTTGTCCCAGATTTTCAGGTGCATCAAAGACAAAAAATAATGCCACACACAGCAAGGCAAACAGTTTAACAAAAGACTCAAAGGCTACGGCCAGCATTAAGCCGCCATGCTGTTCAGTGTTGGCAATTTGCCGGGTACCGAAAATCATGGCCAAAATGGCTAAAATCCCCGTCAGGAAAAGCACACTATTGGTGGTGCCTTGTATGCCGGTATTCTGTTGCAATACCACCGCAGCACTCAAGGCGATGGCTCTCAGCTGCAAGGCTAAATAGGGAATAATCGCGATGACTGCAAGAATTGTGACTAAGGACGCCAAAGGACCGCTTTTGCCATAACGTGCAGCGACAAAATCTGCAATGGACGAAATGGCATGATGCTGACGTACACGGCCTAAACGGCGCCAGATATCATAACCCACACCGACAAAAATCAGGGGACCGAGATAAATTGGCAGGAAGATGATGCCTTCACGAACCGCAGCCCCGGTTGCACCGTAGAAGGTCCAGGATGAGCAATATACCCCTAAGGTTAGACTAAAGAGTAACATGCGACCGCGGGTACTGAGGCGACTCGCGTGTTTTTCACCAAAAAAAGCACAGATAAAAAGTAATGCGATATAAAGGGTGAGTACCCCGATAATGAGCCAACTATTCATATTGCCTACAGCATAAATTTATGTCGTAATAATACCCTATCTAATAATCTCAACGCTTTAATTGATCAAAATTTAACACCAAAGTCTTAATTACAAGAACCCAATAAGATTGTTAAGTTAGATAACGAAATAATTCGAATTAAAAAATAGCACCTAGGCTGGGTGCACACAGGAGCATGATTATGGATGAGGCACATGTAGAACGTATTCTACAGAATCCCAAATTTAAAGAAATGGTCAGCAGAAAAAGCAGATTAAGTTGGACATTAACAATCATCATGTTGATTGTTTATGTCGGCTTTATGCTTTTAGTTGGTTATAACAAAGAATTCTTAATGAGTTCAGTTAGCGGTGGCGTTACCACTTTGGGTATGCCACTCGGCTTGGGCATTATTGTATTGTCTTTCATTTTATGTGGTGTTTATTCGTATATTGCAAACAATAAACTAGATGCATTAAATGAAGAAGCAATGCGAGAAGTTGAAGCAATTGCGAATGAGAAAGGACAGTAATCAGATGAAATGGAATTCATTGAAAGCGAAAGCAGTTGCTGCTTCTACGCTACTGATGTCAGGTATGGCAATGGCGGGTCCGGATTTAGGTGCTGCTGAACAGCAAGCAACTAACTGGCATGCGATTATTATGTTCGCGATTTTCGTGGGCTTCACCTTGCTGATTACCAAATGGGCAGCAAGACAAACCACCAGTACTGCAGATTTCTATACTGCCGGTGGCGGTATCTCAGGTTTCCAGAATGGTCTGGCGATTGCCGGTGACTATATGTCAGCTGCGTCATTCTTGGGTATTTCCGCAATGGTATTCAGCTCAGGCTTTGACGGTTTGCTTTACTCACTAGGTTTCATGGTGGGCTGGCCAATCGTATTGTTCCTGGTAGCAGAGCGTTTACGTAACCTGGGTAAATTTAACTTGTCTGACGTGGTTTCATTCCGTCTGGAAGAAAAACCGGTACGTACTCTGGCTGCGTTCAGTTCACTGGTGGTCGTGGCATTCTATCTGATTGCACAAATGGTAGGTGCAGGTCAGCTAATCAAGCTTCTATTTGGTTTGAACTACAACATTGCTGTCGTGATTGTGGGCCTTTTGATGATGGCTTACGTGATCTTCGGTGGTATGTTGGCAACCACTTGGGTACAGATCATTAAAGCGGTGATGTTACTTTCAGGTGCAACCTTCATGGCTTTCATGGTAATGAAAGGCGTGGGCTTCAGCTTCACCAACATGTTTGAACAATCGATTCAGGTTTTCTCTAAAGTAAATGATATCAGCCTTGCAGAAGCAGGCAATATCATGGGACCAGGTAAGCTTGCAGCGAACCCGATTGATGCGATTTCTTTAGGTCTTGCGTTAATGTTCGGTACTGCTGGTCTTCCACACATCTTGATGCGTTTCTTTACCGTTAAAGATGCCAAAGAAGCACGTAAATCAGTGGTTGTAGCTACAGGTTTCATTGGTTATTTCTACCTTTTAACCTTCATCATCGGTTTCGGTGCGATCCTTTACGTATCAAACAACCCGCAATTCCTTGATGTTGCGAAAATGGCAGTGACTGGCAAGTTAGAACTTGTTGGCGGTAACAACATGGCTGCGGTTCACTTGTCTGATGCTGTTGGCGGTGACTTGTTCATGGGCTTCATTTCAGCAGTAGCATTCGCAACGATTCTTGCAGTTGTGGCTGGTTTGACATTGTCGGGCGCTTCAGCAATTTCGCATGACTTGTATGCAAACGTATTCAAGAAAGGTCAAACGACTCCTGAATCTGAACTACGTATGTCTAAAATTGCAACTTTAGGTCTTGCAATCTTTGCCATGATTCTAGGTATTCTATTCGAGAAACAAAACGTTGCCTTCATGGTGGGTCTGGCATTCTCTGTAGCTGCGTGTGCGAACTTCCCTGTACTGGTACTGTCTATGTTCTGGAAAGGCTTGACTACGCGTGGTGCAGTAATTGGTGGTGTAGTCGGTTTGGTTACTGCAGTGGTATTGATCGTACTGGCTAAAGCGGTTTGGGTAGATACTTTGGGTATTTCTGATACACCAATCAACCCATTCAATGGCCCAGCAATCTTTGCAATGCCATTATCGTTCCTATGCTGCTGGTTATTCTCTGTGACTGACAGCTCGGCACGTGCGCATGCAGAACGCAAAGCTTTCGATGCACAGTATGTACGTTCACAAACAGGTATTGGTATCTCTGGTGCGTCAGATCACTAAGATCCAGTTAATTAAAAAAGCCCCGTCAGGGGCTTTTTTATGGCATCGAGAATAAGGCAAAATTTGATTTTAAGGCTTATCTGAAAATAGATATTCCTTGTATCAATGTCCCTTCTGCAGAGCATAAGCTTGACTTCATCAACATTGAGCATGCCCAAATAACGGGTCTTTTCAATCATTTTCATACAAATGTTTCGCTTGCAGCATGAAGCATTCGTGCTAATTTGATTAAAAGGCGCATAAAAAATTGCTGAAAAAATTCAGTCATAAAAAAGGCAATATTCTGGAGCAGTAAATGCAGGCTATTATTGATGTGTGGAAGGTGTTTCGCTTATTGCCTTCAGCTTGGCTACTTTTATTACAATTTATCATTCTGATCTTATCTGTTGCAGTTAATTACAGCACGCCTTACCGTACGCTCACCTGGCTATTGGGAGTACTGGTTTTACTGGTGATTGCCAAAGTCATTCGGCAAACGCCCATGTTTACCATTTTGGGCTTAAGTTTTGTTAGTGGTGCCGTGATTTTTTCTTCCCTGATTTTATTAGGCATAGAAAATATCTGGATTCAGGTCATCGCCCATGGTTTTGAGGCTGCTGCTTATTTTAGCGCGGCCTATGGTCTGTTGCGTTATATGTTTGAAGACCGCTATTTAACCCAAGATGAACTGTTTGCTGCTGGTGCGGTATTTACGCTGCTGGCTTGGGGATTTGCTTTTTTGTATAACGTTTGCCAGTTGCTGGTGCCGGGAAGCTTTCAGAACCCGAATGTTGCAGGTTTACAAAGCTGGCTTGATTTATTGTTCTTGAGCTTTAGTCTGCAGTCTGCGACAGGTTTGTCAGATTTAATTCCCAGAAGTGCCCCAGCACGGGTATTGGCACTGCTGCAAATGTTTTGTGGGGTCATGTATCTGGCACTTATTGTGTCACGCTTAATTGCCTTGCAATATATTGCCCGTTTACCCAATCATTCTAAAGATAAAGACCAATAAAAAAGGACGCTTTATGCGTCCTTTTTTGAATTCTTTTTCTAATTAAAAATTAGAAACGGAATTTAGCGTTTACGCCAACAGTTTCTGTATCGTATACAGAACCTTTTTCAGCATTAGCATTTACGTAAGACGCACCAACTGCAACAGCAGGAGTGATGAAGTAATTTACGTTCGCACCCCAAACTGTAGGATGAGTGTTACCAGAAATACGAGCTTCAGCATAAGAACCACCTACGCTTAATTGTGGATTCAAGAACAAGTCAGTTTTGAAACCATAAGCCTTATATTCAGCAAATAACATGTTAGTTTCGAAACCGATAGACATGTTTGTACCATCAATTGCACCTACGTATTTAGTACGTGCAGTAAGCGCATCTTGGTCTTTACCAATTGTGTCAGATTCTAAAGCAGCTTTAGCAACACCATTGTTTAGGATGTTGAAAGCATCATAAGAAGTTTGGTTAGTAGCACTTGTATAACCTACAGCAACCAAGAAGTTAGGAGCTACTACAGCACCAAGTTCTAATGCATAACGGTCGCCGTGATCATCAGCTTGGTTGTTTTTGTTGTCAGTGATAGTGTTGCTATAAGAAGCGCTAGCATATACAGGAACAACTTTAGTTGGAACATAAGCTTCAGCTTTAGCCCCAATAGTGTGAGAAGTGAAATCAGAATTTTCTACATCAACGTCGTATTCACCGTAGTTATAAGCTACAGACACGTTAGACGCTTGGTTTAAGAAAGCTGCTTCAGCCAATGGACCTTTAGAAGAATCAACATTTTTAAAGTAATAAGTACCTTGTACAGCACCAGTAAAGTTTTTGTCATTTACAGTGTTGTCGATGTATTCTGATTGACCTTGTACTTCTACTTGGTACGCTTGAGCACCGGTCATGGCTAATAATAAAGCAGTGGCTAAACCGAGTTTTTTCATAATAATTTCCAGTTTTATTGCAAATGGATTAAACAATAAGCATTGTATTGTAACAAATCATTAAGTCAATGAACTAAAAGGACATTATTTTGTTTAATTTTTGTTATAAATAATATTTATGATTAAAAAATATACAATCAACTTATTTTATGACAACTCTAAAAATTGTTTCCAGAACAAATGAATATCGCATTTTCAGAACAGATCTTTTCAGAAATAAACAAAAAATCAATGGATTTTTACAGTGTAAAATCATATTAATTATTAATAATTAATTGTTAAATCCAATTAATATGTATTTTCATTACGTGAACTATTCACCATATTTCAGATATTTATTTGACTTTTGCAATAAAATCGTCACAAAATGAGTAGTATTTGATTAAAAAACAAACATAATAGTTTTTATTTTGTGATATATTTCGCAATAATTATCAATTGGTGTGATTGAATTTAAATCCTACTACTTTAATAGGCTTTACTTATCTGTTTGTTTTTATCATAATATCTCTATCAATTCATACTACATTGAAATAATGTGATGATGATCTGATTCTCCATAAACAAGTTTTTGTTTTTATATGCCCAACTTTCCCCAAGGTTGGGTTTTTTTTTATTTAAAATAAATTCTTAGCAAGAAAATTAACAAGACTAAAAACAAAACCCATTTCTAATCCTTAAATCGTTAATTTTTTAGTATAAGATAAATTTAAAATGCACCAATATAGTGCGATATTGATGATATTTTTAGTTTATTTATTAAGCTCTGAATATAAAAAACCCCAATTTTCAAAGAAAATTGGGGTTTTTCGCCAAAATCTTCGGAAAAATTAAATAATCTGCTGAGGAATATATTTAATTTGCCCTAATGCGGTGCATTATGCACCTATTTGTGGCATGTGTAAATGTTTTCTTATAACTGTCATTGAAATATTTTTAGCCATCTGTAATTTATACAAAATCCAAGAATGAAATTGGATAATTCATTTTATAGAGATTTACAGGTTGAAGCATCGATGGTTTGAATTAGATTGCTGGCTGATTTAACGGTATTTCCATGCTTTGCAAAGTTTTAAAGGGTGTCGTGAAAAATGATCTTTTATTGCAGGGGAAAACGGAGAGCAATTTGGCTGAGCCATATATAGGAGCAGTATCTAAAAACTTTAGTAAAAAATTTGAGCTTTTTTAACTTTTATTTGAAAAAATATTATAAGTAATTGATAACATAGAAATGTTTAAAAATTTTGATTAAATTTTAACTCTTTTTACATCAAAATCATGTAATATATACAACTGTATTTTGAATATGATTATCAAAAATGATTGGTCGGCTGTGTTATATGGAACGTATTTGATTCATGTACAGATTACGCTCGGAACATATCAGCCGACGACTGTTCTGGTCGATGATCATTATCACCTTGTCTCTTCTCTTTTTATCTGTTCCTTTAATTGTCAGTAGTTATCACAGCTATCAAAAAGCAGATCGTGTCTTAACTGAAATTTCTGCGCTACGTGCGGTTGCAGATTTAGCCAATAAAGTTTCACGCGAGAGAGCACCTGCCAATAAGGTGATGTCGAGTAATGCTGATGAACTTGCAGCAAATATAAAAGAATTAAAAGCTTACCGTAAAGAAGTGGACGTTCAGATTGAACAGACAAGCGCAATTTTAAAGGCCGCAGGTTTTACAGTTCAGGCTCAAGCATTATCTTCCCATTTAAAAGCTGCTCTGGCACGAGGCCGTAACGCGGTCGATGCTTATAGTGCCTTGCCTCGATCTGAACGGAGTGCAAAACAGCTGGATCAGGCGATTCAGCAAATGTTTAAGGCCTGGGATAGTTGTAAAGCAATTTTGGAAAATGTATTAACACATGCTGATGCTGAAGCTAAAGGAACTTCGGTTTCAGACTACTACACCCTGATTTTAATTTTGGCTGATTTGCGTGATCAGGCGGGTCGAACTGCATCGAATATTATGGCGGCTGTGACGTTTAAGGAAAAAATACCTGAAGATAATTTGGCTCGATCATCACAGACGCAACATCAGGCCCAGTATTTATGGGCTTTGGTGAATATCATACAGCCTGAACAGGATAAAACACATCAATATTTAGCATTGCATCAGCAAGTAAAAGCACAATTTTTAGATCGGGGTATTCCAATTGTTGCTCGCCTGATGAATGAAAGTATACACAATCAAGCATATTCCTTGACTGGTACGCAACTCACGGAAGCAATGGTTGATAAATTTGTAACAGTGGTCGATCTGCAAGGCTATATTTTGGATTACAGTGTTACGGTGGCTCAAACACAAAAGAAACAAGCCCAGCAAAAACTGATTTTAACTTTATCGGTAGCACTGATTTGTTTTGTAACAGTTATTTTTACCATGATCTATGCACGTAATCATGTTTTTATCCCTTTAATTAAAGCCAAAAATACCATTATTCGTCTGGCACAGCATCATGTTATAGAGACTGAGCGGGAACAATTATCTGCTGAGCCAGTCACGTTATTGAATGCTCTTAAAGAATTAAAGCGAGTGTTACAGCAGCGGGATGCGCTGGAATTTCAGCTCAGAAATATAGCCAATACTGATAATTTGACTGGTGTATCTAACCGTTTGGCTTTAGATGAATATATCCGTTATCTGGAGAATAAACCGAATCAATTGAAGCAAACTGGCTTAATTATTTTTGATATTGATGACTTCAAGCATGTGAATGACACTTTTGGGCATATTATCGGTGATGAGGTCATTAAACTGATTGCAGAAAAATTACAATTTAATGTGCGTACTTCGGATTTGATTGTGCGTTATGGGGGCGATGAGTTTTTGGTTTTAATTGAGCAAACCACTTTTCAGGATGCGTGGGTTATTGCAAATAAAATTCTTCAGGAGATTGGCAACGCTGAACTGTATATCGCTGAACTTAATCAGAATATTCAGGTTTCTGTCAGTGCTGGCGTGGCGGTTGGCGCAGCATCGTGGATGGCATTACTGGAAAAAGCTGACAAGTCTTTATTTCAGGCTAAGGCAAATGGCAAAAATAAAGTGGCGGGGTGATTTTAAGGGGGAAATTATTCTATGGATATTCGAAATAAAAGAGTTCGTTTAAAAGAGTTACTTGAACAAAATATAAGAAATGAAAAAATTGGAACAGCAATTGCGATTACAGGTTCGTGGGGTGTAGGTAAGACCTATTTCTGGAACAAGTTTTTAGAATCAGAATTGTCCGAAGAACGAATTTATAAAAAGGATAATGTCTTTAACCGAAAATATGCTTATGTTTCGCTATTTGGATTGGAATCCTTAAGTGATTTAAAAACACAGATTTATAGCAATATTGAAAACTATCACTCCTCAATTGAAGTTCCAAAATGGCTTAAGGGATTGCCTTCAATTTTTAAAGATACACGTATTAATCAATTAGGCATTAGTGCACCAGCCAAACTTATTGATAGTTTGATGTTCAATCAGGTTAAAGAAGCAATTATTTGTTTTGATGACTTTGAGCGTATGTCAAACAAACTTGATATAAAAGATGTAATGGGTTTGGCTAATCAACTGAAGTTAGAACGTAATTGTCAGGTTGTTTTGATTTTGGATGAGTCAAAAACAGAAGAAAAAAACAAAGAAAAATACACTGAATACAAAGAAAAATTGATAGATGAAACAATCAAAATTACATCTGTTGAGCCTTTGATTCGTGCGCGAGCAAAAGAGGAGAATATTGATGAGCCATTAATAAATCTGATGGTGAAATTTGCTAATGAATTAGAAATCCATAATTTTAGATTTTTTCAAAAAGTTATTAAATTATATAAACAATTTTTAGAACAATTACCAAGCGAAGTTGCTGAATCGACTAAAGAAATAATTTTGATTCGAATTTTACAAGGATATTTTATTGAGGATTTTGGACTTACATGTGGGTTAAGTTGGAATGATTTTACTTTTAAAATGGCTGTTAGAAGACAAATAGCTAAAAATAATGAGGCAAATCAAAGTGAAAAAGAAAATCTAAAATTATCCAAGCTTAGGAACATTTCATCTTCATTTGAGAGAGATGATTTATGGATGATTGAGTTTAAAAAATGGTTTGAACAAAGCAATAAAATAGATTTTGAAAGCTTGAAAGAGTTAGCTCAATCAGATTTGATAAATACTGAACAAGAAATGGTTAAGAATGGATTTTGGATATTGTGTAATGAGTTTTGGAATTACCAATGTGATGAAACTTTTATTCAAAGATTTTTTGAATCGAGCATTAAAAATATTGGTTTGCTGAGCTTAGGTAATTTAGATTTTGCGATAACTATTTTGGAACAATTAGGTGGGGAAGAAGAATCAAAAAAGTTAGAGAAAAAAGTAAAAAATTGGATATGTGAAAAACTTGAGCTCGATCGAAAATTCTTCAGAAGTATAAATTCTTTTAGACATGGTGAACATCGTTTTGGTGATTATATTGATGAGGTGCTATTAATAAACCCAAATATTGGAGCACCTTCATTTATTGATTCAATTTATGCATATTTTATAAATCAGCAGTATTCTGAACAGCATGAGTTTGTGATTGTTAATGCTAGTAAAGAAGAGTTGAGATACTTTATTGAGTTTGATTTTTTTGAAGATGAAAGATTTGTAAATATAACAATTGCACATTTAGTAGAGAAATTTTCGCAAGATAAAAAGCAGCTCATTATCGAAATTTTAAAAGAAAAGGGAAATAGGTCAGATTTCCAAAAAAAATATACAGATTATCTAATTTCAAGATTAGATAACTAAATCTCCCCTAACCCCTCTTTACGAAAGAGGGGGAGCCATCCTTCTTTAAAAAGTTGGAAAACTCCCTCCTTTTTTAAAGGAGGGTCGGGGTGGATTAAATTATTTCAACAACGGCTTCAAGAACTTCGCTGTATGTGAAACCTTAGATTTCACAACTTCTTCAGGTGTACCTTCAGCAATAATCTGGCCACCGCCAGCACCGCCTTCAGGACCCAAGTCAATCACCCAGTCAGCAGTTTTAATCACATCCAGATTATGCTCAATCACCACAATGGTATTACCCTTGTTGCGCAGCTCATGCAGAATGTCGAGTAGCTTGGCAATATCATGGAAATGCAGACCTGTGGTTGGCTCATCCAGTACATACAGCGTTTTACCAGTATCGCGTTTCGCGAGTTCACGCGCGAGTTTGACACGCTGTGCTTCACCACCAGAAAGGGTGGTCGCAGACTGACCTAAACGGATATAACCCAGACCCACTTGATTTAAAGTTTCCAGACGACGGTGAATCACAGGAATGGCATCAAAGAAATGCATCGCATCTTCAACGGTCATTTCCAGTACATCAGAAATGTTTTTACCTTTATAGCCGACTTCCAAAGTTTCACGATTATAACGCTTGCCATGGCAGGCATCACAAGGCACATACATGTCCGGCAGGAAGTGCATCGCTACTTTAATCATGCCATCACCCTCACAGGCTTCACAGCGCCCGCCTTTCACGTTAAACGAGAAACGTCCAGCGGCATAACCACGTGCTTTGGCTTCAGGCGTTTGCGCAAACAATTCACGAATTGGCGTAAATAAACCGGTATAAGTCGCCGGGTTAGAACGTGGCGTACGACCAATTGGGCTTTGATCAATGTCTACGACTTTGTCGAGGAATTGCAGACCATCAATCGAGTCAAACTTTTCGGCTGTTAATGTGGTTGCACCATTCAATTGCGTTGCGGCAAGTGGTAATAAAGTACGGTTAATCAAGGTCGATTTACCTGAACCCGATACACCGGTGACACAGGTCATTACGCCTAAAGGAATGGTTAAATCAACATTCTGCAAGTTATGACCGGCAGCACCCATCAGCTTGATTTGCTCTTCCGGTTTTGGCGGCTGGGTACGTTTTTTGGGCACTTCAATTTTTAATTTGCCTGAAAGATATTGACCTGTCAGTGAGTTTTCATTGGCTGCCAATTCTTCATAGGTTCCTTCGGCAATGATATGACCGCCATGCACGCCAGCACCCGGGCCAATATCAATAATATGGTCGGCGGCACGAATCGCATCTTCATCATGCTCAACGACTAAAACGGTATTGCCTAAGTCACGTAAGCGCACCAAGGTTTCAAGCAGACGATCATTATCGCGTTGATGTAAACCAATGGATGGCTCATCAAGGACATACATCACACCCATCAAACCCGCACCAATTTGTGAAGCCAGACGGATACGCTGTGCTTCACCACCAGACAGGGTTTCGGCAGAACGGGACAGGCTGAGATAATTCAGACCAACTGAAACCAGGAAGTGTAAACGCTCACGGATTTCCTTGAAAATCTTGTCGGCAATTTCACCTTTGGCACCTTCAAGATTTAAATCCTGATAATAGCTTTCGGCATCACCAATCGACATTTTGGTAATCTGCGCGATGGTCTTGTCTTTGACACGAACATTGCGGGAAATTTCATTCAGACGTGAACCGCCACAGGCATCACAGGCTGCATTCGACAAATATTGTGCTAAATCATCACGTACATAGTTCGATTCCGTTTCGCGGTAACGACGTTCCAGATGCGGCAAAATACCTTCAAAAGGTTGCACCCGGTTATGTTTACGACCGCGTTCATCGACATAACTTAAATCGACTTTTTCTTTGCCTGTACCGTAAAGGAATTTCTTTTTGGTCTCTGCATCCAGCTCATTCCACGGCGTATCTAGCGAAAAGCCAAAATGCGCGGCGACTTTTTCAATCATGCTGTAGTAATAAGGACGCTGTCTGTCCCAGCCACGAATCGCGCCCTGGCTAATCGAAATTTCAGTATTGGGAATCAGTTTCTCTGCACTGAAATGGCTGCGGGTTCCTAGACCATCACAGACCGGGCAGGCGCCAAAGGGATTGTTGAACGAGAACAGGCGTGGTTCCAGTTCGGCAACCGCACGGTCACATTCCGGACAGGAGTGCTTGGCAGAGAATACGCGCTCAGGTTGCTCGCCTTTCATCCAGGCCAAAATGGCAATATCGCCCCCTAGGCGCAGCGCAGTTTCAAATGATTCGGCAATCCGGTTACCCAAGTCATCACGTACTTTAAAACGGTCAACCACCACTTCAATGGTATGTTTTTTCTTTTTATCCAGTTCGGGTGGCGTATCAATTTCAACGATTTCACCATCCACACGTGCACGGACAAAACCCTGACTTTGCAGTTGTTCAAACAGGTTGCTGTATTCACCTTTACGTTCACGCACCACCGGTGCAAGCAGCATTAAAGCAGTACCTTCTTCCAGACTTTTTACCGCATCGACCATTTCAGATACGGTTTGCGCCACCATCGGCAGGTCATGTTCAGGACAATAGGGTGTGCCGACACGGGCATATAAAAGACGTAAATAGTCGTAAATTTCCGTGATTGTTCCCACAGTTGAACGCGGGTTATGGCTGGTAGATTTCTGCTCGATGGCAATTGCGGGACTTAAACCTTCAATCGAGTCGACTTCAGGTTTTTCCATTTGGGAAAGGAACTGGCGTGCATAGGCAGAAAGTGATTCCACATAACGGCGCTGACCTTCGGCATATAAGGTATCAAAGGCGAGGGATGACTTACCTGAACCCGAAAGCCCCGTAATCACCACAAACTTGTCGCGTGGAATATCGAGT
Source organism: Acinetobacter sp. BSP-28 (assembly GCF_044130285.1). NCBI lineage: Bacteria > Pseudomonadati > Pseudomonadota > Gammaproteobacteria > Moraxellales > Moraxellaceae > Acinetobacter > Acinetobacter sp. BSP-28. The sequence continues at coordinate 138,161 of NZ_JBIQOB010000005.1, forward strand.
GACACATTTTTTAAGTTATGGGTACGTGCACCTCGAATACGGATGTGACTTTGGCTCATGCAATGATCCTAGAAAATTCATCAAAAACTTATATATGATAGCGCATGAAAAATGTTCAAGCTTTATTTAATTAAAATAAAACGTCAGTCTGTGTCGGGCTGCTCAAGGATTTAAACTAAATACATGGGGAGAGCCTTTCACTGTACCTACAAGTCATAGATTTAGATATTGAAATTCAGTTTTTCGACCGATTCACAGTTAAAATGCAAAATATTGTCTGAAAATAAAAAATGGAAATCTCATGATTATTACAAAAGTTCTCATTGCCCTGATTGCGTTATTGCATATTTATTTTTTAATCTTGGAAATGTTTTTGTGGGATAAACCGATTGGAATGAAAGCCTTTGGCAATACTGCGGAAAAGGCAAAACTCACCAAGGTGCTGGCACAAAATCAGGGTTTGTATAATGGTTTTTTAGCAGCTGGCCTGATCTGGTCACTGTTTGCTCCAGTAACTTATGCGCTAGCACTGGCCAATTTCTTTTTGGGCTGTGTTCTGGTTGCAGGCATTTATGGCGCAATCACAGCAAGTAAAAAGATTATTTATATTCAGGCATTACCAGCCTTGCTTGCCTTGATTGTGGTGAATTTATTTTAAGTAAAAGATATTTTGCAGCTTAGACTATGCGGCTTAATCAATTGATTTGTTGGAATGGGTAGGCATGCTGGCTTTATTTTTGAAATGTGTTTTAGGGGCAGCAGTGGTGTTAATTATTTCCCTGCTTTCCAGAAGTAAAGCTTTTTATATTGCCGGTCTGGTGCCGCTTTTTCCGACTTTTGCCTTAATTGCCCATGTGATTGTGTCACAGCAGCAGGGTGCAGAGGCTTTGCGTAAAACGGCATTATTTGGTTTATGGTCTTTGATTCCCTATGCCATCTATCTGTTGATGGTTTATATACTAGCAACAAAAATGTCGATGTGGTCGTGTTTAGGTGTGGCAACGGTTTGCTGGATTGTAGCTGCGGCAGGACTGATTTATGGCTGGCAGATGTTTCAGCAGTAAAAACCAATCCCTCCCCTTGCGGACTCAAAATATATTTTGAGAATCCTCACCTTTTTCAAAGGGAGGAGCTTTTAAAATTCAGTCCCACTTTCAAAGCGGAAGTAAAATAACCTTGACCACAAATTGAAGGATAGGAGGAATTTTGATACGGACGATCGAATTTTATAATTCATCCAAACCCAACCACTGTCTTTGATCATAAGCGCTATCCCAGAACAGCCATTCCAGTTTGGCAGCCGTCGTATAGGCATGATGCATTTTCTCTAAAGTATCGGCATCGCAACGTGCTGCGACTTTATCAATTGTGGCAATCACATTGCGTACAGCCTCATTAAACTCTTCACCTGAATAGGTATCGACCCAAGCTTGGTACGGATTATTTTCTATAGAATTTTTGACAATATCGTTACCCACTTCTGCATAAATCCAGAAACAAGGCAGTAAAGCAGCCAATACTACCGGATAGCTTTCTGACCATGCCGTTGCGGTTAAGAAGGAAGTGTAATGATGACAAGCCAAAGTCAGTGGCGTGGTTCTAAATTCTTCTTGGCTAATGTCAAATTCCTGCATAAAGTCAGCATGCAGGCTGCGTTCTACCACAATGGCAATCTTGGCGGCATCTGAAAATTGCATGACATCCTCCGCTGTAAATGCTTTTGCAGCACAGACCGCCAGTGCACGGCCATAAGCCAGTAAATAATGCGCATCCTGAATTACATAATGACTAAAAATGTCTTTGCTCAAAGTCCCTTGTGAAAGTTCTTGGTTAAATGGCAGGGCTAAAGTTTTTTCGTATAAAGCCAAGTTGCGTTGCCATACATCTTGAGAAAAGCTCATGTCATCATCCTGTCGATGTTAAAAGAAGAATTTACAGAAGGCGGGACTATAACAAGAGTTTTCAACTCAAGATATGCAGTAGAAAAAATAGTGTATTTGTACTCAAAAAAAAATCATACGAAGAACTTTGGCTTAACAGGAAAAAGTCGTCATAATTGTGCGCATAAAATCTTAAGTGCTCTTGTTAAGTTTTACAGAATTCACTCGATATAAATATCTGTCTATAGGTCGATCTATCATGATGAAACATTTTGGTTTCTCAATCATCTTTACGATCGTGTGTCTTGGTATATCTGCATATTGGGGCTTTACGCATGGCCCAGAAGCAGGTTTAAAGACCATGTTCACGGCACTGACCATTACTGCCATTCTGGCTGTCATGGAAGTGTCTCTTTCTTTCGATAATGCGGTGGTTAATGCCTCGGTACTGCGTGGTTGGGATCATTTCTGGAAAATGATCTTCTTGACGGTTGGGATCATCATTGCCGTATTTGGTATGCGTTTGGTGTTCCCGATTGTGATTGTGGCCGTGACTGCTGACATGGGCATGATGGAAGTGGTCAATATGGCCCTGAATGATCCGATCAATTATTCTGAAAAGCTGATGGCGCATCATGCGGAAATTGCAGCCTTTGGTGGCTCATTCCTGTTACTGGTGTTCCTGAATTTCTTTCTGGACAGTGAAAAAGATACCCATTGGTTCAAATGGCTGGAAGCGCGTTTATCCAATCTCGCCAACGTACCGGCAATGTCAGCATTTCTTGCTTTAATTGGTTTGCTGATCATGGCAGCCAATGTTGCAGAAGCAGATCGCCTGGTGGTTACCATGGCCGGGATTTGGGGGATTGTGATTTACATCGGGGTTCAGGTGTTAAGCCACTTGTTAGGTGGTGAACCTGAAATTGATGAAAATGGCAATGCAGTGGCACATGATGCCAGCGGGGCATCTACAGGAGTCATTAAAGCCGGTTTAGGCGGTTTTATTTACCTGGAAGTACTGGATGCATCGTTCAGTTTTGATGGTGTCATAGGTGCTTTTGCCATTACTTCGGATGTGGTGATCATTATGCTCGGTCTGGCGATTGGTGCTATGTTCGTGCGTTCTATGACCATTTATCTGGTGGAAAAAGGCACTTTGGATGCCTATATTTACCTTGAACACGGTGCGCATTATGCCATTGGTGCTTTAGCATTCATTATGCTGGCCAGTGGTACTGGGGTGCACGTACCTGAAGTGGTCACCGGTTTAATTGGTGTCGCATTTATTGTCTGGGCAGTGATTGCTTCCATTCAATATAGTAAACGTCAAGAACGAATCGGTTAATCGTTTTTTAAGAAAAATGGTTACAATAGGGGCGCATAAAAATGCGCCCTTTTTTATGGTGGCTCATTCCGGAATAAATCAACATCCATAACATGAATGTTGTAGGATAGCCGATAGAAATTAAACTCATAGACCTAAGCTTATTGATATGATGAATGCTTTAGAACGCCGTTCAACCTTTGCCTTAAGCAGTATTTTTGCACTGCGTATGTTGGGTTTGTTCATGATTATTCCTGTGTTTTCCGTGGCAGGACAGTCATATCAAGGGGCAACCCCGGCGCTGATTGGTTTGGCCGTCGGGGTATATGGTTTAACACAGGCCATTTTACAGATTCCGTTTAGCTTGCTGGCCGACCGTTTTAGCCGTAAGCCTTTGGTGATTATCGGTTTATTGCTGTTTGCGCTAGGCGGTGCAGTCGCAGCAATGTCCGAGAGCATTTATGGCGTGATCATTGGCCGTGCCATTGCCGGTGGTGGTGCGGTTTCTGCGGTAGTGATGGCGCTTTTGGCCGATGTGACGCGTGAAGAACAGCGCAGTAAAGCCATGGCGGTGATGGGCATGAGTATTGGGGTATCCTTTATGGTCGCCTTCAGTCTGGGACCTTGGCTAACCAGTCTGGTGGGGATTTCCGGCCTGTTCTGGGTGACGACCATTATGGGTTTAGCTGCCATTTCGATGCTGCTATTTGTCCCTAAGGTCACCCGTCATCATAAAAATTACCAGCAAGGCTATGTGGCACAGCTGAAACAGGTGTTGAAAATGGGCGATTTAAACCGTCTGCATGTTTCAATTTTTGCCTTGCACCTGTTGCTGACCGCGATGTTTGTCTATATGCCATCGCAACTGATTCAGTTTGCCGATATTCCCTTATCCAGTCATGGTCTGGTGTATCTGCCACTGCTCGTTATTAGCCTGTTTTTTGCTTTTCCCAGCATTATTCTGGCGGAAAAATATCGCAAAATGCGCGGCATTTTCCTGACGGCAATTGGTGGAATCGTATTGGGCTTGCTGGTGCTGATTTTTGGTTATGAATCTAAATATGTGTTATTGGCAGGCTTGGGATTATTCTTTATTGCCTTTAACGTGATGGAAGCCTTATTGCCTTCTTGGTTATCCAAATCTGCGCCAATCCAGTCTAAAGCGACAGCCATGGGCGTGAATTCCAGTAGCCAGTTTTTAGGGGCATTTTTCGGTGGCATGATTGGCGGTCAACTCTTGTTACTAAATAATACCTCACTGGGTTGGGGTATTTTGGCGGGGATTGCGGTGGTCTGGTTATTGATCAGCTTTAGTCTGGCCCAGCCGCGCTATCTTTCATCATTGGTATTGGCTTTACCCGAGACGAAACAAACGGATGAGTGGACTTCTCAACTTTTGGCGATTCGTGGTATTGAAGAGGTTGTGGTGATGTCCGACCAGCAATTTGCTTATGTTAAAATTGATAAACAGTTGATAGATGAAGCTGCGCGACAAGATTTAACGCAGTTGTTGGGTAAAGAGGTAGCCATTTAAGCATAACTCTTATAAAGTAAAATATAGAAATAAATAGGAAGTGTACGTCTGATGCGTGGTGTTAATAAAGTTATTTTAGTTGGAACTTTAGGTAAAGATCCTGAAACCAAAACTTTTCCAAATGGTGGTTCTCTGACTCAGTTCTCAATTGCAACGAGCGATTCGTGGACTGATAAAAATACGGGTGAGCGTAAAGAACAAACTGAATGGCATCGTATTGTGTTGCATAACCGCTTGGGTGAAATTGCACAGCAATATCTACGTAAGGGTTCTAAAGTTTATATTGAAGGTTCATTGCGTACGCGTCAGTGGACAGACCAAAGCGGCCAGGAACGCTACACCACAGAAATTCGTGGTGAACAAATGCAAATGCTAGATAGCAACCGTCAGCAAGGTGAACAAGCTGCGGGTGGTGACAACGCCGGTTATAATCAGCCACGTTTCAACAATAATCAAGGTGGTGGTTATAACAACAATAATAACAACCAAGGCGGTTATGGCAATCAGGGTGGTTATAACAATAATAATAACAATCAGGGCAATAGTTATGGCAACAACAACCCGGGTGGTTTTGCGCCAAAACAGCAACCTGCACCAGCAGCAGCTGCACCAGCAGATCTAGATGATGATCTTCCATTTTGAGTTGTAATTAAAACGGCAAGTCATCTTCAAAACCCTTTGTAACAGCAAAGGGTTTTTTATTGTCTAAGCCAATCAACTCGAGAAACAAGATAGAAATTTTAAATCTAAAAAACCGATAATTTTTATAAAAAAGTACGGTTTTACCTATTTTAGAATCTTTCGTATTCTAGCTTCACAAGATAAGCAATCCCAGAAACGAGCTAGAGGAATATCTCATGAGTTTAATTAATACTGAAGTGAAGCCATTCAACGCAACAGCATATAAAAATGGTGAATTCATTCAAGTCTCTGAAAAAGACATGATCGGAAAATGGTCAGTGGTATTCTTTTATCCTGCAGATTTCACTTTCGTTTGTCCAACAGAATTAGGCGATTTAGCCGATAACTATGCTGAATTCCAAAAAATGGGTGTAGAGATTTATTCAGTATCGACAGATACCCATTTCACCCATAAAGCTTGGCACGATTCTTCTGACGAAATCAAGAAAATCCAGTATGCAATGGTGGGTGACCCAACCTGGACTTTGGCGAAAAACTTCGAAGTGTTAATTGAAGCTGAAGGTCTGGCAGACCGTGGTACTTTCGTGATTGACCCAGAAGGTAAAATCCAGATTATCGAAATCAATGCCGGTGGTATTGGTCGTGATGCTCAAGAACTGCTACGTAAGGTCAAGGCAGCACAATATGTCCATGCGCATCCAGGTGAAGTTTGCCCGGCCAAATGGAAAGAAGGTGATGCTACACTTGCTCCTTCAATCGATTTGATTGGTAAAATCTAAGTTTAGGTTCACAATCTCCGCAAAAATCCAGAACTTCGGTTCTGGATTTTTTATATGCATCATCTGTCAATTTAAAGTGCATAACCTGAATGATCTTTGGCTAAATCTCTTAGACCTCGAATCAGATAATCAATCAGTTTTTCCATCACCAGCCGTTGCCCTTTACGCGAAGCATAGACCAGTTGCACCATGCCTAAAAAAGATCAATTTTGTTTTTGCGTGCTGTGCTGGTTATAGCTATTAATCAGGTTACGATAATCGGGAATATGATTGGAGAACAAGGTACCCAAACCTTCAATATCATTACGCCAGTCACGGTGTAATTCACAGGCAGCACCAAACCAGGTCATCAATTGCGCACCGGCACTGGACATACGGTCCCAGGCTGAATCACGGGTTAAAGGGTTAAAGGTACCTGAAGCATCGGTAATCACGAAGACTTCAAAATCTTCTTCAAGGGCTGAAAGTGCAGGGAAGGCGACGCAGACTTCTGTCACCACGCCGGCAATAATCAGCTGTTTTTTACCTGTGGCTTTCACTGCTTTGACAAAGTCTTCATTGTCCCAGGCATTGATCTGGCCGGGACGGGCAATATAAGGCGCATCCGGGAACATCTCTTTCAGCTCTGGAACCAAGGGACCATTTGGACCTTGTTCAAAACTGGTGGTTAAAATGGTAGGAAGATTAAAGTATTTAGCCGCTGCAGCCAGGGCCAAGACATTGTTTTTGAATTTATCGGGATCAATATCACGAACCAGTGAAAGCAATCCGGTTTGATGATCGACCAATAAAACCGCTGCATTATCTTTGTCTAAACGAACGTATGGTTTACCCATTTTTCTATTCCTGTTTTGTCATGAAGAAGGTGGAAGTATTCAGTGCAAATCAGTCATCTAAGTTCCGATCTGTTTTTTATAGTAATGAGCTCAAAGCAGAGCATTAAGTCCCTAGAGCAGGATAGATAATCATAGCTATGGGACAATGATGATATTTATGTCAATTAAATGATTTTTTGTATTAAATTTGATGATAAAAATTCGATTATCCTATTGTTAGGACGCTGTATATTGCAATGTGGCTAGGCTGGAATCTTTAAAAAATCTAAGATAAACGCATATTGTTTCCTAGAGATAGGAGTTTGAGATGAAAAAAATTATTGGCGTTTACCGCAACCAGAACACGCATTGGGTGGGTGACGGCTTTCCAGTGAAAAACCTGTTTTCCTATGACCGTTTAGGGCAGGCGATCAGTCCATTTTTACTTTTGGATTATGCGGCACCCTACCATTTTAGCCCAACGACGCAGCAGCATGGAGTCGGTTCTCATCCACACCGTGGTTTTGAAACCGTAACCATCGCCTATCAGGGTGAAGTGACTCATAAAGACTCAGCAGGTGGCGGTGGAACCATTCAAAGCGGTGATGTGCAATGGATGACGGCAGGTGCAGGTTTAGTACATGAAGAATTTCATTCCCCAGACTTTGCTCAAAATGGCGGCCTGTTTGAAATGGTACAGCTTTGGGTGAATTTGCCTGCAGCAGACAAAATGACCGCACCGAAATATCAGGCGATTGCAGCCAAAGACATTCCAGTCATTCAGTTTGAACAGGGTGCAGGGCATATCCGGGTGATTGCCGGAAACTATGCCGAACAGGTTGGTCCCGCTTCAACCCATAGCCCGGTCAATGTCTGGGATGGCGAATTAAAAGCCGAGCAGGTTCATCATCTGCATGTCCCTGTCGATCATAATGTATTGGTGGTGGTGTTATCGGGTGAAATGCAGTTGAACGGAACACAGCATGTTCAGGACAGTTCGATTGTGATGTTTGCCAAAGATGGAGAAGCAGATATTCAGCTTGAAGCGCTTCAGGATAGTAAATTTTTGGTACTCACAGGGCAGCCGCTCAATGAACCAATCCAAGGCTATGGTCCCTTTGTGATGAATAGCAAAGATGAAATCATTCAAGCATTTAATGATTTTAATAGCGGGAAGTTTGGTGAAATACCGGTAACATCTTAAAACGGTTTTTGTATCTATCCATTTAAAAAGAAGAAGCCCTTAAAAATTTAAGGGCTTTTTTGCGAACTGAAGTTTCTTACTATTAGCCTATTGGTATAGTAGTAGATGATTAAAATGTGAAGATATTATCAATTTATTATGCTGCGTATCATAATGCCAATTTCGTTTTTTGTAAAACGTTTGTTATAAAATTAGTCAATATATATTCCTTTTTTTAAAGGGTTTTTAATATTTATGCTGATATAATTTTAATTATTTTTTGTATTTATTTTGGAATAATTACTGCATAAATAAATGTAAATTTCTACTTTATATTCATCATGAGGAGTTTTGTTAAAAAGGCACATTCTGGAATATTTTAATACCGCCTTTTCCGTTTGCTTGGTTCATAATTTCATAAATCTTATGTGTAACTGACGGATAATAATTTTGGATATTGCAGTTATTGGCAGTGGCATGGCTGGGCTAGCTACCGCAAGAATTCTTAAAGATGCAGGGCATAGTGTTACTATTTTTGAAGCCTTAACGGGTCGTGGTATGGATAGCCATAGCATTGAATTCGAGGATGGCCTGATTGATGCACCCCTGCGTGTCATGAACCCGCATTTGTGGAAAAACACCCTGAGTCTGGCGGCTTATCTGGGTATCCAGACCTTTCCAGTACGTACCTATATGGCATGTAGCTGGTTATTTGAAGATCGCACCGAAACCTGGCTAACAACATCGCGTAGCCGTATTGGTAATTTTCCCATCATTAATAACCGTAAAGGCATTCAGCAATATGGCTGGCGTCTGGTTAAAGGCATGCTGCAGCTGAAGACGGCCATTGCGAAATTCTTCAAATCGAAAAACCAGGACATTACCCTGGCCGAATTCATCAATAATAATGATATTGAAGAAGTTTTTTGGCATGGTGCTGTAATGCCTGTGCTGTATACCATTTGTACCTGTAACCCGAAAACCATTGGTGAATGGCCTGCCAAACCCCTGTTGATTTTCTTGCGTCAATTGACCGATGGCGATGCCTTACTGCGTCTACAGGGTGGGACACCAGCCTTGGTGGACAAGCTGATCGAAGGTATTGAAATTCGTGGCGGTTCAGCCATTACCCATATTCAACAAGATGAAGAAGGGGTATTGATTGAAAACGAGCAAGGCGAACAGCTGGCATTTGACCGGGTGATCGTAGCCACACCGACCAATAAAATTGAAACATTCCTCGATAATGAACAATTTGCTGATGATATTGCGCTGTTAAAGAAATTTAAATTTGAGCAGGGTCAGCTGGTCATTCATACTGATCAATCGGTGATGCCGCCAAAACGCAAAGATTGGGCGGTACTCAGCTACATGATGGACCGTAAATTTACCCGTCAGCAATTTACCGTATGGCTGAATTCGGTTGAGCCAAGTTTAGTGGGTAAATCGCCGGTATTCCAAACCTGGCAGCCGGTGACGGATATTGACCCGAAAAAAATCATCTCCTCAGTGACTTTAACCCGTGCTGTAGTGGATTCACAAACAGTGGCATTAAATAAAGAGCTGCAAGTCCGCCATAAAGATTTAAACCGCAAAGTGTTTTATTGTGGTTCGTGGTCTTGTGATGGCTTACCTGTGCTTGAATCTGCCGTGACTTCGGCCATGCATATTGCAGAAATTTTAGGTGCACCATTGTCGTTTGCCGGATTAAAACCTAAAGTTGAGGTTGCCCCACAACTCGGCTACTAAGATATGAAATGGCTTCAAGCGATTCGGCAGAAACTTCCTGAACATAAATACGCGATTAACGCAAAACAGTTAGGAGATGATGCAGTACTCGCCTGGAGCAATTTGGGCTATTGGGATGATGCAACATCGTCCTATCCAGAAGCTTGCCGTCAATTGGCAGATCAATTGGCGCAAGCGGTAGCTTTAACTTCCAATGACCACCTCCTGGATTTAGGCTGCGGGCAGGGTGCAAGTTTGTTGTATTGGCAACAGCACTATCAAGTTCAGCATATTGAAGCGGTGGAATTACAAGCCAGTTGCGTTATTCAAATTCAAAAACATTTTCCGCAAATTTCGGCCATTTACCCGCAATCCTTTTTAAATTTAAAGCAGATTCCTTTTAAGCAGCCCTTTGATGTGGTGCTGTGTATCGATGCTGCCTATCATTCCAATTTAAATTCATTCCTGGATTCAGTGGACAATGTTTTAAATTCAAAAGGCAGACTGGGTTTTCATTATTTAATGCTGTCCGAGCAATGGCTGAATTTAAATGCACTACAAAAGCAAAAATATAAGTGGCTGCTCAAGGCTGCAGATGTGAATCTGGAGCATTTGATGACGGCATCGGGATTAGAACAGACATTGCAGCAACATGATTTTAGCGACATTGAAATTCGGGATTTGTCCAAAGCCGTTTTATACGGATTTGCAAACTACTTTCAACATTTGCAGCAATTGCCACAGCAGGGCACAGGGCTGGATGCCTTTAAAATTCGCATGACCGCAAAGCTCTGTCTGCAGCTTTATCAGGATGGGTTGGTCAATTATGTACAGATCAGTGCGAAAAAGAATGCCTGAGACTGGGGTAATATTCTAATTTTTAAAAGCAAAGTACAAAAACAACAAAGCCTCACTAAAAAGCGAGGCTAAGTATAAAATGGTGCCGGCACACGGATTCGAACTGTGGACCTACTGATTACAAGTCAGTTGCTCTACCAACTGAGCTATGCCGGCAACTTGCAGAGAATAATAGCGAATTTTATTGAAAACGCAAGCCAAAAAATGAGCGATTGGATAGGGTGAAGGGATTTGGATATTCTCAATCACCCTCTACATCCGCTATTTAAATTCATGTCCTATTTTAATTAAACCGGTTATTTGCTCCTTAAAATCTGGTCCAGGTCTTGCGCACATTCTTCCAGGGTTAAAGCCATATCGATTTGCATTTGTGGTTTAAGTTCGCTGGCCAGTTTGCGCCATTGTTCGATCAGTCGGAGGGCTTTTTGAATTTTATGTTTATTAATATCCTTGGCAATCGTTGGAGTATAACCACCACGTTTAGCATTCTTGATCTGTTTGACATAATTATTGCTGGTATTCATATTTACTCCCGAATAGCAGTTTTTCTATGTGTTCAATGTGCTTTTATAGATCGACTTAAGGCTCTGTTATATGATTGTTATCATAGAAATATTGCATTTATATGATCTTATTTCAATAGGTTCATTTACCTTCTGAACTTGCTAAGTAATAGCGTGCAGTAATTGTGCCATTTATGTGACATGTTAATGAAATATCTGGCTTTGAAGGCTTTTGGTAAGCAATGTGAAGCTGATTTCATCGCAGTTGTTGCAGATCAATCATCTAGAGACATCATATTTACAATGATGGAAATTGAAACACAGCGGAAGTTGGAGGATTCAATTTAAGGCGTAGATTAGTGCTGATGTAGCGTAATTGATCAATGGTAGTGCACAGGATAGACATAACCATGACTGAACTAGATAACCAACAGCCAGACCAGCAGAAACAGCCTGTTCCTTTAATTCAAAATCCTGATCAGCAGGAACAACCTAATCCACCCCATCCTCAACCGGATCAACCTAAACTCCCCACTCCCCAAGCGGATCAACCAGATCAGCATATCGGGACATCCAATCCGCAAAAAAAACCGAATGAACAGCCTGAAAATCCAATCAGACAACAAAAATAAAGGCTTTTCTGCCTGTCTTGAATTGGCAAACCAGTTCTTATACCTTCATCCTTAGGGATAAGCGACTTTTTCTGGGTTAGATGGTGTGATGAGGACTATTCATCAATAGGCTAAAGGAAGATACATAAGATGACAAAACAGGCCAAAATTATCAGTACTGTCGTGGTACTTATCCTTATAGCCATTGCCGCATTTCTGTATTTTCAGTCCATGAAAAAAGAGGAGTTTGGTGGTTTTGAGGAGGGGACAGAGCAATATTATGGCTATCGCTATGCGCAAGACAATCTCAAATCTGTAGATCAATGCGATGATGACAAAGATGATCCCTCCATGAATTTCAATGAAGAATTTTTTCAGGGATGCCAGAAATATTTTGAGAATAAATAAAGGTTCAACGCGAGGTGAAAGAGAAAAACCCGTATCTCAGCTCTTTTTTGTTTAAGTGATTATTTTTAAAAATATAAATACATAAAAGGGAACATTAGCAAGGTTACCTCATCTGGCTGTAATTCTATGTGCTTCATTTTAAGCATATGATTTAGAGAGGTCTATTTTAGCTATTTTAACGGTTTTATTGCCGCTTTTTCCTCATAGCTTGCAGGGGAGGAGTTTAGGCTTAATCCATAATTAAAAAATTCAATCATTAATGAACGATATCAAGCCATTTTAATCATTTTTTCTTAATAGCATAAGACAACAAAAAAGGCCTAATTCTAAAAGAATTAAGCCTTTTGAGATTCCATTGGATGTTATGGAATTGAATCTTGGCGGTGAGAGAGGGATTCGAACCCTCGATACGCGCAAACGTATACACACTTTCCAGGCGTGCTCCTTCAGCCACTCGGACACCTCACCATTGCGCCGCGATAATAACGAAAAAAAACTCCTCTGCCAAGTTGAAACAATTGATTTAGAGCAAAAGTTTTTGCTCAGTGATATGATTGCGAAAAAATAGTGTCTAAAACGAAGACGAAATATGCAAAGTACTGCACAAAAAGCCGCCTTGCCTGTGATTACCCTCGCAGCGCTTGGGGTGGTATTTGGAGACATTGGCACCAGCCCATTATATGCCCTCCGGCAATGTTTCCTCACAGCGCATCTGGCGATTACTGAGGCATCAGTTCTTGGAATTTTGTCCCTGATTTTTTGGTGCATCATGCTGACGATCAGTTTTAAATACGTCACCATTATTATGCGTGCAGACAACAATGGTGAAGGCGGGATCATGTCTTTATTGGCATTGAACCTGCGAACCACACGTATTGCGGACAACAAGAAAATTTATCTGATTGCCCTAGGCTTTATTGGTGCTTCGTTATTTTTTGGTGATGGCATTATTACTCCGGCAATTTCCATATTATCGGCAATTGAAGGTTTAAGCATTGCAACGCCCATGTTTAACCAGTGGCTCATGCCTTTGGCGATTGGTATTTTAACCGGTCTATTTATCATACAGCGTCATGGTACAGCTACCATGGGGAAATTCTTCGGTCCCTTAACTCTGGCGTGGTTTTTATCGATTGGTGCTGTGGGTGTCTGGAGCATTATCCAGACCCCATTTGTATTGACCATGATCAGTCCGCACTGGGCTTTTAATTTTGTTGTTCATCAGCCTTATGTTGCTTTCCTGACCATGGGTGCGGTGATTCTGACCATGACCGGTGGAGAAGCGCTCTATGCAGATATGGGGCATTTTGGTCGCTTACCGATTCGTCTGGCCTGGTTCATTATTGTTTTACCCTGTCTGCTTTTAAACTATGCAGGACAGGGGGCATTATTACTGCGTAACCCGGATGCGATTGCCAATCCGTTCTATATGCTGGTGCCGAGCTGGGCATTGTATCCGATGATTGGTCTGGCAACTGCAGCAGCAGTCATAGCCTCGCAAGCTGTGATCACGGGCGTTTTCTCCATGACCAATCAGGCGATCCAGCTGCGCTATTTACCCCGCTTAAGCGTGCATCACACGTCGGATGTTGAACAGGGGCAAATCTATTTGCCGTTCATCAATTGGGTGCTGTTTATTTCGGTGGTCATCCTGATTTTATTGTTTGAAAACAGTGCCAATCTCGCTAGTGCTTATGGCGTGGCTGTGACCATGACCATGCTCTGCGGTACCATTTTGATTTCATTTCTGGCTTATGGTTTCTGGCGCTGGCCGGTATGGAAGGTTTTATTATTTACCGTACCATTTTTGCTGCTTGATTTGATCTTTGTTGCATCAACGTCATTAAAAATTATTTCTGGAGGATGGGTACCAATTCTGATTGGTGCAGCAGTGTATACCATTTTAATGACCTGGAAAGCAGGACGGGAAATTGTGTTGGCGCGTTTGGAAAAAGATGCCTTGCCGATAGATCTGTTTATCAAAAGTATTGGCATGAGTGCTGAAACCCAATTTGTTCCGGGTGCTGCAGTCTTCCTGACCGGTACGCCGAATATTGTGCCGCATGCCATGTTGCATAATATTAAGCACAATAAGGTTCTGCATGAGCTGAATATTATGGTAACCGTGAATACCCGCGATATTCCTTATGTGAAACAGGAAGAACGCAGTAAAATTGAAAAACTGGATAACCGTTTCTATCGTATTTCACTGTATTACGGTTTTAAAGATCAGCCGAACATTCCTGAAGCACTTGAACAAGCTTATCAGGAGTTAGGTTTTGAATTTGACATGATGCAAATGAGCTTCTTTATTTCCAGAGATCGACTGATTCATACTGTGGGCGAAGGCTTATCACCATGGCGTGAAAAGCTGTTTATTTCGATGCAGCGCAATACCAGCCCTGTCAGTGACTTTTATCAGATTCCGCCCAATCGCGTGGTTGAATTAGGTAGTCAAATCGAAATCTAAGCCTTAGATATTGCAGGCAATAAAAAACCAAGGTGGAAAATCCTTGGTTTTTTATTTGGAGGATGAAAGCCTGAAAAAGAGCGTGATTAGTTCTCTGTTGCGTCTGCTGCTGGAGCTTCAGGAGATGCATTAACGGGTGCATCATTCATTTCAGCTGATGGTGCTGCTTGTACCGCATCGCCTGGTTGAGTCGATTCTGGTGTTGCTGCGAAAGCTTCATGCATTGCATTTGCTTCAGCTGTATTGACTGGTGCGGCCGCAGTTTCTTGATCTGCCACTTGTTCAGCTTGCTGTGCAGCTAATTCTGCATTCGGTTGCATCGGATCTGTATTTTCAGATGCAGCCTGAGCTGTTTGCTCAATAGCAGGAGCATTAGCCTGTGCTGGAGCAGGCTCAGTTGCCTGTTGTGCTGCGGTATTCAGCTCTGCTGTTTGTGGTGCAGTCACATCAGCAGCAGTTTGACCTGCTGTTTCAGATGCAGCCTGAGCTGGTTCTGCCGTTTGTGCTGTAGTATTTATATCCGCCGCTTGAGTTTCAGTTTGCGGTACTGTTGTATCTGCAGCTGAGCTGGTTTGAAGTTCTGTTTCAGATCCGACTTGGGTGGGTGCTGCAGCCACTTGGGTATCATTGCCTGCATTCACAATACGGATTTGACCACTGGCGACTAAATCTTGAATGGAACCGGCCTGACCATTTACGGTAGTAGTGACTTTTGCTTTAGATAGACTTTCTAAAGTATCGCCAGGTTGAATTGCCGGTTCTGCGAATGCGGTTGCGCTCATGAGTCCTGTAACCAGACTTAAACCTAAAAGCTTAGAATGCATAAAATACTCCGTAGGAATCATTATTCAGATTTTTTGCGTATTTTTACCTTGTCATATTCATAATCGGTTTTTCAATCAAACATACGCAAAGCCATTAAGAGTCTTTATAAAAGCTTTAGAAAATTAGACAGACTGTTACAACAATTGTGCTTTTGTTAATCAGTTTTAGGCTAATTGTTAAGCAAACAAAATTTGCTACATATACTTCATTTTCACTGCTTGTTAAGCTCGTGAAAAATGGGAGTTCGTCTCAAAATGGCAACTAAGAAACGTAAAACTGGTCAATCTGTAATGCAAATTTTAAAGCAGAATAGTTTAAAAATTATTTTGGGTTTAGTGGCAACCAGCAGTTTTGCAATAGCCTTTGGACAAGAAAGAATTCAGCAGTTGGTTTCATTACCCTCTGCATCAAACTCTGCATGTCTGGATCAGTTTTATCGCGATATTCCGCCTTATTTGGCCAAAGAAAGCCTGAATAAAAATACCTTTCCGCTGTGCTTTAATGGCTTTAATGTGATGTATTCGGGGGTATCGAAAACGCCTTTGTGGGTGGCGGAAGCCTTGACCCCGCAACGCCTGAGCCAGAAAATTCCACGTGAAGACAGCTTTCATGAAGAAACAAGGGTAAAAGCAGAATATCGCGCGACCTTGGCGGACTATAAAGCTTCAGGCTATGACCGTGGACACATGGCACCGAATGCCGATATGCCGAATAAAGATGCACAGTTTGACAGCTTCTCATTGGCCAACATGGTGCCGCAAGCACCGAAGAATAATCAGCAGGTTTGGCGAGAGCTGGAAGAAGCGACTCGTGCCATTGTGACCAAGCAGAAGCAGGATGTATATATTGTCACTGGGCCAGTGTATTCAGCTAAAAAGCTGAAGACGATTGGTAATGGCGTGATCGTTCCAACCGCGACCTATAAAGCCATCTATATGCCAAAAACAGGCGCGGCCGGTGTCTACTATGCCGACAACACCCTGAAAGATACTGCACCGAAAGTGCAGGTGATGAGTATCTGTGCCCTGGAAGATCTCACTGGAATTAATATTTTTCCCCAGCTCACAGAAGATCAAAAGCGCAATACTTACAATTTGCCATTAAAGGCAAGTGCAGTGAAAGCAACCCAGAAAATTGCCTATTCACATTGGGATGCAGAAAGCCAATGTGCTGAAGAAGTCAGTGCAGATGCGCTTAGCGCTTTGCAGAAAAAGTTTAAATCTTCATCTGTAAGTTCAACGACTCCACAATCGGCTGAGAATAAGGGCAGTGCACCAGCAATCGATCCAAATACTCAAGATGCGATTGTTAAACAGTTGATTGAAGGGCTTTTGCAGTACATTTTACAGTTGTTGAAATAAGCCTTTTTTAGGTAGGATGAGAGTCATCATCTTACCTTTTTAATAACAACAAAGATCAGTGAGAATACAATGTTCAAGCCTTTTGAAAATGGTACCGAATCGCATGCCATTCACGACTTAACCTTAGAAAACCAAGAAGATTGTGTCAGTATTTATGGCAATTTACAGCTCACCAAGGACCAGGCTGGTTTGCAGGCAGCGAAAGCCTTGCAGGCTTTTATAAATGCTGTGGTCAGTGCTCTGGAAAAAGAAGCCAACCTTCCGGAAAAAATTGATCGTCAAGATGAACAGGAAATTGAAAATCCATTTTTATAAATAGTGCTCATGTTCCATGTGGAACATAAAAAAAGCTCACCAGATGTGAGCTTTTTTTATTGTTAGAATTTTTAGTCTTTTTCAGGGGCAATCACTTTATAAATGAGTGCGCCAAGAATGGCGCCAAAAAGAGGTGCAACCCAGAATAACCAAAGTTGGCTTAAAGCTGCAGTTTCGGCAAAAAAGGCCACACCGGTACTGCGTGCCGGATTGACCGAAGTATTGGTCACTGGAATACTGATTAAATGAATCAGGGTCAGGGCTAGACCAATAGCAATGGGGGCAAAACCGGCAGGTGCACGTTTATCCGTAGCACCCATAATCACAATCAGAAAAAACGCAGTCAATACGATTTCAATGATCAGTGCTGAGGTCATTGAGTATTTACCAGGAGATAATTCAGCAAATCCATTACTGGCAAAACCACCGGTACCGACGAAACCCGCCTGGCCTTGGACAATCAGATAGAGAACCAGACCTGCTAGGGTCGCCCCAATCACCTGAGAAATAATATAAGGAATCAGGTCTTTGGCATCAAAACGGCCACCGAACCATAAGCCTACACTGACTGCGCGGTTAAAGTGGCTGCCAGAAATATGTCCTAAGGCATAGGCACCGGTCAGCACAGTCAAACCAAACGCCAGTGCAACACCGGCAAATCCAATACCGAGTTCCGGAAAGGCTGCTGCAAGTACCGCGCTGCCACAACCCCCAAAGACTAGCCAGAATGTTCCAATCAATTCAGCAAGATATTTATTCATTTTATTCTCCAGACGCTGTTATTCATTTTCTTTTTATCATTCAGTATATTTTATATTGATCGGAAAACTGCTGATTTATTAATCATAACATGATGAATAGATATGACATGCGCATGACCAGTTGGTGGCATTTTTATGCATATTGTTGCTGTCGCCATTGCTGCGGTGTCATGCTTGTCCACTGCTTAAAAGCACGCTGGAAGGCACTTTGCTCGGAATAGCCGAGCAATAAGGCAATTTCTTGCAGGCTGAGATGCCGATCTTTTAAATATTGCTCCGCCAATAAATGTCGTACTTCCTGCATACGCTGCTGATAGGTGGTGCCTTGTTGTTGTAAATGGCGTTGCAATTGCCGTACCGACATACTGAGCTGCTTGGCAATCGGTTCAATTTGATACAGGTTTTTTTGCAGTCCGGTGAGAATAGCTTGTTGTAGACGTTCATCTAATTGGGTGGAATTCGGAAGTTTATCCAGGAGTGCCTGAGCTTGCTGCATCAGCAAATGTTGCAGGGTTTGGTCTCCTTGACGAAAAGGCTTGGCGAGCTCGGCAACTGGTAAAATAATTTGCGCCACAGGCTGAGAAAAACGGACTTTGCAATGGAAATACTGTTCGTATAACGCGACATTCTTGGGTGCCGGATGGGTAAAGTGAACCTCATGAATATGAATATCTTCAAATTCCATAGAATATTTCAGGAACTGAAACATCACGGCAATTGCGATTTCATTGCTGACTTGAGTGGTCAGATGAAAAGGAACACTTCCCCAGCCAATGGCCAAATAATCCCCCAGCATGTCGGCTTGTAAGGGGCTGCCATCATAGATCAAACGATGCAGGTCATGATAACGATACAAAGCTTCACCTAAGGTATTACAGGACAGGGCAATATAGGCAATAATGCCGAGATGTTTGGGTTGTACATATTCGGCGATCTCTAAGCCGAGTGCAGGAATTTTTAAATGCTGATCTACATCGGTCAGTAATTCGCGCCAAAGACAAAAGTCAAAGCGTTCCAAGTTCTGAACTTGTTCAAGTTTTTCAGAAATGGCTAAGCCTTTGGCCTGACTATAGGCATAAAGTAAATGCCCAAGTCCGCCATATACAGAGCCTGTGTAATCTTTAAACTGATGCATATTGATCTTTTTATTGTCGTAATTTGTCAATGAAGTTTTATTTTAAGGTCAATATTTAGCACATTTCATTGCCTATATTCAATACAGAATAGGGAGAAAGCGATAATGTGGAAAGGTTTCTTGTTGGGTTTGGTGGTGGCCAATGGTTTTGAATGGGTCGCCCATAAATATGTTTTGCATGGTAGGCATCGTAGTGGAAAGCCGCGCTATAGTCCTGTGCCTGACAGTATGAAGTCGCATTGGGAACATCATCGTGAAGTACGAAAAACAGATTTTTATGACCATGGCTATGTTGAAGGGCTTACAAATTGGCGCACTAAAAATGAAGTTATTTCACTGACTGTGGTCGCAGGCGTTTTTGGTACGCTATTTTATCCGATATCCAAAGGTATGGCACTGTCTACGGTATATAGCGCCTGTAATTATTATTATATTCATCGTCGCGCTCATTTAGAGCCAGAGTGGGCGATGAAAAAAATTCCCTGGCACTATGATCATCATATGAACTCCAATCAGGATGCCAACTGGTGCGTGACCAAGCCCTGGTTTGATTACATTTTGGGAACTCGGGTGATTTCATCGGCAGAATTGCAGGAGAAAAATCCATTAGGCATTCTGCTTCCCGACACAGTTTCAAATCTGTTAAACGGATTATCGGAGCGATATTTTCCGGCAAAATGGGTGAAAAATCAGGATAAATGATCATTTTTTCATAATGAATTGTCAGTTTTATTGGTTAGGAATATGTGGTTATAAAATAGCCAGGGGTCCCTGTTTTCAAGACTTTGTCGTAATTTGTCAATGTTTTCGGTATTAATCGTCAATGTTTTGGTTATTTTTTTGTTATATATTTGTTTGCATCATCAGGTTGACCAAGTTAGCCTGACGAAGCACTGTATATGTCATTTTATTGTTTTCTTTTCAAGAAACCACGCTGTAGTTTTCTTGGTTTATAGGGAGTCTTCAAGACTCCCTTTTTTTATCTGCAATTTTTGTGCGGGCTTGATTTCAGAGCTGATCTATAAATAAAAAAGAGTGGGGGAGCCACTCTTTTCTGAATAGACAAGTCTTAATCTCTTAGAGACGCATTTCAATGCCTTGTGCAGCCAGATATTGTTTGGCTTCCGGAATGGTGTATTGACCAAAGTGGAAAATAGAGGCTGCAAGTACAGCATCTGCACCGCCTTTGAGAATACCATCGGCCAAATGCTGCAAGTTACCTACACCACCCGAGGCAATGGTCGGAATAGTGACACGGTCATTAATGTTACGCATTAACGCCAGGTCATAACCTGCTTTGGTACCATCGGCATCCATAGAGGTAATTAGAAGTTCGCCCGCGCCGTAATCGGCCATTTTCACAGCCCATTCAATCGCATCAATACCGGTTGGTTTACGACCACCGTGGGTGAAAATTTCCCATTTGTTGTCACCAGTTTTCTTGGCATCAATGGCAACAACAATACACTGTGCGCCAAAGCGTTGCGAAGCTTCCTGAACAAATTCCGGGTTAAATACCGCAGCCGAGTTAATGCTGACTTTATCGGCACCGGCATTCAGCAACAGACGGATATCTTCCACCTTGCGCACACCACCACCTACGGTTAAGGGAACAAATACGCTTTCTGCCATGCGTTCAACGGTACGATAAGTGGTATCACGACCGCTTGAGGTTGCAGTAATGTCCAGGAAGGTAATTTCATCGGCACCTTGTTCGTTATAACGGCGTGCCACTTCGACCGGATCGCCTGCATCACGAATATCAAGGAACTGTACGCCTTTCACCACTCGACCATTATCTACGTCAAGGCAAGGAATAATACGTTTAGCAAGCATAATTTTTTCCAAAAATAACAGCCGATTATGAAACTTCGCCACGAAGGTGCTACACCTTGGTAGTTGTAGAAGGTATTCTATCAAAATTATGTAAGTTTTTTTGCAGGTTTTCTATGTCGGTTTATACCACTTTGACTTTACAGGAAGTTCAGGCGTTTGCAGCACCTTATGGATTAGAGGTGATTGACCTGATTCCGATTCAAGGAGGTATTCAGAATACAAACTATTTTTTAGTCTGTGAAAATGCTACGCAGTATGTACTGACGGTTTTTGAAGAAATGGATGAGCGAGGTGCAGGGGAGCTGGTTCCCGTGCTAGAGCATTTGGGCAAACAGGGGGTAGCTGTTCCGGTTCCACTGAATTATGCGGGCAAAGCCATTCATAGCCTTAAAAACAAGCCTGCGCAGATTGCTCCACGCATGATGGGGCAACATCCCATGCCATCAACCTTGGAACAGGTACAGGCCATTGCTGTGGCTCAGGCGAAAATCCATATTGCCTTACAGGATTTTCCACTGGAACGTGCCGAATATCGTAACCACGATTATTGGCTGCAAGTGGCGAAAGAATTAAAACCAACGTTAAATCCGGCTGATGCCATTTTACTCAGTGAAGTTCTGGGGCTGTATGATGCGCTCACGGCAGTGTATCCTAACCGTCCCAAAGGCTTTATCCATTCCGATTTGTTCCGCGACAATACTTTGTTTGAAGGCAATGAATTAAAAGGAATTCTCGACTTTTATGAGCTCAATAAAGACGAATTCCTGTTTGATATTGCCATTACCTTAAATGACTTCTGCACCGAATATCCCGAGGTTCATTTAAATGAAGCAAAAGCCCAAGCCTTTTTAGAAGCCTATGAAACGGTGCGCCCGCTGACTCAGGATGAGAAATCCTGCCTGGAAATCTATTTGGCTATGGCGGCAGCACGTTTTTGGTTGATGCGTTTACAAGTCGCACAAAAAAATGCACAACAAGGACGTACAGGAGATGATATTCTTCAGAAAAATCCTTTAGAAATGCGCAATATGCTTGTGGAACGGTTAAAATTTGTGACGGCTTGATATAGGAATAAAAAATGCGTGATCAGGGGCGTTTGGTCGAATGGTTTGATGAAAAAGGCTATGGTTTTATTCAGCCCAATGATGCCGCGAAAGATCGCGTGTTTTTACATATCAAAGACTTTGCCCGCCAAGGACCACGCCCGATTGTGGGTTGTGCGCTTGAATATACGGTATTGCTGGATGGGGATGGGCGTTATCGTGCCCAGCAAGTCACCTATCTTAAAGCTTCACAAACCCAAAAATTATCCAGCAAGCCAAAAATCTCCAAGCAATCTGCGCAAAAATTGAAACCGATGCAAATTGCCTGTGTCGGTTATATTCTGGCTTTAGCTGTGTTTACCATAGCGGGCTTATTAAGTGGCATGGTGCTGTTATTTATTAGTGTGATTAATGCCATAACTTACTGGATGTATGCTCAGGATAAAGAAGCTGCCTTACAGGGTAATCGCCGTGTGCCTGAGCAAACCCTGCATCTGTTATCTTTTCTTGGAGGCTGGCCTACGGCATGGCTAGCGCAAGAAAAACTGCGTCATAAAACACAAAAACAACCCTTTAGAAAGATTTATTTTTGTACTATAGCCTTAAACATACTTTTGATTTTATGGCTGATTTCTCCTTTTAATGTACTTAAATTTTAAGGAGAAAAATAAACTTCTTTCATAAGTCCCTTTTATTTCTCTTGCGCAAACTTGAAATACATTTCAATTCAGCTCAGGGAGAAAAATAAAGAGGGTGTTAACAATGATGAAAGACGTCTAATGAATTTATAAGGTACAACAATGAATTATTCTATCGATCAAGATCCTAACCGTACGCTTACTTTAGTCCTTTATATTCTGTATATCATTGCCATTTTTACGGGTGGTTTGCTTGCCGTGATTGCACTTGTGATTAACTACATTAAACGCAATGATGTGCGTGGTTCCATTTTTGAAAGCCATTTTACCTGGCAAATTCGAACCTTCTGGTGGTATCTGTTCTGGAATATTATTGCTTTTATTCCGTTCTTTTTCTTATTTTTTACCGGTGAAAATACCGACCTTTTCGCGGGCGTGGCACTTCTTGCAACCACGTTCTGTGTTACGGTCATTGGTATTTCCTGGATCTGGATTGTCTATCGTGCTATTCGTGGCATTATCCGCTTGAATGATAATCAACCGATGTATCAATAAGTAGCTTGATTAATTTTAAAGGTGGCTCAGGCCACCTTTTTTATGCACCTTAATGTACCAACCATTAAAAATTGTGCGTTACTTTAGCTACTTTATAAAAATAAACATTACCTTTTTAATTTTTATAATATACTTTTTTAATTAAAATATTGTACGTTTTTAATATTTATATTTTACATTTTTATTTTAATTATTTTACGTTTTTAATATTTAAAAATTACTTTTTTAATAAAATAAATATACATTAATGTACATTTATTTTTATAAATTTAATTTCTGCTTTTATTTTGAATTTTGGTTAATTTTAGGCTTAAGAATAAAAGCGACCGCGGCGACGACGTAGCCCTAAAATATGAATGGCACGTACCAGAACGGCATATGAAACTGCATAGCCAAAGCGTTGTTCAAACAAAGGTACAAGATCGCTGATGTTTTGAAATTTTGTATTTTTTACAAATACTTGAAATTCATTCCAGTTTTTAATGTGGCTGGGAGCACCACGGTTTTTTGCTGGTTTTGGTAGTAAATCTCCTGTTTCTTCTTCCAGCTTAATCCAGGCATCTAAAGTCACACGAGAGATGTTGAATTCTTTGCAAACTGCTACCTTGTAATCGGTTTTTTTATACATTTGAATGGCTGCTTTTCGGGTTTCTAAACTGTACTTTGGCATTTACTCTCGCCTGAGTTAAATATTTATATTTTTATTATATGGCATAGTCATTGCAAATGAACAAATAACTCAAATAAATAATGTTCAGGTGGCATGCATGAAAAAAACGCAAGTTTCTTTCAAGAAAATGTCTTTATGGCAAGTGGTGATTATTGGTATCGCGTATATGACACCGATGGTGGTGTTTGATACTTTTGGTATTGTTTCAGGGATCACGGATGGACGTGTACCTCTGGCCTATATTTTAGCCTTGGCTGCAATGCTGCTAACCGCTTTTAGTTATGCACGTTTTAGTCGTATTAGTGATAAACCGGGTTCAGCCTATACTTATACAGCAGAATCTTGTGGTGCAAAGGCAGGATTTTTTGTCGGTTGGTGTTCCTTACTGGACTATATTTTACTGCCATTAGTCAATGCATTACTGGCAGGGATTTATTTGGAAGCAGTGATTCCAGATGTGCCATATTGGGTTTGGGTGAGTCTGTTTGCCGGACTTGTTACATTAATCAATTGTTTCCGCATTAATATCTTAGCCAATCTCAGCTTGATCTTTGTCTTGGCACCGCTGCTGTTGATGGGGCTATTTGTCTATCTGGTCATTCAAGGTGTTGGATCATCACAAGGTTATGAGCATGTGCTCACGGTTGCTCCGTTATTTAATGGTAATACATCAATTCTGCCATTGATTGCGGGTGCATCCATTCTGTGTTTTTCATTCTTGGGTTTTGATGCCGTGACCACCATGTCACATGAAACCAAAGATCCAAAACGTACCATTCCGCGTGCAGTTATCTTGACCACTTTAATGGGTGGAACAATTTTCATCACTGCTTCGTGGTTTATCCAACTGTATTTTCCGAGTAATGTGCGTTTTAACAATCCGGATGAGGCATTACCGGAAATCGTGCTCTATGTCGGTGGGGCATTATTCCAAGCGGTCTTCCTCTGTGCACAAATCATGAATACCTTTGCTTCAGGGCTTGCAACCCATGCCAGTGCTTCGCGTCTTATTCATATCATGGCCAAAGATGGTATTTTCCATAAAAGCACTTTTGGTCAACTGCACAGTAAATTAGGCACCCCGCTGTATGCAGTCCTTACCATCGGTCTTATTTCCTTAACGGCGATTGCTCTCGATTTAGCCACTGTGGTCAGCATGATTAGCTTTGGCGCATTGATTGCTTTTACGGCAGTAAATTTCTCAGTTCTTATGAAATTCTATGTGCTAGAGAAACAACGCCAAGGCTTTAAAAATAAATTTATGAATCTGATTTTGCCGCTGATCTCTGTGGCAGTAATCATGTGTTTATGGTTCAACCTGGAACGATCAGCCCTTCTTTTTGGCTGCGGATGGTTGTTTATTGGGGTGGTAATCTTCCTTTATAAAAAACTGAAAAAGCAAAACATTGTGATTGGCAATGCGTACTAGATCCACATTTGAATATAAATTGAACAATAGAGAGTGAACAAAATGAATATCAATAAGCCAGTATTTCTAGAAGATGTTGAATTTAAAGTCAGCCGTAATAAGCAAAGTGGGAAAGAATGGAACTGGGTCAATCCTAAACATGGCGAGTTTGATTTCCCTGCGAATTACTATGAAAGTTCACTGGAACAATGGCACCAGTTTGATACCTTGAGTGCCGATATTGAATGTGATGTCGTGGTGATTGGTGGCGGCTTGCTGGGCGCTTCTACCGCTTTGCATTTATCCGAGCAGGGCGTAGAGGTTGTGCTGGTTGAGAAAAACCGGATTGGCAGCGCAGCTTCAGGTCGTAATGGCGGACAACTGACTCCCGGCTTAGCTCGTTGGGAAGCTTCCGAGATGATTGAGCGTTTCAGTTATGCAGATGCCAAAAAACTCTGGCATTTCACCTCAACTGAAGCGATGTCCTTAATTGATTCGATTGCGGATCAATATGATCTGGATTTACAGCGTAAGCATGCTCATATTACTGCCGCCGTGCATGAAGGGCATTTGGTGGGTTTGACTCAGGGTTCAGATGCCCGCAAATTTTTGGATGAATCACATACTCAAGTGATGGGTAAACATGAATTGATGGAGCATATTAATTCTGACAACTACTGTGGCGGTTTACTGGATACATTGGGTGGACATATTCATCCACTAGCTTTAAACCGTGGTTTGGCTTATGGCTTCTGTAAAAATGGTGGCAAGATTTATGAGCAAACAGAAGTGCTTTCTGTTGAAGAGCGGGAAGATGGGATTTATGTAACTACTTCTGGCGGTGTGATTAAAGCACGTAAAAGTGTGGTGATGGGCGTGCATCATGCATTGTTTAAACTATTGAAAGAACATAACCAAACTACGATTCCATTCTATACCTATGTCTGTACCACAGCACCTTTGGAAGTTAATTTAAAAGAGTTGCTACCCAGCGATGCACCGGTGTATGACACACAATTCCAGATTGATTATTACCGTGGTGTATCTAAAAACCGTTTACTATTTGGTGGAGAAGGTACAGGTTCTTGTTGGAATCCTGAAAAAACCCATCAATATTTATTGGGTCGAATCAAACATGTGTTCCCCCAGCTACACAATGTAGAACTTGATTTTGTCTGGAGCGGCACAACTGATCTGACCATGAATGGTGCTGCGGACAGCCGTAAATTTGGCAATAAATTCCCGATCTATGCTGTGCAAGGATGGAGTGGTCATGGTGTGGCACAAACAGTGCGGATTGGGAAAGCTATTGCCGATGATTTCTGTGGAAAAGCCGATGATTTCAATATGCTGAGCAGTATTCAGCATCAAGATATTTTATTTGGTCGTGCTTTAGCACCTGTGGTGATTCCCATGGCAAAAAGTGCATATGGATTAGGGGCTTTAATTAATCCGGGGAAAATGGTGTCATTTTAAAGATCTCTTTTTTACCAAAAACTAAGGGTGGATCTTCCTCTCCCAGTGGGAGAGGGCTAGGGTGAGGGTGATAGAGGGAAATTAAACTTTTAAGGACTTACTTGCTCATTCTTCTTTAAAAACTTCGGTTTCCATTCGCTGATAATTACACCTAGCACCACCAATACACCACCTAAAATTGCCAATAAGGGTAGACGCTCACCCGCAATACGTCCAATCAACGCAGCCCAAACCGGTTCACCTGAGTAGATAATCGCAGCCTGAGCAGGATCAACTTCACGCTGTGCCCAGTTCATTACCAACTGAATGGCTGCACTGGCAAAACCTAAGCCAGCTAAAATGATCACCAGCGGCCAGGAAAAAACCGGATTCCAGCTTTCACCCGCCAAAGGCATCATGCAAAAGGCAAAGATGGAGGCAAAGCCGAGTTGAATCACGGTGACACGGCGCACATTGACTTTACCGGCAAAAAAACCGATCAGAATAATTTCCAAGGCAATAGCGATTGAACCCAGAATGGTAATGATCTGGCCAAAGTTCAGCTGGATTTCACCAAAACCGTTGCCGGTTAAAAAGACCAATCCTAAAAAAGCCAGTGCTGCCCCACACCAAGTCATGATTTGTGGCGTTTTACGGAACAGTAACCATAAAAGTATGGGCACTAAAGGTACGTATAAAGCCGTCAGGAAAGCAGATTCACTGCTGCTGATCGTTTTCAGCCCAATGGTCTGGGTCCCATAACCCACTGCAATCACCAGACCAATTAAAGCCCCTGCGGCAATTTCTTTAAGTTTGATTGCAGTTAAATCTTTCCAGGAAAACAGGCTGACAAACAACATGGCAGCAGCAAATCGGCAGCCGACAAAAAACATCGGACTGGCAAAGTTTAAGCCGTATTGCACGGTGATAAACGAGCCCCCCCAAATCAGGGTAATCAAAATTAAGGCAAGTTGCGGCGCTTTGGCTTTTAAGTAAGAAGGGGTATTGGACATGGTTACATAAGGAGATTTTCAAAAATAAAAAAGAGGTCCGAAGACCTCTTAGAGATACATCACGGAATTAAAGTGACTGTTCATCTAACAATAATTGCGCTTCACGAAGATTAAGCGTGCCTTCGTAAATTGCACGGCCGGTAATCGCGCCTAAAATGCCCGGTTTACCTTTTAAGTTACGGACATCATCAAGATTGGTCACGCCACCAGAGGCAATCACAGGAAGACCTGAATAAGTCGCCAAGTTAACAGTTTGCTCGATGTTTACACCCTGCATCATGCCATCACGTGCAATGTCGGTATACACAATGCTTGATACGCCAGCATCAGCAAAACGTTTAGCTAAATCTGTTGCTTTGACATCAGTCACATTCGCCCAGCCATCGGTTGCCACCATGCCGTTCATGGCATCGATACCCACAATGATATGACCTGCAAATTTCTTGCATGCTTCTTCAACAAATTCAGGATTTTGAACTGCTTTAGTACCAATAATCACAAAAGACACACCGGCATCCAGGTAATGCTCAATGGTTTCAAGCGAGCGAATACCACCACCAATTTGAATTGGTAGCTCTGGTTGTGCTTTGGCAATGGCTTCCACCACAGGTTTATGAATAGGTGTACCTGCGAAAGCACCGTTTAAATCCACCAAATGCAAGCGACGCGCGCCTTCATTTACCCAATGCTGTGCAGTTGCAACTGGATCGTCAGAAAACACGGTATCGTCTTCCATACGGCCTTGTTTTAAACGGACACATTTGCCATCTTTCAGGTCAATTGCAGGGATGATCAGCATGCTTACGCTCCTTGCCAAATCTTATTGAATTCATTGTGTTCCATCTTAACAAAGTATTGTTAAATCTCTAAGCACCAGTTGCAGCTTTTATTTTGTTTGGACGAATACGTAATTTTAATGAGGTATTGGGAATGTGTTTGGGCAGCAAGCCTAAGCGCAGTAATTCTTCAAACACTAAAACAGGGGCATAGGCATCGGCAGCAGCATATTCAATCTGATGTTGAGTCAGCGTTTTACGTGCCCAGTTCGAGGTGCTGATTTTTTTACTTTTGAGAAAATTGACCTGAAATAGAAGCGCCATGGCATTTTTCAGTCCCATCGGGTTGCTGAAACCAAAAGCTTTAAAGCATTTCGACAGTTCAATCACACTGTTCAGTTCAATACCTTTTTTACGGAATAGATGGGCGTCATTCTTTAAACCAAAGCCGACTTTAATCTGGTCGCGATTTTCAAAAACAGGTTTTAGGAACTGCAAAATTTCAACGTTAATCTGAAATAAATAGGCTTTTTCCAAAGTCGCTAATTGAATCAGATGCGGACCGGTGGAAACTTCACCTTTTTCAAAGGTAGGTTTGGACTCAGTATCAAAACCAAGTAATGCACAGCTTTTCAGCTCTTGTTCAAGGGAAAGGCATTGTTCAATGTTGTTAATGACCTGAATTTGTTGCAGTGGAAGATTTTGAAATACAGGAAATTCTTGAATTTGTTCTTTGCTAGGGAGTGTTTGAAGCAGAAGCTCTTCCATGATGATCGATACAGTGATTTATTTTAAATTCAGCTTAAACGCTTTCCAGTTTTTAGGCAAAAACAAAGCTCACCGAAGTGAGCTTTGTTTAAAACTGATTGGAAGAGCTTTAGATATCCCATTCCACAAAGTTTTTCAGCAACTGTAAACCTGCAGTATGACTTTTTTCCGGGTGGAACTGGGTCGCAAACAGGTTTTCTTTATGCAATGCTGTGCAGAACTCTAAACCATAGTCACAAGTCGCTGCCACAATGCTCTTGTCTTGAGGTTCAACATAGAAACTATGCACGAAATAGAAACGTGCATCCTGTTCAATGTCTTTCCACATCGGATGGCTCGGGTCTGCCTGATGCACCTGGTTCCAGCCCATGTGCGGCACCTTGAGGCCATCCATGTGTGGGAAGTGTTTCACTTCACCTTCAAAAATACCCAGTGCATCGGTACCGCCATTTTCTTCAGAGCGTTGCATAAGCGCTTGCATGCCGACACAAATTGCCAGAACAGGCTTGTTGAATACGGCATTGCGTACCACTTCATCAATACCGGCTTCATGCATGCCTTGCATACAGTCACGCATGGCACCGACACCCGGAAAGACGATTTTATCGGCTTGGGCAATCAGTTTGGGATCATTGGTGACATCTACAGTTGCGCCGACATGTTCCAGGGCTTTGGCTGCAGAGTGTAAATTTCCCATACCATAGTCAAGAAGGGCAATACGGGTCATTACAAAGTACCTTTGGTTGAAGCAACAGTATTTTCTGCACGTGGATCGACTTCACATGCCATACGGAGTGCGCGGGCAAATGCTTTAAATACGCTTTCGATCTGGTGATGGCTGTTTTTGCCTTTTAGGTTATCAATGTGCAACGTCATTAACGCGTGATTTACAAAGCCTTGAAAAAATTCAGAGAATAAATCTACATCAAAACGACCAATCATCGAACGTGTAAATGGAATATCCATAAACAAGCCCGGACGACCTGATAAATCGACCACTACACGACTTAAAGACTCATCCAGTGGTGCATAAAAATGACCATAGCGTTTTAAGCCTTTTTTGTCGCCAAGTGCTTGCGCAAATGCTTGTCCGAGTGTGATCCCGCAGTCTTCTACGGTATGATGATCATCGATATCCAGGTCACCATCACAATGAATATCAATGTCAAATAAGCCGTGTCGCTTGATTTGATCAATCATATGATCTAAAAATGGAATACCTGTATTAAGAGTGCCTTGACCTGTACCATCAAGATTCACACGAACTCGGATTTTGGTTTCGTTAGTGTTTCTTACCACTTCACTGATACGTTGCGTCATAGACACGTTCCTCAAAAACGTCAAAAATGATGATGTAAAATGTTTTTTCGCGATGACGAAATCATCGCATATTAGATTGCTCAGGAGGGTTAATCAATGCCTATTACCGTACATGCTTATACTTCACTAGAAAATGACGAAGTGCGCAGCCAGCTTGAGCGACTGTATGACACTAGCCCTGAATTTGGAGATGGGCAGGATGCCATTGAACAACTAGAGCAAAACTTGTCTCAGTATACCTTAGTTTACACAGCAGAATTTAATACTAAACTGATTGGGGCAATTTGGTGTACCGGACAGGGGGAAAGCCGGACGCTGGAAAACATTGTAGTCCATCCAGCTAACCGTGGACGCGGGGTAGCAGAACGACTGGTCAGTGAAGTCTGCCGAATGGAAGAAGAAAAAGGCGTGAAGACGTTTGAACCGGGCTGTGGAGCCATTCATCGTTGTCTGGCGCATTTAGAAAAAATTTAAGCTTGTAGCTAATCTAAAAAAGCAGCGTCTATGCTGCTTTTTTTATGTCTGAACATAGCCGGGGTTAAAGAATGAATTGAGTTTTAAATAAAAAATAAGCAAATAAATGCTAATTTGCTGTAAAAATAAACGTTTGTTTAAAAAATCCCAAAACCTACTTGACTGAAAAACACTTAAACTGTTTAATACGCGGCATCGGCGTGATAGCTCAGTAGGTAGAGCAACGGATTGAAAATCCGTGTGTCCCCAGTTCGATCCTGGGTCTCGCCACCATATTCAAAATCTATTTTAAGATTTCAATCCCTGATCCCATCAGGGATTTTTTTGGGTAAAAAATATTCGATCAAATAAAAATATGCTGAATTATATTGACTATTGAGAGCAGATACGGCTTAATACACGGCATTGGCGTGATAGCTCAGTAGGTAGAGCAACGGATTGAAAATCCGTGTGTCCCCAGTTCGATCCTGGGTCTCGCCACCATATTTAAAAAACCTCAAACATTGTTTGAGGTTTTTTTTTGCCTCTCTGTTCTGTATCGGGGCTTATCTGTGCCTACAAGATACGGCAAAGCTCTGGAAAGAGCTGGATATTAAGAATAGATTGGAGCGAGTGAAAAAGACCGTTTATCCGGGTTAAGGTGAGCAAAAACAGATTTTCATGTAGGCTATAACGTATACAGGTGTAATGAAAAGTATTTTTCTTGCATGGTGTGAAGCTGCATTGTCTTGAAATTACGTTATGAGTCAAGCTTATGAATCTGCTAAAAATCTCTACTTTGCCACTGATATTAGGCTGTACGGGGAGCACGCTGGTACATGCCGATGACACTGTGACCTTACCGACACTGCAAGTCTTGGCCGAGCCAGAATTACGTACAGAAACCGGGGTTGTGCCGTATCAGAATGATGAGATGAATCGCCGTGCCTTACAGCATCAAATTATTCGTAATTCACGTGACGCACAAAACTTTATGATTGATAGCCATGTGGTTGCCAACCTTGAACTTCAGCCCCTACAATCACAGCCAGACCTGAATTCTTTAGCTCCCTTACTGCAACAGCATGTGTTGAATATTGCTCAGGGTCTACAGTCGAGCGATCCCACACAAGGTTTGTATATTATGTTGCAACCTTTTAGCATAGATCGTAGCAACAGTATGCAGCACATCGACCGTGGTACGCATATACAGATCGACCTGAATAAAATCAATATTGGTACGCTTGAACATTCTATAAATAATCCTCCTGCATCAGGGGTGATGACACCTAAAATGCAGTAATTTTTCTTGTTTTACATCTCCACAGCTTGAGGTTTTTTTACTTATAGAATCAAAGTAATAATAACTGGAGACTACGCAATGAAAAGAATCGCTCTCCCTGTATTCACTTTTTTATCGGTGTTAGTCACGGCCTGTGGTGGTAGTGGAAGTGGTGATCACTTTAACTCTTCTTTTGAAAAAACCTTTAGCTTTGGTAATCAAACCTATATTTGCCGCAGTGAAAAAGCGGCTGATGCCTGTGGTGGTGCAAATCAAGATTGTTCAGCCTGTGAGCTGGAATCACCTTCTTCAGTGGTCATTACTCAGTTATGTATTCAGCCAGTCATCAATACCCATAAAGTGACAGTCAATGGCTGTGTGGTACAACTAAACAATGATACCCAAACCGGACTGTGTACCGCGGAAGGATTAAGGCTGCTGTCAGGAACCAATTTCACCAGGCAGCAAGTCAGTGCAGGGGTATTATTTCCTACTGGAAGCGTGAATATTCCTGTCGGAAACCTGACTGAAACCATCACTTGTAATTAAGTTGTGTATTTAAGTCGCATGAAATTTCTTGCCACGCTGGTGATTGGCATACTGTGCTTTGCATTGGGTTATTTTGTTGCCCAGTCCAAGCCTGAATCTGAACCGTCTGTTCCTGAACATCATCAGGATATTGCTGTGGAAAATTTTATCCAGACGATTCAGCAAAAAGCGCAGGCTCAGCCTGAAGACCGGCTTGTCTTGCAGCAACAGCTAAAAAATCAGAAAAATCAGGTGAATAACATTATAGATCAGGCCACACCTGAGCAGATTAACAAGTATCTGGCACAGGCTTTTCCGGATAATGATTTATCTAGTGTCCATAACAAGCACGCGTTTGCCAAACGTCTGGTCAATGAATTTGTCGATGCAAAAAATGATCCGCATGAAAGCATGACCGGTCAGGCCAGCGTGACGGCACAGCAACAAAACATAGCCAATAATCTGCTACCAAGGCAAGTTTACGCCGGACAACAGTTATTTGCCCATTTTGATACTTTGGGAAAAACCCCGAATAATGAGCAGGTTTTTGTGCGCTGGAGCAACCAGTCCACAGGTGAAGTACTGTTTTTTATGCCGCAGCGCATCAGTGCCAATCGGGAACAGAACTGGGTCAGTTTTAATCCTGCCAAGGGCTGGAAAGTAGGGACATACGATGTTAAATATTATCAACTGAATGATCAGCTGGTGCCGATTGCCCAGACCAGTTTTAGAATTGATCAGGTAATTGATTAAATTGATAAATATTTTTGAGCATCGTTAAATGAAAGATCTTTTTTCCAGCAATAGTTTGCGTTATAAACAGGCCCGGCCTAGTTATTCCGTCCAAATTGTCAAAGAAATTTTAAAGCATGTACCTGAACGAACTTTTGCCTGGGATTGTGCTGCGGGTTCTGGCCAGTTTACCCAGCTTCTGGCACCGTATTTCGAGCATGTGGTAGCGACCGATATTAGCGAGGCTCAGTTACAGCAGGCACCTTATTTTGACAATGTCAGCTATCAGCTACAGGCAGCAGAGCAGACCACCATTCCGGAACAGTCCATCGATTTGGTGACGGTGGCACAAGCCATTCACTGGTTTGATTTCGATGCATTCTATAAAGAAGTCAAACGGGTGCTTAAACCTCAAGGGGTGCTGGCGGTCATTGGCTATGGCCTGATTCAGGTTCAGGATGCGGCAATCAATGCTTTGGTTCAGCAGCTGTATGCTGAAACCTTAAAAGATTATTGGGACAGCGAACGCCGTTATATTGATGAGCTGTATCAAAGCATTCCGTTTCCTTTTCATGAGCAGGCTGTTCCAGATTTGCGCCTAGAATATCAATGGACTCCGCAGCAGCTGCTCAGCTATTTAAAAACCTGGTCAGCACTAAAGCATTATCAAGATAAAAATAATGATGATCCACTTCAGCCGATTTCAGCGGCTTTGCAAGCGGTGCCTGAACACTTAGATGTAACATTTCCTGTACTTCTACGCGTAGGAATGCGAGAAAAATAAAGGTTGTAGCGGAAACCTTGTGCTAGTGAGGCAATATAAGCAGGGGAATATAAAAATCTGATTTATAAAAGTATGATCCAGAGACAGGCTTTTTAAAGCAACAGCTCTTGTATTTATTAAGAGGTGAAAGGAAAGGTTTTTTTAAAGAAAATTAGAATGTCCTGCAAGACCACTGGTCCGGGGCAAGTGGCTGAAAGGCGCATAAACTATACAATTACAGGTGTCGACGGTTGTTTATTTACTTCAATTCATTGTTGAGTAGAACTGCCATGAAGCTCCTAAAAAATTTGTCCTGTGCAATTGTAGCGATTGCCACAAGCTTTTCTGTTTCCTCCACTTTTGCCGATATAGCGGATGCACCTGGATTAAGTCCCTTAACGGATGCCGAATTAAGCGCTGAAACCACGCCAGTGATTGAATATCGGGAAGATCCTCAAAAAGAAAGAGTTTTGCAGCATAGAATTATGCAGATCCAAATGGATACCCAAAACTTTGTTGTAGATCCGACTATTTTGATGACCATAGATCTGGTTCCTGAGGCACCTATGCCAGATATCAACAGTTTGCCAGTGGCATTGCAGCAATATGTTCTGGCCATTGCACAAGGTTTGCAATCAGCTGATCCAAGAGAAGGCTTGTATATTATACTCGCGAATTTTGGTATAGACCGTAACGCAACCACTGTGCAAATTGCTCGAGAGCAACTTTCACTGGGTGTTTTGGAAAATACTTCGCTAAATGAAGCAATCAGACAGTTGCAACAACAGCGAATCAATACACCGAATAATACTATTCGCTAGCTGGGCAGTATGTGGATCACAATATTTTTCACTATAACTGAAAAAGGATGCTCATTAATGGCATCCTTTTTTACGGTTAAAATGCGTTATGCAAATTAAGCCGCAGATTTTTTAAACCAAGAGAAGAATGATTTTTTCTCAGCTTTTACTTCAGTTTTAGCCGCATCTGCTTTTTCAGCAACTGCTTCTTTTAGGTCAGCTGTTTTTTCTACAGTCGCATCTTTTGCTTCAGTTGCTTGAGCAACAGTTGCGTCTTTCACCTTAGCTGTTTTTTCTACTACAGCATCTTTAGCCTCTACAGTTTTAGCAACAGCGGCATCTTTAGCGACTACAGTGTTATGAGCTGCAGTTTTTGTTGCTTCTTTTGCTTCAACCGCTTTTGCTACAGTTGCGTCTTTAGTTGCTACAGTTTTAGCTACAGCAGCATCTTTAGCGGCTTCTGTTTTGTGAGCGGCAGTTTGAGTGGCAACGACAGCTTTTTCTTTTGCTGCTACGGTTTTAGCAACAGCTTTTTCATTTGCAGTTACAGTTTTAGCTACGGCTGCATTTTTAGCTGCTACAGTTTTGTGTGCAGCAGTTTTGGTTTTAACTTCCGCTTTTTCTTTTGTTGTGGCAGCTGCTGCTTTAACAGTGCTTGCTGTCTGAATGGTGTCTGCTTTTACTTGTGCTTTTAATGCGGCAACCTTGGCAGCTGGCGTGGTTTCTACAGCAGTAGCAGCCATAGCAGAGGTTGTACCTGCAACTAAAGTGATCGTCAAGACAGTTTTAATAGTATTCATGTGGATTACTCAATCGTGAGAATAAAGAGGTTTTTTGTACGGCTTATATTAACGCTAGAGATATTAATTTTTTAAAAGTTAACAAGTTAGTTAGCTTTGATTGTGTGAATATTCAACTAAATTAACAGAGTGATAACACGATGTTGCAGATGGGTTACATATCTTTGAATTTTTAGTTCCATCGGGGTTTGATTAAACAGGAATTAATATGTTTGAGAATGGCGATGATTTAATTTTTCTTGAGCTTTGTCCCGCAAAACGATCATACAGTTGAACAAACAGATTTCATCTTTTTAAACATGACAGTTTTGCAATCTAGCTGTCATTTATTATTCAAATTCTATTGCTAGATTAAAACAGTCATAAAAATCACAATATGAAATCCAGGCAGGTGAGTCATGAAAACCATACACGTTTTTGATGATATTCAGCATGTGTATAGTGAGTTTGTTGCGAATAAAAACTATCCAAAACTAGAAAGCTTAAACAACAGGGGTAAAAACCGCTTTTTCTTCAATCAATACTTTGAAATGATTGAAGGTTGGCATCATACCGAGCAGATTGTGATTCAGTTCAATCAGCAGTATTATAATTTGGACACCGGTAGCGCCCCCGACTTTATGGACAAAGAAAAATATATGGAATGGTTGCGCGAACAACTGTTGCATTAAAAAAATATTTATCTCGCTTTTAAAGTTTCCCAAAAACTGTCCGTATCGGGCAGTTTTTTTGCTTTTCTATAGGGCTTTTAGTTTGCCCAAATGGCATATCGTTAGCTTATTTCATTCTGCTGTGGAACGGGCTATGCTAAAAACATAGATCATCAACTGATTAATTTTAGCCCAACCACCGATGCTTTGGAGCGCAGTCTTTTATGCAACAGCTTATGTGTTATAAAGAACTCCCTGTCTGGACACAGCAGAGTATTCCGCAAGGGTTTAAAAATCAGCACAATACCAAAGCCGGTACCTGGGCAAAGCTGACAGTATTCAAGGGTGAGCTGAATTTTGCCATGCTGGATGAATCGGGAGCCGTAAAGTCCGAGCATGTCTTTAGCCCAGAGCAGCAACCGCCTTTTATTGAGCCGCAGGCGTGGCACAAAATTGTTTCTGCCAGTGATGACATTGAATGTCAGCTACAGTTTTACTGTCTGCCACAGGATTATTTCACTAAAAAATATCAGCTTTCACCTACTCACTCGGAAATTCTGGCTGCTACGCCGTATTTGCAAGGTGGCCGTGCCCTGGATGTTGGCTGTGGGCAGGGGCGTAATGCGCTGTATTTAAGTCAGCATGGTTTTGAGGTGGATGCCTGGGATGTCAATGAAAACAGCCTGCAAAAGTTAAGGCAGATTATTCAGAGTGAGCAGATTGATAATATTCAGGTGCAACAGCGTGATTTAAATGCAGACCCAAGTATTACCGGCCGTTATGACTTTATTTGCTGTACTGTGGTGATGATGTTCTTGCAAGCCCAAACGGTGAAACCTCTGATTAAGAAGATGCAACAAGCGACTGTTCCGGGAGGCTATAACCTGATTGTCTGTGCGATGAATACGGACGACCTTCCGGCACAGCCTGACTTTCCATTTGCCTTTAAGCCATGGGAGTTAAGTGCTTTGTATGAGGGTTGGAACATTATTAAATACAATGAAAATGTCGGTGAGTTGCATCGGGTGGATGCACAGGGAAATCGGATTAAACAGCATTTTGCAACTTTGCTGGCGCAGAGGGTTTCACTGTAATTTATTTCACAATGGAAATTCCCTCTCCTTTTTAAGGATGAGCGTAATTACGCGCAAGAGGGAGAGGATGAAATTAAAAAATCCCCTCATCCTAGCCTTCTCCCAAAGGGAGAAGGAACTTTCAATATTAATTTCACTGCCAATTAATGTTTACTTTTTGATTTATGAAATAGATCTATTAAAATTCAAAACATAAAAAACCCCGCAATAAGCGGGGTTTTTTATCTAGGTATTTAAATCTTAAACACGTTCGATAATCGTTGCGATACCTTGACCAAGACCAATACACATGGTCGCAAGACCGATTTGTGTATCTTGTTGCTCCATAACGTTCAGCAATGTCGTTGTGATACGCGCACCAGAACAACCCAATGGGTGACCCAGCGCAATCGCACCACCATTCAGGTTCACACGGTCTTGCTGGTCATAAATGCCTAAGCCTTTAAGAACCGACAAACCTTGAGCAGCAAACGCTTCGTTTAATTCAATAGTTTGAATGTCAGCAATCGACAAGCCTGCACGTTTCAGCGCTTTTTGCGTAGCTGGAACTGGACCATAACCCATGATCGCAGCATCACAGCCTGCAACCGCCATAGAGCGGATGACCGCACGTGGCTTAAGGCCAAGCGCTTGCGCACGTTCAGCAGACATCAACAACATTGCAGATGCACCATCAGACAATGCTGAAGATGTTGCAGCAGTCACTGTACCGCCTTTCGGGTCAAATGCTGGACGTAAAGCCTGGAATGCTTCAAGGTTGGCATCTGGACGAATCACTTCGTCGATGTCGCACAGGATTTTGAAACCGTTCTGGTCGTGACCTTCAACACCAATAATTTCGTTTTTGAAACGACCTTCTTGCGTTGCAGCCCAAGCGCGGCGGTGAGATTCAACACCAAACGCATCCTGTTCTTCACGAGTGATACCATTCATACGACCCAACATTTCAGCAGTTAAGCCCATCATGTTAGATGCTTTTGCATAGTGCTTAGACGCTTCAGGGTTGATGTCGATGCCGTGCATCATGCCAACGTGACCCATGTGCTCTACACCACCAATGATGAAGATATCACCCTGGTTGGTTGCAATTTGCGCCGCCGCAGCATGGATTGCCTGCATTGAAGAACCACAAAGACGGTTAATCGTTTGACCTGCAACAGTTTTAGGCAAGTCAGCCAATAAACCAATGTTACGGGCAATGTTCATACCTTGTTCAAGCGTCTGGTTGACACAGCCCCAGATCAGGTCTTCAACTTCGTTGACATCAAACTGGTTACGGGCAACCAAAGCACGAACCAATTCAGCAGACAAGCTGTCAGCACGTACATTGCGGAACATACCGTTTTTGGATTTACCCATTGCTGAACGTACACCATCAACGATGACAACGTCACGCGGATTTAAAGTAGCCATTCACGTTGCTCCTTAACCGTAGAATTTTTTGTTGTTAGCAGCCATGTCGCGCAACATTTGTGGCGCTTCATAAGCCTTACCTAAGTGAGCGTATTTGTCGCAAAGTGCAACGTATTCAGCAACACCAGTTTGGTCGATGTAACGGCATGGACCACCGCGGAATGGAGGGAAACCTACACCCATGATCATCGCCATATCTGCTTCAGAAGCAGTTGCTACAATGTTGTCTTCCAGGCAACGAACAGTTTCGTTACAGAAAGTCAGCATCATACGGTCAATGATTTCTTGAGCATCAAATTCGCGTTTGTCGCTTGTCGCAACAGAAGCAACAAGCTCATATGCAGTTGGATCAACCACTTTCGCTTTTTTGCCTTTACGGTCTAATTCATATTTGTAGAAACCAACGTCATTCTTTTGACCCAAACGTTTTGCTTCGTACATAGTTTGAATCGAACCTTTGAAGTCCGGTTTCATGCGGTCAGGGAAGCCTTCGGCCATCACTTCTGCACCGTGAACACCTGTGTCGATACCCACAACGTCCATCAGGTAAGCAGGACCCATCGGCCAGCCGAAACGTTCCATCACTTTATCGATTTGCTGGAAGTCTGCACCATCTTTAAGAAGAAGGTCGAACGCACCGAAGTAAGGGAACAATACACGGTTCACAAGGAAGCCCGGGCAGTCATTCACAACGATAGGTGTTTTACCCATTTTCTGAGCAAGAACCACAGTAGTTGCAATCGCTTCAGCAGAAGTTTTCTCACCACGGATGACTTCTACAAGTGGCATCATGTGCACCGGGTTAAAGAAGTGCATACCCACGAAGTTTTCAGGACGTTGCAGGTTTTCAGCCAGGCGAGTAATTGAAATGGTTGAAGTGTTAGAAGCAATGATCGTGTTTTCACGAACATTCTTCTCGGTTTCAGCCAATACAATGCCTTTCACTTTAGGGTTTTCAGTTACCGCTTCAATCACGATGTCCACTTCTTTAAACTCTTCGTAGCTTAAAGTTGGACGGATGCGAGCAAGGGTTTCACCCATTTGCGCAGGTTTCATTTTCTTGCGTTCAACTTGTTTTGTTAACAAGCCATTCGCTTCTTTCATACCCAGTGCAAGTTGTGGATTACCAATGTCTTTCATGATGATTGGTGTGCCTTTGCTTGCCGCTTGGTAAGCAATACCACCACCCATGATACCAGCACCAAGTACAGCGGCTTGGTTTACAGGATGAGCACCTTTTTCATATTTCTTAGAAGTTTTCTTCACAACTTGGTCGTTGATGAATAAACCGATCAACGCGCCAGCTTGTGGAGTGATCGCAGCTTTAGCAAAACCTTCAGCTTCTACTTTTAAAGCTTCGTTACGTGGAAGGCTTGCACCTGCCTGTAATGAATCAAGCAGAAGTTTAGGCGCAGGGTATTGAGCAGGGTTTGCTTTCGCAAGTACCGCACCTTTCGCCGTATTGAACGCCATCATTTGTTCAAGCGGGTTCAATTTAATAGGGTCTAATTTTTCTTGGCGTTTTGCTTTCCAGTCTACACGGCCAGCAAGTGCTTGTTTAACCAAGTCAATTGCAGCGTCAGTAAGTTTGTCTGCAGCCACAACCGCATCAACAGCACCGTCTTTAAGGGCAGCAGCAGGTTTTTTAGGCGCAGCCATTGCCATCCATTCAACCGCATTGTCGATACCAATAACACGGCTTAAACGAACAGTACCACCGAAACCAGGGTAGATGCCCAGTTTGATTTCTGGAAGGCCGACTTGAGCTGCTTCTGACATCACACGGTAGTCACAGACTAAGCACATTTCAAAGCCGCCGCCCAATGCCATACCATTGATTGCAGCAACTTTAGGAATCTCTAGATCTTCAAATGCATTGAAGATGTCGTGAACAGGCAAAGCCCAATCCACAATCGCTTTTTCGCCTTGAGCGAAGTTTTCACCAAATTCAGTGATGTCTGCGCCAACGATAAATGTTGATTTACCTGAAGTAACAACTAAACCTTTAATCGCGCTATCTGCTTTTACAGCTTCAATGGCGGCTTTAAAATCTTCAATTGTTGCACGGTTAAATTTGTTGACCGACTCACCTTGTAAGTCAAAGCGGAATTCTGCAATTCCGTCCGAAAGCATTTGGACGGTAATGGCATTGCCAGCGTGGATCATGCCTGATCTCCTTTATTTTGGAGGACTTCTAAGTTGATGTTGTGAAGCATGTACGCATTTCCCGCGCACATTTATGCTTCGCCAATCTTACGATAACTATATCCAAAAAGAACATAACAAGTTGTATCAAGCCGTGACGCTAGGGTCATCAATTTTTTTTCAACAATCCCGGGTGATTGGCCGCCTTATTTTTACTGTATTAGGTAAAAATGTGATGAACTTTTTGTTTAGATTAAGGTTTTCTAATAATTTCGTGCTTATTTATATCGGTTACAACCTGGCTATTTCAAGTTTTTTATGGGCTTGTTTTAGTCAAAATAGTCAATCAGCCAAAATTTTCAGCTCCACGAGGTGATGCTTAAACTGAAGTTTTAAGCTAAAGATCACGGATCCGCAGCTTTGAAGGGAATGTGCAGTTTATAAAAGCGAGGCACATTTGCAGTCAAATACCTGTTTGAGCATTTGACTGCAAGGATGATAATCAGAAAGATTCTAACAATGATTATTCGGGCTGAATGATCAATTGCCCATCTGCATAGCTCAAAGTGAGCTGTGCTTTTTCAGGATAATTTAAAAAATATACCGCCATAATCGGTTCCAGTTCAGTCCGCATTTTGCGCGCCAAATGGCGTGCGCCAAAACGGATATCATGATCTTTATAAAAGTGTGCTTTGGCTGCATCGGTCAAAATCACCTGACGTTTTTGATGTTGCAGGCGCTGATTCAGTTTTTGCAGTTCAATGTCTACCAGTTTAGGCAGGGCATCATCCTGTACCGCCTGATAATGTAAAGTCCGATCAATACGGTTTAAAAATTCCGGATCGAATTTTTTAAACATGACTTTTTCAATAATGGTTTTGGTCGGTATTTTTTTCAGACATAGATCCTGCATTTTCTTAGGCAAGAAATTCAGTTTATCCAGATATTGCTGTGCTGCCTGTGCACCGACGTTACTGGTCATAAAAATCATGCAGTTGCGAAAGTCGATGGTTTTGGTGCCGGACGTCAGGGTGAGTTTTCCGGTATCCAGCACATTCATTAAACCGCGAATCACCTCGGTCGAGGCTTTCTCCAGTTCATCAAACAGTACAATCCCTGGACGGGTGTGTGAACCGGCAATCGCGGTTTCATCAAACAGGCTATGCCCTTCTTTGGAACCGACATAGCCGGGAGGTGCACCAGTAATGGCGGCGGCATAGTGTTCCTGTGCCAGGGTATTCATATCGATGCGACAGAAGGCATCCGGGCGACCATAAATAGCTTCGGCAATTAAACGCACGGTTTCGGTTTTACCGACTCCGGTAGGGCCGAGCATCAAGGTTACCGATAGCGGGCGTTCAGGACTGGAAAAATCGGCTTTGACCACATGCAGCATTTTTTCAATTTCTTGCAGTGCTGCGTCCTGTCCAATAATGCGCTGCTTCAACAGCTGCATGACCTCAAGCGGTTCAAAGTGAAAACGCGGCTTGCCAATCAGTTTATCTTTTTCAGATGTGCTATGCGTTGCAGTGTCGGGTTTGACGATATGCATGGCGTGATTGGGAGTCGTCATTCAGTTTGATCCAAATTGTTCAGATGGCCTGAGCATAGCAAAATACGCGCAATTTACTTATAGCTTTTAGCAATCAAGTGATTGCTGGAACTTTGTTTGATGATGAGGAAAATCCCGGATTGGCTTGAAAATGGCGTGAAAACCATCACATCATGTAGCAAAGCAGACATCATTGTGAATAAGGCTGAATGTGAACGAAAACGCACGTGAAAATATTGAAAAAATTTTAGCCCATATGACCACTTTGCCCGGGGTTTACCGGATGTTGGGCAAAGACGGTGAACTGCTGTATGTCGGTAAAGCCAAGAATCTAAAAAACCGCGTGTCGAGTTATTTCGTTAAAACCATCGAACATCCTAAAACCCAGGCTTTGGTGGCGCGGATTTATGATATTGAAACGCTGGTGGTGCGCTCGGAAACCGAAGCCTTATTGCTGGAACAGAACCTGATCAAGCTGCATCGTCCACCGTACAACATTATGCTGCGTGACGACAAATCCTATGTCTATATTTTTGTTTCCAGTGACAAGCCATACCCGCGTATTGCGGCCGGTCGTGGCAAGGGCAAACATCAAGTCGGCAAGTTCTTTGGGCCTTATCCAAGTGCCTATAATGCCCGGGATACGCTGGTGGTGTTGCAAAAGTTGTTTAATGTACGCCAGTGTGAAAACAGCTATTTTGCCCAGCGTAAACGTCCGTGTTTGCAGTATCAGATTAAACGCTGTACCGCACCCTGTGTCGGGTTGATTTCGCCTGAAGATTATCAGGAAGATGTGAATAACTCGATTCGCTTTTTACAGGGTGATACCAAAGAATTGAATCAAGAATTGATTCAGAAAATGGAAGAAGCCGCTGAAAAACTCGAATTTGAAAAAGCTGTATTTTATCGTGATCGTATGGCACTGCTTCGCGATGTGCAATCGCAACAGGCGATTTATAAACTCAAAGGTGAAGCCGATATCTTGGCGATTGCCTATCATGCCGGAGTGACCTGTGTGCAGATCATGCATGTGCGTAACGGCAAAATGTTGGGCGGTAAAAGCTATTTCCCGGATATGCTGGGTGATGATCTGGGGCAAATGTTGTCAGACTTCATGGCAAACTTCTATTTTCAGGTCGCCGATGAAGTGCCTGCCGAGCTGATCGTCAATGTCGAGATCCCCGATCGCAAAGAGTTGGAACAGGCGCTACATCAGGAATTCGGCAAGAAAGTGCAGATCAAGCACAATGTTCGGGAAACCCGTGCCGAATGGCTGGAACTGGCAAATATGAATGTACAGCATGCTATTAAAGGCCAGTTAGCCAATCATTTTGAACTGAATGAACGCTTTCATCAGCTGGAACAGGTGGTGGGGCGTCCGATTGACCGGATTGAATGTTTTGATATCTCGCATACCATGGGCGAAGCTACCATTGCTTCCTGTGTGGTGTTCGATGCCGGTGGGGCGCGTAAACGCGATTACCGCCAGTTCGCCATTGATGATATTACCGGCGGTGATGACTATGCGGCCATGCGTCAGGCACTGACCCGTCGTTATAAAAAAGCCATGCTGCCGGATTTACTGCTGATTGATGGCGGCAAAGGTCAGTTGCATATGGCGATGGAGGTGATGCAGGAGCTGGGGCTGGATGCCTTTATGGTCGGGGTATCCAAAGGAGAAGGGCGTAAACCCGGTCTGGAAACCTTGCATTTTACCGATAGCACAAAAATCCAGTTGCCAGAAGACCATAAAGCACTGCATCTGATTCAACAGGTACGCGATGAAGCGCACCGTTTTGCCATTACCAAACACCGTGCCAAACGCGACAAGAAACGTGGCTCATCGGTACTGGAAGTGATTCCCGGACTGGGGCCGAAACGCCGCCGTGATTTGCTCACCCATTTTGGCGGTATTCAAGGCGTGCTCAAGGCTTCAGAAAATGATTTGAAACTGGTTCCCGGTTTGGGAGATGTGATGGCCCGTACCATTTATAAAGTGCTGCATGAATAAATTCAGGCAGATTGACCGAAATGCTCACTGACGCATGAGTCATTGATCATTCACAACAATTAAAAATAAGTGAAAGATAGAGCAAATCAAAAAACTCCAAAGGACACAGGATGTCACTGCGCCAATTATTCACAGCAATTGAACAGAATG
Organism: Acinetobacter sp. BSP-28; assembly: GCF_044130285.1. Taxonomy (NCBI): domain Bacteria; kingdom Pseudomonadati; phylum Pseudomonadota; class Gammaproteobacteria; order Moraxellales; family Moraxellaceae; genus Acinetobacter; species Acinetobacter sp. BSP-28. Next base: position 183,148 of record NZ_JBIQOB010000005.1, read on the forward strand.
AATGGATCAATATTCCGCAAGGCTGGCTGCAAGGACGGACCATTTATGGTGGTCTGGTCGCAGGCATGATGATGCAAAAAGCCTTACTTGCTGTTGCAGATGCGGACACACAGTTGTTAAGTACCAGTGTGACCTTTGTCGGTCCAGTGCAAATGGCCCCGGTCCGGTTGAGTGCTGAAATCTTGCGGCAAGGCAAGTCTGTGACCACGGTTGAAGTACGACTCTGGCAAGATGATGCCGTGCAAAGTATTTTGATTGCCAGTTTTGGTACCCATCGCCAGTCGACTATTTCCGTGCAACAGGAACGACTTGCACCTGAATTTCCTATGCCTGAGCAATTAAACATTGCGGAGCATCATCCTTTGGCACCGGAATGTTTTGGGCAGATGGACCTGGTCTGGGTAGATGGACAATATCCATGCACTGGCAGTGTGAAACCTGATTTTAGTGGCTGGATGCGTTTTAATCCGGATCGGCATGACAATCGGGAAATGACCGTCGCCGACTTGATGGTGGCCTTTGATATGTGGCCGCCAGGGGTATTGCCCATGTTTAACACATTCGCACCGGCCAGTTCGCTGACCTGGCATGTGACTTATGTTCATCCTCTAAAAAATCATGTGCATGATTGGTTTAAATATAAAGTATTTACCGATTATGCTGCAGAAGGCTATTCCACCGAATATGCCCACCTTTGGGACGCAGAAAATAGGCTGATTGCGATTTCCAGACAGACAGTTACCGTGTTTGCCTAGTGACACTTTATAGCAATTCGTATAAAGTGACTCTTATTAACGATGAATCAATCCTCAAAATATGTGTGGTTTTTCATTGTACATAAAGGGGAAAAATTGGCGGTGTCTATGACTACAGGTCGCATCCTGAATATTCCAAATATCTTGACTTTGGCGCGTATTGCTTTAATACCTGTTTTTTTGCTGGTGGCATATTGGCCACCTGCAGTTGGTGTCGCAGGTCATGATACAAATATGACTCGTCACATTATTTTAACGGCCATTTTTGTGATTGCTGCAGTAACAGACTGGTTCGATGGCTATTTGGCGCGCTCACTCAATCAAACTTCTGCATTCGGCCGTTTTTTGGACCCTGTAGCGGATAAGCTGATGGTTGCGGCTGCATTGATTGTTCTGGTGCAATGGCAACCGAGCATTTCTATGGCTTTTGCTGCCATTGTCATTATTTCACGTGAAATTACGGTTTCTGCCTTGCGCGAATGGATGGCAGAGCTTGGGGCACGTACCAGTGTTGCTGTATCGACTGTAGGTAAATATAAAACCGCTTTCCAGATGATTGCGATTTCAGTATTTTTACTGAATTGGCAGCCGTTTGAAATGTTGGCTTATGCCTTACTTTACACGGCGGTCATTTTGACATTATGGTCAATGTTTATTTATTTAAAAGCCGCATGGCCTTATTTAAAACAGCCTTAAGCTTAGATTTAAAAACTCAAATAAAAAACGTCCTGAATGGGCGTTTTTTTATTTCTAGGCTACTTTTTTGGAAAGATAACCATTAAATATAGTAGATAAAAAAAATCCTAGATTTTGGGGGAAACCTAGGATTGAAATCGGGAATATTTATAGTTGTAATAAGATGGATAACCATCTACTTGAGATCAAGTATAAGAGAGGAAAACCGCTAAATCATGTAGGTTATTGTGTTGTAATGTATAGTTTTATTTAGAAATGTAGTTTTGAATTACAGTTATTTCTAAATGTTTAAAAAATTTATGAGATAAGTGGAATTTTTAAAATAAAAAAATGAATAGAAAATTAATGTTTAAGTTGTATTTTTCAGTAAATATAAAAATCCCGAGAAAAGATGGTTTTTGACAATGAAACTACCCTGGAACAAATATCGTCAGTATTGATTTAATTTAGTAGCTTCCTCCTTTAAAAAGGGGGGTAAGCATTAAAAGGAGTCTCTGACGAGGCTTTTTTTAATACTTGCCTGCGCATAGCATAACTACTTGTCTTCTTACGGAATATATTCCTCAGGGTGGAGAAGTGCTCCATAAGAAGAAAAGCCCCTGTTTCAGGAGCTTTTTTTAATGCCTGTCTACGCGCTTCGCTTATCTTAGGTAATTTTTAGAGCGGCTTAAAAAAAGAAATCCCCAATAATGGAGATTTCTTTTCAGATTAAAGCCTGCGCGAGCAAAGCATAGCTTCTCGTCTTGCGGTGTAGCGGAGCAGTGCTCCTAAGCTAAAAAGGGAATCTTTTGAGATTCCCTTTTGACAGTCAAAACTACGCGCTTCGCTTGTCTTGAGTAAAATTTAAAGCAGCGCTCTATCTAATTACGCTCAGGCACAGCCTTCGCCTTGCGTTCGGGTGGGAGCAGTGCTCCACTGATCCTCACTCAGGCTTTAGGCCTTCAGCTTTTTCTAAAGTTTCATCATTGCTGAAGAATTTTTCACGTTGTTCTTCAAGAAATTTTTTCGCAACCGGTTCAAACACATTTAAACGCTTCTCGTTAATGAGCGTGGTTTGATGTTTGAGCCATTCTTGCCAAGCCTGTTTAGACACAGTGTCAAATAGTTCTTGACCCTTTGCACCCGGGAATGGTGCAAAGTCTAAACCTTCCATTTCTGTTTGATACTTACGGCAAAATACTTGTCGAGACATATCAGTTTTCCTTAAGCGTAAAGTTTTTCTAAACGAGCGTAGGCACGGGTAATGGCTGCTTCAACCTGTGCAGGTGCAGTACCACCAATGTGGTTACGTGCATTGACAGACGCTTCAAGAGTCAAGGCTTTTTCAAACACGTCAGCTTGAATCAAGTCAGAGAACTGTTGAAGTTGCTCAAGTGTCAATTCAGACAGGTCTTTACCTTCTTGCACACCTAGCGCAACTGCTTTACCGACAATTTCATGTGCATCACGGAATGCCACGCCATTTTTCACCAGATAATCTGCCAGGTCAGTTGCAGTTGAGAAACCACGTAACGCAGCTTCACGCATGATTTCAACATTTGGAACCAATGCAGGAATCATGTCAGCAAATGCCATCAATGAACCACGAACCGTATCGATTGCGTCAAATAATGGTTCTTTGTCTTCCTGGTTGTCCTTGTTATACGCCAATGGTTGACCTTTCATCAATGTCAACAGGCTCATCAAGTCACCGTATACGCGACCAGTCTTACCACGAATCAACTCAGGCACATCCGGGTTTTTCTTTTGCGGCATGATTGAAGAACCGGTACAGAAACGGTCAGGAATGTTCACGAATTTGAACTGCGCAGAGGTCCACAGGATCATTTCTTCCGACATACGCGACAGGTGCATCATAATTAAAGATGCAGCAGCATTGAATTCAATACCGAAATCACGGTCAGAAACAGCATCCAGCGAGTTTTCACACACGGCTTCAAAGCCTAAAAGCTGTGCGGTGTATTCACGCTCGATCGGATAGGTGGTACCTGCAAGTGCAGCAGAACCAAGTGGCAAGCGATTCACACGTTTACGGCAGTCAATCAAACGCTCAGAATCACGTACCAGCATTTCAAACCACGCCATCAAATGGTGACCGAAAGTCACTGGCTGAGCGGTTTGCAGATGGGTAAAGCCCGGCATAATCGTGTTGGTATTTTTCGCCGCCAGACCCAAAATGCCTTTTTGTAATTTTTGCAATAACTCTAAAATTGCATCAATTTCATCACGTACATATAAACGGATGTCTGTTGCCACCTGGTCGTTACGGCTACGGCCAGTGTGCAATTTTTTACCAGTGATGCCAATACGACTGGTCAAGCGCGACTCAATGTTCATATGCACATCTTCTAAATCAATGCGCCATTCGAAATCACCTGCTTCGATTTCAGCTTTAATGGTGTTTAAACCGTTAATGATGTCATCACGTTCCTGTTCAGTTAAAACCCCTACTTTGGCAAGCATGGTTGCATGGGCAATAGAACCTGCAATATCTTGTTTATAAAAGCGTTGGTCAAATTGAACAGATGCTGTAAATTCAGCAACAAATGCGTCAGTAGCTTCAGAGAAACGACCGCCCCACATACCCGAAGTTTGGGCTTGTGACGGATTTGAGGAATTAGAAGATGTGGTCATATCGGCTCAATAAAATAAAAAGCAGTAATTTGAACAAGAGTATAGCAAATTCAGAATCACTTGCCGAAAAACAAGTCGATCCAACTTCGACGTATACAGATGATGGGGAAAACAATCACGCCTATTTTTTTACGAAAATAGGGCATTGGCAACATCTAATTGAATTATTTATTGCCAGCAATATTTTGGCGGTCATCTTGGCCCTGGCAGAAGCACAATCCTGGACGGCTTTAAGTGTGGGTCGTCTGCTGCAATATATATTGTTCATTGATTGGGTTTTACTGGCTTTTGTTGCCTTGATTGAGCGCCTGCAGAGAAAAATTCAGCACTTCAGTTTTGGGCAGACCCTGGTTGCGGGCTTTGTTTTGCTGCAGATTATCGTGTTATTGACCACGGTGGTGCTGAACGGTGTTATTTTCTTTGGACAAAATTTTCAATTCCAGCATTTGACGCTACAGGTTTTGTTCGATGGAACGGGACTACATCTAAGTTATGGCGTACTGATTGGAAGCCTTTGTTTTCGTTATTTATATATGCGAGAACAATGGGCGTGTCAGCAAAACAGTGAGTTGAATGCACGGATTCAGGCCATGCAGGCGCGGATTCATCCACATTTTTTATTTAATAGCCTGAATACTGTGATTAGTTTAATTAGCATTGATCCAGATAAAGCTGAACAAATGTTACTGAATTTATCACAGTTATTTCGTGCCAGTTTTAAAGAACTTAAACTGGTCCGCTTAAAAGATGAAATTGAACTGTGCCAGCGTTATCTGGCTATTGAACAGATTCGCCTGGGGGATCGCTTACAGGTGGAATGGAAATATGATGAAGAAGTACTTTTTTCTAAAATACAAATTCCACTATTAACTTTACAACCTTTAGTGGAAAATAGTATTTTTCATGGAGTTGAAAAATTTCTAACAAAGAGTACGATAAGCATATTGATTGAAATATTGCAAAATCAAGTCAATATAGTCATTACTAACCCTTATACACAGGATAAAATAAATTTACGACAGGGACATGGTATTGCAGTTGAAAATGTTAAGCAGCGGCTTGAGGCTTATTATGGGCGTTCTGCAACTTTTCAGACATACGCGGGGAAGGGAATATTTACCACAGTTGTGCAATATCGATATAAATAAAAGATCATAGTTAACCTATAAAAAAAATCATGGTAACTGTGAAGGAGGAGAAATGGACATCCTGATTTGCGATGATGAACCTCTCGCCGTAGAGCGCTTGTCACGTTTAGTTACGCAATTGGGACATCAGGTGGTTGCTACTGCAAGTTATGGGCAGCAAGCAATTGAAATGACTCAATTCTATGAGCCGGATGTAGTACTTTTAGATATTCAAATGCCTGAAATGGATGGCTTGAGCTGTGCCGAATATTTGCGCCAGCTTGATCCTATGCCCGCCATTGTTTTCTGTACTGCTTATGATGAACATGCTTTGGAGGCATTTAAGTCGCATGCAGAAGGCTATTTACTGAAACCTGTGATGCAGCAGGAATTGCAACAGGTATTAGATCATTTAACAAAACTGACTCAAGCACAAATGAGCACTTTAAAACAAAAAGAAGATATGGACGAACTCAATATAAAACGCCACCAGATTGTGGCGAAAACCTATCGTGGTGTGGAACTGGTTCCTGTAGAAAATATTTATTATTTTTTAGCAGATCAGAAATATGTCACGGTACGGCATAAAAATGGCAGTGTGCTGATCGATGAAACTTTAAAAGATCTGGAAAATGAATTTGGCGACCAGTTTATTCGAATTCATCGCAATGCCCTGGTTTCAGTGCATTTTCTGGAGGGTCTTGAAGTGATCAGTTCGGGACAGTATCAGGTGCGTTGCCGTGAACTGGAAGAGCGCCTGGCCGTCAGCCGACGTCATCTGCCCAATTTAAGAGAACGCATCCAAAAGATGTAAATCTGTTTTCATGAATTTAGGTGACACGATAGTGCAAATTTACTTGCATTTTCCAGTCAGCGCGTTAAGTTTACACTAACGCACTTATTAACTGTTTCCTGGATTTATGAAGATTTTGAAGATTGCAACTCGACAAAGCCCGCTTGCTTTATGGCAGGCGGAACATATTCGTGCCCGTTTAGAGGCATTGCATGCTGATCTTAAAGTTGAGTTAGTGACCTTCGTCACCCAGGGCGACAAAATCTTGGATACACCTTTGGCCAAGATTGGTGGAAAAGGACTCTTTGTTAAAGAATTAGAAGCAGCACTGCTTGATGGCCGTGCAGACTTGGCGGTGCATTCAATGAAAGATGTGCCGATGAAGTTGCCTGCCGGTTTATCACTCGCTGTGATTTGCGAGCGTGAAGATCCGCTGGATGCCTTTGTGTCTAATACTTATGCAAGTTTTGAAGAGTTGCCACAAGGCGCTAAAGTGGGTACATCAAGTCTGCGTCGTAAAAGCCAAATTTTAAAAACCCGTCCTGATTTAGAGATTATTGATTTGCGTGGCAACGTGGGTACGCGTTTATCCAAACTGGATGCAGGTCTTTATGATGCCATTATTCTGGCAAGTGCAGGTTTGAAGCGTTTGGGTCTGGCTGAACGTATTCGTCATACGTTGCCAGCGGAAGTGAGCTTGCCGGCAGTTGGGCAGGGAGCGCTTGGTCTGGAATGTCGTGCAGAAGATCAGGCTGTGCTGGATCTTATTTTACCGCTGCTACATAGTGAAACTGATGTTTGTGTACGTGCAGAACGTGCATTTAATGCCTATTTAGAAGGTGGCTGTCAGGTGCCGATTGCAGGTTATGCCATCCTTGAACAGGGGCAGGTGCATCTGCAAGGTCGTGTGGGTAGTGTAGACGGCAAAACTTTACTCAAAGCGGAACAGGTGGGTGATAGTGCCCAAGCCGAACAAATCGGGGTAGCTTTGGCTAAAGAATTATTAGCCCAAGGTGCGGGTGATTTGCTGAAAGCCCTATATTAATATGCTCTTTATCAATACACGTCCGCAAGACCGTGCAGAAGAATTGAGTCATGCATTGCGCCTGGCTCAAATTGACGTGTTGGATTTACCTTTACTGGAATTGCTGCCACAGGCTTGGTCAGCGGATTTGTCTGAACTTTATCGGCAGTTGCCTGCTGCACAGGTGATTGTGGTGGTCAGTCCCACGGCCGTGCAAATCGGCATGGATTATTTAAAGCTGTCGGGCATCACGTTGGATCAGCTTAAGCATATTCAGTGGATTGCTGTTGGGGAGCGCACTGCTCAGGCTTTAGCGCAATATGGTATTTCTGCTGAAGTTCCTCAGGTTGAAACATCGGAAGGGATGTTACAACTTCCTGTTTTACAATCCCTCCATTCAGGTCAGTGTCTGGCTTTTTGGCGTGGGGAAGGGGGGCGCCTGTTTATGATAGATCAGTTAAAACAGCAAGGCATGCGAATTCTAAATTTTGTATTATACCAGCGCCGTTGTCCTGTATTTACTCAGCCAGATTTAGCCAACGTATTATTTTTATTAGAAAAACAAAAACAGTATGCTATGGTGGTGAGTAGCGAAGCGAGTTGGCTGAACTGGATTCAGCTCATGCAGGATCAAAAACAGTTGATTGCAAAAGGGCATTATCTGGTTTTAGGAGAGCGCTTGTATCAAGTTGTTTCGAATTATAAAAAAAATCAGGCAACATGTTTTAATATCACGCGACTACCTGATTTAAAAACAGATTCAATTTTGCAGAAGCTTGTTGTTGTGCAAGGGAACACATGAAGAAAATACTCATTTTATTATTTATTTTAAGTCTGCTCTGGATTGTTAAATTGAGTTATGACTTATTTAATCTTACTGCACAACAAACAGAATTAAATACCAGTCTGCATCGAATTGAACAGAATAATGCAAATTTAAATGATCAATTTGTCGCTTTACAGCGCAAAGTCATGCTGACAGGAGAGTCTGCACCGGCAAGTTCACAGGCTGCAGAGAATTTAAAAGCCATTCAGGCGGCAAGTATTGATCCAGTTGTGGTGATTAAACAGCAACTAGAATTAATTGAATTTATGTTGCAGCAACAACAGCTTACCTCAGCTCTGGATAAATTAACCCGTTTGGATCAAAGTCTTGAGCAATATGCCCTTGCGGCACCATTGAAGCAAAGTCTGCATCAGGTTATTGCCAAAGATCATCAGCTTATTCAGCATTTTGTCAGTGAGCGGATGGCTCAGCAAATCAAAGTGGATGCGCTGATCCGGCAACTTGATGCTGCCTTGGCTCAGGAATTACAGGCACCCCAATTAAACGCGAGCCAGACATCGGGTAAATTTTTCTGGCAACGTTGGCTAGTGATTGAGCCTGCAAAACAACCTGCTACGGCGCTTATGCAGCGTCCGTTAATTTTAAAAGAAGCGCAGCTCCGACTGCTCATTGCGCAACAGGCCTTAAAACAGGGGCAATATTTAGAGTATCAAAAATCCCTGACTGAAATTATTCAATTGTTAAATCAAATTCCTGATGAGAAGTCGCGACAGCTGATCCAGAATATCCAGAAGATCAAAGGATTTACAGTTGTGCCTACGCCTAGTTTAAATACGCGTGCATTATTGGGGTGATGAGTCAATGAAGCAGATTTTACTGGCCTATGCTTTTATCAGCTTAATCATTATCGCAGGCTTAAGTGTTTTAAGTTATGGCTATGGTGCAGGTTATGTGTATTTATATTGGCGTGAATGGCAAATTCAGACCAATATCTGGATGATATTTATTATTCTGGCCAGTTTAAGCCTGTTGATCCAGTTATTGTGGTTGCTCATTAAACGTTATTTAACCCGGGAACAACGAAAGCTGGAAACAGTTTTTAATTTTAAAAACTTGCACCCTTATGAACAGTTGGCAGTAATTTGGTTATTAGAGGCAGCACAAGATCAACACCAATTTATTCAAAACGTATTTTCTCAATCGGGTTTATTAAAGGGCATTATAGGTTCACGTTTGTATTGGATGCAGCAGCAGTATCCTCAAGCCCTTGCAATTTTAAATCAAAGTAATGCGATGGCATTTGAATTGGCAGAAATACAGCGCATAGAAATTTACCTGTCGCAAAATGATGCCGAGCAGGCATTAACCCATCTTGAATTCTTAAATCAGCACGAGCTGTCACCCTGGTTAAATGATGTAAAAAGTGCTTATGATTTAAGATTAACCAGTTTGTGGGAAAAGTATGCGATTCAGTTCCCCTGGATGTATTTACGTTCGACCAAATATGGACATTTGGGTACAGAAAAAAAACGGGAATGGTTACAGCAGTTACTGGTTAATTTTGACCAGGCCAATATCGAGAGTTTGCAAAATTTGCAACAGCGCTATTTAGACTTGCAAGACCAAATTTATAGCCGTGATTATGAGATCAAGGTGTTATGGTTAAAGCTGTTATCACGTATGCCGGAAATGAGCCAGCAACATGAAGCCCTGGTATTACATTTACTGGATCAACAATTTAACCAAGACGTTTTTTATTTATGGTTTCAGCAGCAACTATTAAAGCAAAATCCAGATTATTTAATGGTTGAACAGCGAATTGACTATTGGGAAAGTAAATATCCTTCTTTGCCCGTATTTACCTTCGCAAAATGGCATGTATATACCGCGACGGAAAGAATGGCTGAGGCTGATCAATTACTTGAATTATACCCAGATAATGTCATGATGAGTTATTTAAGAATTAAGTCTACTTTAAAAGGTCAGGATGATTTGATTAAGCAGTTAAATTTAATTTTTGAAAATAATGCAAATTTTGTAGAAATAAAAATATAAAGGTAAGAAATATGCTCAACCTGTCCGATTATGCGGTCATTTATGATCAGTCTGTTGCCTGGGGCGATATGGATGCCTTTGGGCATGTAAATAACGTCATGTATTACCGTTATATCGAGAGTGCCCGCATTTTCTATATGGATGCCTTGAATATTTTTGAACAGGACGTTTATACGGTGGTTGCATCGAATCAATGTAAATATATCAGTCCGCTATTTTATCCAGACCGGCTTAAAATTGGTGTGCGTGTTGAGGAAATTCGTAATAGTGCATTCCGTATGAGCTATTTATTATGGAGCGAGTCACAACAAAAAAATGTTGCTGTGGCAGAGGCGGTGATTGTCTGTGTAAATAAGGAAACAATGCTTAAAATGGAAATACCTGAAATTATTCGTCATAAAATGACAGAAATTGAATTAAGGGTAAAACATTTAATTTAAAGTTAATAGTTTAATAAAGGGTAAGTTGTAAAATCTGTTTAGCGAATTGTTGTTTATTTAAAAAAATGTATTGAATGTTTTAAATAATAAAAATATTATGAGCTGGTTTTAAATAAAAAATATAAAACCTTTTTTGGAGTTAATATGATGCCAGACATTAGTAATTTATCAGTTGAAGAGTTAAAGCGTTTACAAGTTGAAGCTGAAGCATTAATTGCTTCTAAAAAAGATCAGGCGGTTGAAGATGCCTATCAGCAAATTTTAGATATTGCCGATAAAGTAGGTTTAACCATTGAACAAATCCTGGAATTTGGTGCAACTAAACGTAAGAAAAGTACGCGCAAATCTGTAGAGCCGCGTTACCGTAGCAAAAAGAATGCAGCAGATACCTGGACAGGTCGTGGCAAACAACCTCGCTGGTTGGTTGCAGAACTTGAAAGTGGTGCAAAATTGGAAGATTTTCTTATCTAAGGAATTATTCATCAGATAGTCATCCAATTGGATTAGATTAAAAAACCAAGCTTTTCAGCTTGGTTTTTTTATGGCTGTTTTTATATCTTTGAATTGGCGTTGAGAAAAAAGTGTGCATAATAAGAGTAGAAATATAATATTAGCGTTTAGGGAAGAATAATTGATGTGGGTCGTGATGGGATGATAAACAAACCCAAATACATCACGTGGTGGATTTTTTCCATCAGTGTTTTTTTAATTTTCGTATTACTCCAAATTCCAGCGGCTTGGCTCATTTCAAAATTTTATAAAAACAACCAGGTTTTACAAAATGTAAGCGGTAATATTTGGCAGGGGCAAGCGGATTGGCATAAGGGGAATTTGACCGGGTCGTTGAGTTGGAAAACACGACCCCTGGATATTTTTTTGCTGCGTTTAGGGGCAAACATAGAGTTACATAGTGGCCATACCCAGCTTGAGGGTATTGTGGGGTATGGTTTTGGCAAAAAAATAATGATTCATAACTTGAATGGTCAGGTTGCACCGGAAACGCTTAAACATCTGGTGGAATGGCAGTGGCCGGTCAATGCCATTCAATTGCAAGATATAAATTTTAATTTTAAAAAAGAACAAGGCTTTGCTCGGGCAGATGGTCAATTGCAATGGGTGGGTGGCGAGTTGATTTATAACTATGCCCAGCGTCAGGATCGAATGAATATCCCTTCCCTGAAAGGAAAATTATCGGATGAAAATAATAAGCTGCGCTTTGATATTCGGGATCAGCGTGATCAAAAACTGATGGCATTAGAATTGAACCAAAACTTGATGCTTGATGTGCAATTGACTCAGCGTCTGCTGCTGAATATTTCTTCCTATAATGGTAAAGCGGGTTTGGACACCTATGTGATGAGTTCGCGCCAACCTTTGTTTAAAGGTGGCTTCTAATGAATCAATGGCTGGAAAAAATTCAACAATTCAATTGGAAGCAGGCAGACCGGATTGCTCCGATATTGTTAATCCTGCTGATTTTATATTTATGTTGGAAGTTGGCGAACATTTTTTGGCTGCTGGTGGCGCCGCCTCAGGTCATGCAGCTGGAACGTGTTGAGCTGGGTTCACAGCAGCCGCAGGTAGCGAATATTTCTTCATTTGCACTGTTTCAGGAAGCAGGCAGGACAGCGGCTGCAGAAGACAATGTTAATTTGATTTTGCAAGGTGTGGTGGTCGGTTATCCAAATCAATTTTCCTCCGCAGTCATTAAAGTCAATGAGCAGTCTGATCGCTATCAGGTCGGTGAGAGTATTGCACCTACATCTTATCAGTTGGCTGAAGTGTATTGGGATCGGGTGGTGTTGCGTCAAAGCAATGGTGCTACGCGAGAACTACAATTTAAAGGCATGGAAAATGGTCTGGATCAAAGCATTATTCCGCCTGTAGCAACCAGCTTGCCGATGAATAATCAGGCTACTCCGGCGATGCCCAGTCAGGAACAAAATGCTTTAGGGCAAGCAGTACAGAAGATACAGGAAGACCGCGATCAATATTTAAAAGATATGGGGGTCAATGCAGCAAGTGGAGGCTATGAAGTTACGGTCAGAACTCCAGCGACATTGCGCAGTAAGCTGGGGCTTCAACCCGGTGACCGGATCATGTCTTTAAATGGGCAGGCTGTCGGGCAGGGGCAAAGCGATGCCCAGTTGCTGGAACAGGCTCGACGTGAAGGTCAGGTCAAAATAGAAATAAAGCGTGGTGATCAAGTGATGACCATTCAACAAAATTTTTAAGTGATGCATCGTCACCTTACAGGATTAGGAAGCACGGAACTTTATGGCTTTATTTAATCATCATCGTCCAGTTTGGGCTTTATTCGCGGCTGCACCCCTGATTGCTATGGTGAGTACCTCTACTCATGCGCAAACATGGAAAATCAACTTACGAGATGCTGATTTAACTGCATTTATTAATGAAGTGGCTGATATTACCGGGAAAAATTTTGCTGTTGATCCGCGTGTGCGTGGCAATGTTACGGTCATTTCCAATAAACCTTTAAATAAAGCCGAAGTCTACGATTTATTTCTCGGGGTATTGAACGTGAATGGTGTGGTCGCCATTCCTTCAGGCAATACCATCAAACTGGTTCCGGATAGCAATGTCAAAAGTTCGGGGGTTCCTTTTGACAGCAAGCACCGTGCAACTGGTGATCAAATTGTCACACGGGTGATCTGGCTGGAAAATACCAATCCGAATGACTTGATTCCTGCCATACGTCCATTGATGCCGCAATTCGCCCATTTATCGGCAGTGGCTGGAACCAATGCGCTAATTGTGTCAGACCGTGCCAGTAATATTTATCAGTTGGAAACCATTATCCGTAATCTGGATGGTACGGGGCAAAATGATGTCGAAGCTGTGACTCTGCAATCCAGTCAGGCTGAAGAAATGCTTGGTTTGCTGGAATCGATGAGTTCTACCGGCGCAGCGCGAGATTTAAAGGGTTCTCGTATCCGGATTATTGCTGATACCCGTACCAACCGTATTGTGCTGAAAGGCGATACTGCGACGCGCAAACGCATCCGTCAGATGATTGAAATGCTGGATGTGCCGGCAGCAGACCGTTTGGGTGGGTTAAAAGTATTTCGCTTAAAATATGCCAGTGCAAAAAATCTTGCGGAAATATTACAAGGTTTGGTGTCTGGCCAGTCGGTATCTGGTTCGTCTAATTCAAATAGTTCATCAAACAGTAATATGATGAACAGTTCTGGCAGTGGTTCTTCCAACAGTAGTTCTTCAAGTATTTCGACCCCGGCGATTAATTTGGCCGGTGGTTCAAATAGCAATGCGCAGAGCATCACCAGTTTTAATGCCAACGGCGTCAGCATTATTGCCGATGACAGTCAAAACTCTTTGGTGGTGAAAGCTGATCCACAACTGATGCGTGAAATTGAATCCGCCATTCAGCAGCTGGATATCCGGCGTCAACAGGTTCTGATTGAAGCTGCCATTATTGAAGTGGAAGGTAATGATGCTGATCAGCTGGGTGTGCAGTGGGCTTTGGGTGATCTGACCAACGGCGTCGGCTTAATCAACTTTAGCAATGTCGGTGCAAGTATTGCCGAGCTTGCCGCCGGATATGTAGCCGGTGGTGCGGCAGGTGCTGCGGCCAATTTGGGAACCGGTACCTCGTTGTTACTTGGTGATTACAGGGAAAGTGATAACGGTTCACGCAAACTTTATGGCGCATTGATTCAGGCGCTAAAAAGCAAAACTAAGTCCAATCTGCTCTCGACGCCGTCCATTGTCACCATGGACAATGAAGAAGCTTATATTGTTGTGGGTCAAAACGTGCCGTTTGTCACTGGTTCTGCAACCACGACTTCTGCAGGGTTGAATCCTTATACCACGGTGGAACGTAAGGATGTTGGCGTCACGTTAAAGGTGGTGCCGCATATTGGGGAAGGTGGCTCGGTGCGTCTTGAGGTCGAGCAGGAAGTGTCTGCTGTGCAGCCCAAAGGCGAAGCTCAAGATTTAATTACCAGTAAGCGTGCCATTAAAACCTCGATTCTGGCTGAGCATGGCCAGACCATCGTTTTGGGTGGCTTGATTTCCGATAACTCGATTCATTCGCGTCAGGCTGTACCGGGCCTAGGGGCTATTCCTGGTTTGGGGCGTTTATTCCGTGCAGATGCCAAATCCAATGAGAAACGCAATTTGCTGGTATTTATCCATCCAACCATTGTTGGAGATACGAATGATGTGCGCCGTTTGTCGCAGCAGCGTTATAGTCAGTTGTACAGCTTGCAGTTGGCCATGGATCAGGATGGTACCTTTGCAAAATTACCTGAAAATGTAGAAGATATTTATCAGCAGCGAATTCCGGTCACACCATCAGCAGCGAAAGTCCCTTCTTATCAAACCCTGCCATCGGCAACCCAAAATCAACCGAAAGCAGCTGCGTTTACCACACCAGTGGCGATTGAGCCGGTAGTGCAAAAACAAAGGGTAGCTAAGCCTGTCACTGAGGTTGAAAAAACCAAAAATACGGTGACTACGACCACGATTCGTTCTGGTTCTTAACAGCGTGGCTAAAGAATTGAATATTCGCCATGATATGATGATTAAAAATCACAAAGAGAAGTGCATTTCATGACTTGGAAAATACAAGCAATTACCGGTGAATTAACGGGACAGGAAATCAGCATCGACCGTGATATGTTGGTCGGTCGCCATCAGAGTGCAGATCTCGTGTTGCAAGCAGGGGAGATTTCACGCAAGCATGCGGCTTTCTTGCTTAAAGACCAGGCCTTATGGCTGCAAGATTTGAATTCATCGAATGGCACCTTCGTCAATGATGTGCGTATTGAGCATGAAACCTTGTTAAAAGAAGGCGATATCATTCAATTTGCAGGTTTGAAATTTTCCGTGCTTGCGCCAGCTAAAGATATTGAGCCTGTTTTGACTGAAACAGAAAGTGTTCCGACCAGCGCGCAACCTGCAGAGGCGGTGGCGGTTTCTGAAACTGCGGCAGCAGCACCGGTTGAGCCAGAAGTAAAGACTGCAGCGCAGCAAATGAATGATCAGGGTATGCCTGAACTGACCGAGCGTGATGCCAACGTTCAGGTCAGTCGTGATGGTATGCCACAAGGTGTTGCCATCCCGAAACCTGCACCAATTCCAGAAGGTGTGGACTTGAGTGCAATTCCCGAGAAGCAAACCCCCATCGCGGTTGAAACACCAGTATCACGTGTAGAGCAAGTCAAAGAAGAACAGAAGAATGCATCACTAGGTTTAATCTCGATTATTGTGTTGATTATCCTTGCAATCATTGCCTGGTTATTCTTTAAATAAACCTGCACGCGACATACAATTAAGGCATGCAATCGCATGCCTTAATTGTATGGGTATGGGCTAATATAAATTGTGAGAGGGAAATGATGTCTGTAGCAAAACTTGAAAGCCGTGAACTGATTTTATTTGACTTGGATGGCACTTTGGTTGACTCGGCATCAGATTTATATCGGGCTATGAACATGAGCCTGAATGTCTTGCAATTACCGACCGTGACTGAGCAACAGGTGCGTACCTGGATTGGCAAGGGAACCTCTCTTTTTTGCCATAGCACTTTGCAATATCTCACCGGAAAGGTGGATCCGGAACAACATCAGCAATTGTTGACGACTTTTTTAAATATTTATAATGCAGATCCTTGTGTGGATACCCAACCTTTTAAAGGGGTGGTTGAGTTTCTCGATTGGGGCTTAAGCAACAATAAGCAAATGATTTGTGTCACCAACAAACCCGAACAGCCGGCACGTACGATTGTCGATGCTCTCGGCATGAGTCATTATTTTGTTGATGTGATTGGTGGAGACCGTTTTGAAGAGCGTAAACCCCATCCACGACAGCTGCTGTTTTGTGTTGATGAGTATGATGTCACTGCGGCAGAAACTTTAATGATTGGTGATTCCAGCAATGATGTGGAAGCAGCAAGACGTGCAGGAGTTGATTGTATTGTGGTGAGCTATGGCTATAATCATGGTGAAGATATTCATGATTGCCAGCCGCAACAAGTGGTTGATGATTTAACAGAATTACTCGTGCAATAAGTGAAAATTAAGGATAGCGAAATGAGAGATTGTATGGTTTTTCGATGGCGAAACTAAGTCAAATTACAGGAAAATAAACTTAAACCAGCCATATCGAAAACATATAGAGAATACTCATGACAACACAAACTCAATTCGAGCAGTTAAAATCTGACGGTTACAACCTGATTCCGGTTTATCGTCAGCGTTTAGCTGATACCGAAACACCATTATCCGTATTTGCGCGTCTGAAAGACCACAGTCAGGCCTATTTGTTTGAATCGGTTGAGGGTGGAGAGAACTGGGCGCGTTATTCCATTATCGGCCTGGGTGAGTCTACTGTTTTTTCATGCAATCGCGGTATTTTAACCGTTCAGCAGGTGGATGGCTCGATTGAGACTCAGCCGTGTAGCGACCCATTTCAATATATTCGTGATTTTCAGGCCCAGTTCCATGTGCCGACGCAACAGGATTTACCGGATTTACCGAGCTTCACCGGGGGATTGGTAGGTTATTTTGGCTATGATTCGGTACGCTATATTGAACCGCGTCTAAAAAATGTGCCTGAAGCTGATCCGGTCGGTTTGCCTGATATCTGGATGATGCTGTCTAAAACTGTCATTGTGTTTGATAACTTAAAAGATACTTTATTCCTGATTGTTCATGCAGATGTCAATGATCCTGATGCCTATGTCAAAGCCCAAGCGCAATTAGATCAATTAGAAGCTACCTTGGCAATACCGATTAGTTTGCAAGCAAAAAAACATACAGCACCCCATTTTGAGTCTTTGACTGGACACGACAAATTTATCGAATCTATTGCCAAGGTGAAGGAATATATTAAAGCTGGTGATGTCATGCAGGTCGTTCCAGGGCATCGTATGGTATCGGACTTCGATGGCGAGCCTTTACAAGTTTATCGCGCACTGCGTCATCTGAATCCATCACCTTATTTGTTCCTGGTACAGGGGCAAACTTTGGATAATCACAAACCCTTCCATATTGTAGGATCTTCACCGGAAATTTTATCGCGTCTGGAAAATGGCATTGCGACCGTGCGTCCTTTAGCCGGTACACGTCCGCGCGGTAAAACTAAAGAAGAAGATCTGGCACTTGAGCAAGACTTGCTTTCCGATGAAAAAGAGATTGCAGAGCATTTAATGCTGATTGACCTGGGCCGTAATGATGTCGGTCGCGTATCAAAAATCGGGAAAGTGCAGGTTACGGATAAAATGGTGATCGAGCGCTATTCCCATGTCATGCATATTGTCTCGAATGTGCAAGGGGAGGTGCGTGATGATGTTGATGCGCTGGATGTGTTTAAAGCCACTTTCCCGGCCGGTACGCTTTCAGGTGCACCTAAAATTCGTGCCATGGAAATTATTGACGAAGTAGAGCCGGTCAAACGCGGAATTTTTGGTGGAGCTGTGGGTTATTTAGGCTGGCATGGTGAAATGGATATGTCGATTGCCATTCGTACCTGTGTTATTCGTGAAAATAAGGTCTATGTTCAGGCTGGTGCAGGTCTGGTTTATGATTCAAATCCTGAATCTGAATGGAATGAAACCCAAATAAAAGCTCGCGCAGTGATCAAAGCGGTTGAATTATCATCAAACGGGTTGATTTTATGAGTTTTTGACGGTTTTTTTGAAAAAAACACTTGCAAGGATTCAGAGTTTTGCTAAACTGCACACCGTTCCGATACGAAACGTACGAAACACTAAGAAACGCCGGCATAGCTCAGTTGGTAGAGCAACTGACTTGTAATCAGTAGGTCCACAGTTCGAATCCGTGTGCCGGCACCATCTTAGAGAGTTTGGTAGTTAAGTAAAAGAACGACACTGAAGTAAGTGTAAAATGGTGAGATTCCCGAGCGGTCAAAGGGAACAGACTGTAACTCTGTCGCGTAAGCTTCGAAGGTTCGAATCCTTCTCTCACCACCAATTTTAAGACTTCAATAAGTGGTTTGTACCAACATCGTGCGGGAGTAGCTCAGTTGGTAGAGCGGTAGCCTTCCAAGCTACATGTCGCGAGTTCGACCCTCGTCTCCCGCTCCATTGAAGTTTTTATTTGCTCTTATAGCTCAGTGGTAGAGCACTCCCTTGGTAAGGGAGAGGTCTCGAGTTCAAATCTCGATAAGAGCTCCAGATACAGTTTGGCAACATTGTTGCAAAGATTTTAAAAAAGCAGGCTTATTAGTCTGCTTTTCAAGTATTGGGTGTTTGATTTTTTAAAGCGATAAGTCGATGCTGAGTTTTACTCAGAATTGTGTTCGACGTAAACGAGGAATATAAACATGGCTAAGGCTAAGTTCGAACGTAATAAGCCACACGTAAACGTGGGCACAATTGGTCACGTCGACCATGGTAAAACTACTTTAACTGCTGCAATTGCAACAATCTGTGCAAAAACTTACGGCGGTGAAGCGAAAGATTACGCAGCAATTGACTCTGCACCAGAAGAAAAAGCACGTGGTATTACAATTAATACTTCACACGTAGAATACGATTCTCCAATTCGTCACTACGCTCACGTAGACTGCCCAGG
>NZ_JBIQOB010000050.1:0-4559 GCF_044130285.1 Acinetobacter sp. BSP-28
CCAGGTAATACGGTTTAGTACAGAGCAAGTGAAGTCAGGTTTAGCAATTCAGCAGATTGAGAAGATGGTAGGGGATTTGGGATGAATGCAGTGGTGAAAGCAAAAGTAATGGATTGGTCGAAACACAACATTGATGGGTGGTTAAGTCAGTATGGTGCATTTATTTCAATAAACCGAATGCGCGGCGGGAATGAGCCTGATGATTTAGGTATTAATCAAATTTATTGGTTGGTTCAAGAGAATAGTGGAAAGCCAGCAAGAAATAACAAAACAATTATCTTGCAAATGAGAGATTTTGAATTTGAAGAAGTTCATAAATTGATTCGTGATATTAGGCTTAGTAATCGCATTTGTGACTCAGCTAAGGCTGCTATTGAGCTTTACATTCAAAAACAGGTAAGGGGCCTGACACTTGATCAGATGGATGCTGAGTTCAAGTTAAGTCGAAGCTCAATAAACAATATGATATCTGGTGGTCGTTGGTATTTAGCTGGTCATGATAAAAGACTTGTCATTTAAATGAGAAACACGTATATTCTGTTATAGTGACCGAAGTGTATGTGATGCACTAAGTTAATTTAAAAGCTCGCCAAATGGTGGGCTTTTTTAATGCCTGTGTTATACATATATCTCCAAAGTAAAATAGAGAATAATCAGGTGACAAAACAGTATATTGGAATCACAAGTAGTAGTATTAAAGGTGATGAGAAATATTATAAATATGCTCAAGTGTGGTCAGATGGTGCAATCCACATTGTTGAAGACGTAGAGTCAGCGACAAAATTTAAATCAGAACAAGAAGCGATTGATTCTTTATTTAAGGTCAGTATGTGGGTATGCGAGTATGTTGGTGATGAGATAATAAAGCTTGGTCCAACAAGATAACTAAGGAGCCTCCAAAACTGGGGGCTTTTTTATTGCCTATTCAAAAGGTGCTTGTGACGTGCATAAGTGTTTTGATCTGGAGAATTGTCATGAAAGCCTAATCTTATAAAAAATAAACTTCTCTGCTAGATGTAAAGCCAATATTGCATTGGCTTTTTTAATGCCTGCAAAAAGCCAATTTGCAGAACATGCCTTCGAGTAAAGCACCCAGAATAGGGTTTGGCACCCCGACCTAAAGAGAATGAAAGCAAGTGAAGCAGACCGTGCATGTGAGGTTTGTGTGATTGTGAGTAGCGGTAGATCAGTTGCCGAGCTGGTCAATATCGTAATCTAAGGCAAGGGTGTGGCAGATCGCCACATCCTTTTATGCCTTGAGAAATGTTCTGTGTAAGCAATATCAGGGCACCCAGATTTGTTTTAACTTTTCACAAAAAATTCACGAACAAGTATGCATGATTGCTGCTAGAAACAGCTGTAGTTTCTGAATGACCCTCCAAGGTCCTTAGTTTACAAGCCCACTCACCCTCGAATGGGCTTTTTTTTGCATGGAGAAAAGTAATGCTCCGATTCTTAATGTGTTTATTCGGCCTACATGGTGCAACTGAAATCGATTACACGATTGATGATGAAGAAATCAAAGTGTGTCGGGATTGCTTGAAAGAAGTTGATTAATTTGCCGGACGTATTACGGCACATAAGACCCCGCTCAATATGCATTATTGGCGGGGTTTTTCTTTTCTTATTGGTGGTACCCATGACAGACAAAGTACAAGCGAAACAAGACTTAGAATTTTGCAGTGCTGAGCTATCTAAGTATCAGAATCTCAGTCGTTCTGGTTTAAAGCGTCACCAGTTGATGGTGATTGATGAAATCATGATTGGGCTTAAAGAGCGTATTAAGAATTTGCGGACGGTTCTTTACGTGTAACGGGATGATTCGAAGTAATGGTATCAAGATGGGTGGATTAACTTTTCGTGATAAAATTATAGGGCCAAATTAATATAAGGCACCACCATGAAAATTATTGTTCAAGATCAATACACAGGTGAGCTGATAGAGTTTATAGCAGAAGAAGACGTTACCTCTGGCTTTTTAAATTTTTTCTATCATGACAACGAAGGTAATTTTCTACGATCAACAACCCGTCCATACAAAAAGCTGCCGAGAAAGTCAGTAGTACCAAATATGACATTTACCTTGGGTGACAGGATAGTAGTGATTATTAAAATAATAGAATGAAACCTCCTTCGGGAGGTTTTTTAATGGGCTTAGCTATGGAACTCAACGCCTATAAAATCCTGACCAATAAAATTCCACCTAAGAAGAAACCGCGTACCAGACCATTGCCTAAAGCTGGTGAAAAATACCTGGAAGCGTTCGAGCGATTCAAAGAGATACTTGATCGCATGGAAATCAAGTATGAAGAATATTTTCACTTCAAAAGCACAAAACATTGGCGTTTTGATTTCCATCTCATTGAATATCGAATGCTGATTGAAATTGCAGGTGGTCCTTGGTCAGGTGGTCGTAGAGGTCGGCTTGCAACAAAAGCATGGAGTATTGATCGATATGATCACGCTGAAGCTATGGGGTATCGGTTCATTCGTTTTGAGATTGCTGATATCAACATGGGTCGTGCAACAACTTGGCTAAGAAATTTAAAGGCATCATATGGAACAGTTCAGACCATTCCCGCCGACAGATCTGATGGATCAGGCTGAGGAAGAAGAAGCGATTCGCCAGGCACCCGCCGTGGAATTAAAAGAATGGGTTGTTAAAAACTGGCTGACCATTGGCGGTGAACTTCATAACCCGGATCATGATCATATTGCTGAGCTATTACATGACAATGAAGAATTCCTTGCATTCGCATGGGCATCAAGTGCCGCCGTAGCTAAAAAACGAATGGTGCTGGGGCAATGTGAAAAAGTGATGTTTAACCAGGGTGGATGGAAGAAAGCACGACAAGAACAGCAGATGCGTGACTGGTTTGGTTTTGTGCCAGTGTATCTCATTACTGTAGACGCGGCATTTTGTGAGCAAACTTCAGATCGTGAGTTTTGCCGTTTGATTGAACATGAGCTGTATCACATCGGCGTTGAGCGTGATGCAGATGGTGAAATCATTTATAGCGACCATACAGGTCTGCCTAAACATTACTTGGCTGGCCATGATGTGGAAGTGTTCTTTGGTGAAACAAAACGGTGGGGTGCTGATGAGTCTGTAAAACGACTTTTGGAAATCGCCAAGAATGCGCCGTTTGTATCTGAAACTAATATTGCTGCATGCTGTGGGAATTGTGTGATTGGTTAATTTTTTTGCCCACTTTCCTTGAAATTCCTTGATGGATGGTGACTTATGGCAAGGCTCAAAAAAGCGGAAAAAATCTTTATTGTTCGGTCACTTGCACAGTTTATGCCTATCTCTGATGTAGTAAGGGATATCAAGGAAAAATTTAATGTAGATGTCTCTCCTCAACAGGTGGAATATTACGACCCAACGAAAGCAGCTAGCGCAGATCTAGCACAGGAATTTATTGATCTATTCAATGAGGCGCGTAAGGAATACATTGAACAGCCACTTCACAATATTGAAGGTGCAAACGATATTGTTCAGTTGAAAATTCTCAGCGATCTATTGGTATCTAAAAAAGGCAACGTAGTGATGGCAATCAAATTGATTGATCAGATGCAGAAGATTGTCAAAGGCCATTATGAAAAGAAAATAGAAATCACAGGCAAGGATGGTGGACCATTACAAACAGAAAATACCAATACCAATAGACATCAATTCACACCGGAGGAACTTGCAAAGCTATCTGCACAGGAGCTTTCACGTTTGGCAATTAATGGCAAGTTATGACTTATGCAATTGAAGAGATAGCACCACTAATTAAAGAGTGGACGATCAATACACGTCTGCCAGAAGTCATTGAAGAAATGACACGGCGTTATTACTACCGAATGCTGATAGAACAGAATGAGCTAAGTATTCAGGCTGAAATCTATAAATGCAAAAATGATCCAGCACATTGGTTTAATCACTGGGTATGGACCTATGATCCTCGGGGTATGCCTTTTGGATTGCCGGCGAATATTCCTTTTGTCTTGCGCCCTGGTCAGGTTGAACTCGTAGATTGGTTGATTGAACGTGAGAGCACCCAAACACATGGCCTGATTGAAAAAAGTCGTGATGAAGGGATGAGTTATGTAGTCTTGGGTTTTTACTTGCACCGGTGGTTATTTGTCGAAGGCTTCGCTGGAGGTGTTGGTAGTCGTAAAGAGGATCTGGTTGATAAGAAAGGCGATCCAAAGACATTGCTGCATAAGTTCCGGGACATGTTTTCCAAGTTGCCAGACTGGATGAAGCCGAAGGGCTTTGTTGAAAAAGTACATGACAACTACATGCGAATCATTAACCCGGACAACGGCGCAACCGTTACTGGTGAAGCTGGTGACAACATTGGCCGTGGTGGTCGTACTACAATGTACTTTCTGGATGAATGGGCATTCGTAGAGCGTCAAGAAGCGGTAGACGCTGCAATTTCCCAGAATACAAACGTTCATATCAAAGGGTCTACTCCCAATGGTATCGGCGATCGCTTTCACCAGGATCGTTTTAGCGGTCGTTACGCCGTCTTTACTATGCCTTGGAGAGCTAATCCTGATAAGAA
>NZ_JBIQOB010000051.1:0-4073 GCF_044130285.1 Acinetobacter sp. BSP-28
CTAGCGCTTTGCGCTTCTTCACGCGCAACTTGCCCAGCTTGACGGTAACCATCACCAATGCCGTGTGCTGAATCTCGGACGCGGTCATTGGCTTTGGACCACTCATCCATAGATTTAACGGAGGCTTTGCCGGTGGCATCGATTTGGACTTCCAGATTACGTCCAGCATTAGCGGCATTTGTAGATGCTATTACACCAGCATCACCAGATGCTGCAGCCGCTTGAGCAGCTTTTTCATAAGCCTTTTCAATACCTTCAGCTGTAGCCTTCCCACTATCGCGGATTGTGATGTAGTCCATTAAAGCTTGCTGTGCTGCGAGCTTTAAGTTTTCTTTAGTTTGAATACCGAGACGCTTAAAGGCCTCAGTAACAGGATCAATATCATCGGGTAGCTTTTGAGCTTGAAGCTTGACAGCAATTAAGCCTTGCTCAACCTGAGATGTTGAGATCTGGCCCTGATCACCAAACTCCTTAAGCTTAACCTTGGCAGCATCAATTTCAGCCTGGCTCTTAGCTGTTTCAAGCCATTTAAGCCATGCTTCATAAGTGACATTAGCAGCCTGCTTGCCTTCAATACCTAGCTTTTCAAGACCTTGAGCAAAGTTATCTAATTGACTTTCTGATTCTTTAAACTTTGCAGAAATACGATTAAGTGAAACATCCAAATCTAGTCCGAGTGCAGTAGCAGCCTTACGCGCTTTATCAGCAGAAGCAGCAGACTTTTCAGCACCACCTTCTGATTTACTCCATGCCTCAACAGCAACCTTGCCAGACTGATTTAATGTGACGATATAACCCTTCGTCAATAGATCAGCTTGCATCACACCGTCCATAACACCTTTATTGGCAGCAATAGCAGCTTCTGCATAGGCTTGGACAGCGCTTAATTTTTCAGATTCAGTGGCTTTCTTTCCATTAACTTCGGCTTGCTGATCGGCAAGTAACTGGTCTAATTTGGCTTTAGATGATGCAACCGATTCAGCATCCTTTTCAGCTTGTGTTTGTGCTGCTTCAGCAAGACGCTGCAAGCCTTTGGATTGGAATTCCTGAGCTTCACGATCAGCCTCAGCATAATACTGCTTAGCCTTATCTTTCATCAGATCAGCATTGGCAGCAAACTGTTTACTTACATCACCCCACGTCAATGCTGCCATCACACTGTTCGCAGCGGATGCTAAGTCGAAGAATCCACCAGTAAGAAGACTTAGGGCAATTTTGATTGCAGTAGCACCATCACTAATAAATCCAAATGTAATACCTAAACCTTGGAAAATTCTCTCCAAAAAGCTTACTTGCTCACCAGCTTCCGTCACTCCACCAGTGAATGATGAAAATATTGATAAAGCATTGGTCAGTGATGTTCCAACGATATCAATAACATCTGTGCCGAATTCATATACAGTTGCTACCAGATCTTTAACAGCATCGTAAGCGGATGAAATTGCGCTCTTAAAAGCATCGATAGTGCTAGCATCAATCCCACCTTGTAGATCACCAATTAGCGAAGCAAAACCAAGACCAATATCATCCAAGAATACTTTTATAATTCCAAGGTTATCTGCAACCATAACCAAAGCGTCGGCAACAGTGGCGCTTGAGCCGTTCGCCTGATCCATCTCCCCAATAACAATCTGCCATGAAGTTGCAATGCGTTGTAGAGCATTACTAATTGTGGTCGGGAACTGATTATAGGTTTCCTGAATTGCGTCTGCTTGACTGCCAACTGCCTTGATTACACGCTCTGCAGAAAGCTCACCATTTTCAGCCATCTTGCGGAGTTCACCAGTCGTAACCCCTAACCCCTTTGCTAGAGCCTCAGCCAATCCATAGCCATTCTCCATAATAGAGTTGAATTCTTCACCACGAAGAACCCCGCCCTGCATAGCTTGAATAAACTGTTGTACTGCTGCTTCACTGGCCTGAGCTGAGCCTCCACCAATCTGAATCGCTTGCGTCACTGTTTTAGTCAGGTCTAATGCTTGTTGCTGGGTCATTCCCATTTCTTTCCCGACTGTATTAAGTCGAGTAAATAGACCTGCTGTAGCATCTAGACTGGAATTGGTTGCAAGTGCCACCTGCTGGACACCAGCCATTGCAGAAGTGAAGTCACCGCCATCACGAGTAGCGATCTGAATTTGAACTGAGAGATTTGTATAGGTATCCGCTGCTTGTGCTAACTCTCGCAAACCCAAACCAATACCCAAGGCAGCCATAGCACCAACAAGAGCGCTCACCGCAAATTTCGCGCCGTCCAGTCCTTTTTTTGCTGTCTGGGCTGCTGTATCGGTCTCTTTTAGGTTTGTATTGGCTTTGCCTACTTCTGCCTGAAATCCACTAAAAGCCTGATCTGCCTGTTGCACCTCTTTTTCTAGCTGATCAACCTGAACCTGCGCCTTTTCAATATCGGCAGGTGATGCTTTAGTTTTTGAAAATGCTTCAAGATTTTGCTTGGCTTGGGCTAAATCCCCTTTAAGCTGGCCTAATGCCTTCTCAGCCTTATTGCCAAAATCTGTAAAGTTCCCTGCTGTGGATTTTGCATTATCACCAGCATCTTTAATAATGCCTGTAGCTGCATTTAGGGATTGCGAAAGCTTGTCTGCTAACTCACTGGTTCCTTTTGGGATAATATTTCCCATTTCTTTAGAGGCATCAGTAGTTGCTTGTTTTAATCGCTCAGATTCTTGTTTAATTGCGCTAAATACGGATTTTGCTGCATCTTCGGACTGCTTAATATTGCCAACAAAACCTTTAGTGTCGGCATCCATGATTAATTTGAATGTTAAATTTTTACCAGACATGCTGACCTCTAAATTTAGTCAATAAAAAACCCGCCGAAGCGGGTAAACTTAAGTATCAATAAACCATACCAAAGGGTTAATTTGAAATTGATGTTAATTTTCCATTTGTGAAATGCAGATATTTTGACCCGGAATAAGGTGTTCTATACACCCATTGCTCAAACTCATTTTTAGCTGTGGTCGTTGTGTTGACTTTATCCGGGTAGCCCCATGTAGATTTCTCAGCCTCAGACTTTGTCATTCCAACGCGCGGTTCTTTCCTCGCATCACGTTCGGCTCTTTCTTTTTCTGCAGCAGCTTGCTGTCCTTTAATTTTGGCCTGAGACTGCTTAACCTTCTCGCTTAACTCTTTACCAGCACAAGGCTTCCCTTGGTAAACAGTCTTTCCATTTACTGTGCAGGTATATATTTCACCAGCAAAAGAGCTTTGAACCAGAAGCAATAAAATAGAACCTATAAAATATTTCATTATTCCACCATGCTCCCGCAGTGCTTGCACTTGATTGCCGCAACTTTTATTTGTTCTGCGCAATATGGACATGCTTTCATGTCAGCAACATCTTCTGGCACATCTTGCTGCACGCGCTTACCTGCGTTGTGTGAAAAAATATCGTCCGATACCAGCTTTATACTTGTGGTTTTCCGTGCTTTAGGATCTGATTGATTTTGTGTACCCAAATCAACATTATTCTCAACTGGTTCATTTGCAACCTTAGCAAATGCGACATAAACCAGCAAAAGGCTACCTATAAATAAGAACACCCATCCATATTGTATTTGAATGGTGCTCATCATTGCATCTGCCATACCGCCAAATGGGTTGCCTTTTAGTTTATCTGACACATCACCTTTAATGCTGTTTAGTTTGTAGAGTAGATAAATGAAATCTACAATCACTATTAAAAGTGATACACCACCAGTAATCCGTAGAGGCTTTACGTTGTTTATAAAAGCCAGCATGAGGCTGATAATTGCCAACCCAAGCAATATATACCCATCTACACGTCCACTGCTAAATACAGATATTGATCCAGCAATAGGCATGCTAACAATGGGAAGAAAAACCCCAAGTAAAAGAATAACCCCACCTGCTAGACCAACCAATTGTTGTTTGGAGAACTCCATACTCAGCGCTCCCATTCAATGCTATATACAGCACCATCAACAACCGTGATTTCATATTTGGAATTATTGATTGAATATAAATAGGTAGTAGCTTTATGCGGCCAACCTTTACGATCATGGATAACATGGCTATATGAGGATTCTGGCTTA
>NZ_JBIQOB010000052.1:0-3646 GCF_044130285.1 Acinetobacter sp. BSP-28
ACCACATTTGGAAGTAGTTAAAAAAGTGCTTGTAGTAATCAACTCTGTGCTCAAATTCTTTGCCAAAGTAGTAAAACAACGTTGCCCTTTCCGGCGCCCCCTCCACAATTTCCTGACACTTTTCCAACCCCAATTCTTCGATTAAGCTCATGCCCATACCATGCACTCCTCACATTGGCAGCCACTTTTAAATTTTGTCATCGTTCCATGTTGTGCCAGCTTTAAAATTTCTTTCTTCACCTCAACTGGTGATGCCTTCCGAGCCGGCTTTTTAATTCTTACTTTTGGCACAACAGTCTTGATTGACCCCTTAAACCCCAAGCAAGGTACTTTTCTCAATACCGCTTCTTTCAATGGGTGATATGCACCACTATCGAAACTCGCCAAAACCTCTCTGACAGTCAGCGGCTCGTAATGCGGTCTACCCAATGCTTCAGCAATTTCAATCAATGCTGTTCTGATTTGTTCTTTGGTGTCCATCACCCCTTCACCCCAAATAATTGTTTTGTTTTATCCGTTATAAAGTAGCGAGATTCATCGCCACCGCTTTTCTTTTCCTTCAAATACCCTGTGCACACCAAGCCTTGAATACATCGCTGAACTGATCTTTTTGTAAGGAAAGGCGCAACCTTTTCACGAATTACAGCGGTAGTTGCTACCGGTACAGATTCAACGCATTTCAATACAGCTATGATTCTCTCAAAGGCCACAATCTGGCTTTTTGGCGCACCCACCCAATCTACGGTTTTATCGTCTAATGGGTGTTTCATGCGGCACCACCAAATAAATCAGGCTGACGATCCTTTTTGGTACCAGCTAAAGCAATTCGCTCTTGTGCCACCAGAAAGTATTTTTCTTCCTTCTCAATCCCGATGAAATGACGACCTGTATTTACACAAGCAACACCAGTGGTACCGCTACCCATTGTGTTATCAAGTACGGTTTCCTTCACACCCCACCCCCTAAGCCTTGTTCTGCATAATATTCAGGACTCAAATCACAGAAAGTTGCCTGACTTAAATTGGTTGCCAGCCGAACAGTTCCGGTTGATCCATTGCGTGCCTTGCCAATAATGATTTCTGCTGTGCCTGCTTCTTTGGATTCCTTGTTGTAAACCTCATCGCGGTAAATAAACATGATGATGTCTGCATCCTGTTCAATAGCCCCTGATTCACGAATATCCGACATCACTGGGCGTTTGTTTGGTCGTTGCTCTAAAGATCGGTTAAGCTGCGATAATGCAATCACCGGGCAACCAAAGTCCTTGGCAATTTTCTTAAGTCCCCACGAAATATCACCAATCTCATGCACCTTGTTTCCTGATTTTTCAGGCGGTGTCATGATTTGCAGATAATCAACAACGATGGCATTCAAGCGTCCACCTGTTTTCTGCTTAACCTTGCGTGCTTCACGACGAATATCGGCTAGACTTGGGGAAGCCTTGTCATTGATAAAAATCGGGCAATTCTGAATAACCTGGATTGCCTGCTGAATGCCTGCCGCACCTTCTGCATCAAATCTAGCCGAACGAACCTGCTTAAGTGGAATCTGACCAAGGCCGGAAATCATACGTTCCATAATTTGCTCTTTGCTCATCTCGCCAGACATAAACAAAACCACTTCGCCTTGATTCACTGCCAAGTCGAGCATGATGTTTTGAGCGAATGTGGTTTTACCCATTGATGGGCGTGCACCAACAATCACCAAATCGGTTCGATCAATTCGATCAAGCTTGTTGTCCAGTTCGATAAATCCCGTCTTCACCCCAACTTTGACTTCAATGCCTTCATGAATCTTTTGGTGACGATCCAGAATGTCTTTAAGCACATCATTAGCGATATCAGACACCGAGTGCGTGTCGCTCTCAGTAACACCGCCATCCAAGCCAGATACAAGAGCTTGCGCCTTCTCGATTGCGGTTTCACTGGTGTAGCTCAATGTATCGCTTGCCACAGTCGCAATATGTTTACTCACATCGTGAATCCTGCGACGAGTCGAAAGGTCTTTCAGTTTTTTGATGTGTGTATTCAGTAAGCCAAAATGAGCAATGGTTGACGAGAGTTCAGTGAAGTATTCCTCAGTACACTGCTGAAGCTCCATTGCGTTTCTACGAATACATTCCCAAATCACAACAGCATCATGAGCCTCGCCTTTATTGAATTGGCTTTTGATGTGATGAAATACAATCTGGTGGCGTGTCGCATAGAAATCGCTTTCACTCAGCTGTTCAATGTAATCACCTGATCCTTGCTCATGGTCCATGAGTGAGCAAAGCACAGCTTGTTCAACAGGAATGGAATGCAATTCAATCATCATTCATCCCCTTGAATTTTTTAGCTACGCCTTTGAATGTTGGCTGAGCTTGTTGTTCAGAGGTTTGTTGTGTTTTGGTTTGTGGATTTTCCAGTTGATCCAACTCGGCATTGGTTCCTTGCCAGTTCCAGGTTGCGTTAAATGATTCCCAACCACGCAAAACGATAATCTGGAATACACGCTCATTTGCAAGTTGCGCTTCAACAGCTTGGTTGAAGATGATTTTCAAAGAGCGTTCAGTGATGGTTTTACGTTTCTTGTTTTTCAGATCAATAAACTCTTGAGCTGTTTGTTCAGAAACACCATTTTCGATTAAAGATTTTTTAGCAGAGAATTTTTGAGTTTTTTTAGCGTCAGCGCCTAAATTAATATCTGTAGTATTCTCTGTAGTATTCTCTGTATTAGATGGGCTGATTTGTGCATTCAGTTGGGCGCTTTCGTGCATACAGTCTGGCGCTTCTGTGCATTCAGTATGGCGGTTTGGTGCATTCAGTATGGCGGAATTGTGCATACTAGGAGTAGCAAGTGTTTCAGAGTATTCAATCAACGCTTTGTATAGATTTTCACGCTCAACACGAAAGAAAACACGACGCGGTACACCTACTTTCTTTTCTAACAGAAAACCAAGATCTTTGAGGGTTTTTCTGGCAGTATCTTGCTCACGACGAGTAAGACCGGTTTCCATAGTCCACTCGTGATGAGTCTTAAAAATCCACCCATCATTGTCTTTTGTACGCGAGGTCCAATACACCAGTTGTGACAGCATGAGTGCGCCATTAATGCCACACCCAATGAACACGTAATGTTTGTTAAATGCGATTGGTTGATCATTCATAGCTTCAATCAACTTGATCATGGGGATGCTTGTATTCATGCTGCATCCCCCATCTTGTGAAAATGTCTATCCAGCACAGCCACAAAATCCACCTTCACTGACTGAACATACGGATCAAGTGGCATGTTGTTTTTGTGCAATTGTTTGCGGTACTCAGCACGTCTGAGTTCAAGCAATTGAGCGAGTGTTAATTTCATACTTGATCCCCTAACCGCTTCCCCGCATTTAGCTCCTGCACACTTGCATGACGAATCAGGTGGCTCAATGCAAAGTTTCTGTTTCCATCCAGCAATACGCCATTACCTTGAACTTTGTGCACAGTCATCAAATGACCTGGCTTAAGCACATCGATAAAAACAACCGTATCGCCGGTAATAAAATCTGATTCTGAAATCAAGCAATGCCCGCACTGCTCTTCTGTAAATTCGCTGCACTTGTTAGCGCATGGGTGTTGTGGTAGATTTGTTTCCATTCTAGGGTTCCTAAATTCTTGAATAC
>NZ_JBIQOB010000053.1:0-3583 GCF_044130285.1 Acinetobacter sp. BSP-28
CTAGCGCTTTGCGCTTCTTCACGCGCAACTTGCCCAGCTTGACGGTAACCATCACCAATGCCGTGTGCTGAATCTCGGACGCGGTCATTGGCTTTGGACCACTCATCCATAGATTTAACTGATGCTTTACCGGTTGTATCTATTTCTATTCTTAGGTCACGATTAGCGCCAGCGGTATTTGCTGCAGCAATTACACCAACATCACCAGATGCGGCAACGGTTTGCATCATCTTCTGGTAAGCGCTGTCCACACCTTCCGCCGTGGCTTTTCCGCTATCT
Source organism: Acinetobacter sp. BSP-28 (assembly GCF_044130285.1). Taxonomy (NCBI): domain Bacteria; kingdom Pseudomonadati; phylum Pseudomonadota; class Gammaproteobacteria; order Moraxellales; family Moraxellaceae; genus Acinetobacter; species Acinetobacter sp. BSP-28. The sequence goes on from NZ_JBIQOB010000053.1 coordinate 280, forward strand.
CGAACTCTAATGTAATCCATTACCGCTTGCTGTGCAGTGAGCTTCAATTGCTCCTTGGTTTTAATCCCGAGACGCTCAAAGGCTTTTCCTGTTTCATCCAGCTCATCTGGTAATTTAGCATTCGCATTACGAATCGCCATAATGCCAAGCTCAACCTGTTTGGTTGAAAACACTCCTTGCGCCTCAAACTCACGAAGCTTGGCATTAGCTGCATCTATCTCGGCTGGGCTCTTGGCTTTGTTTAGCCAGCTCTCCCATGCTTGATAAAGAACATTTGCAGCATTCTGACCAGTAACCCCGGCATTGTTTAATTTTGTTTGGAGCTCAGTAAGGCCATTCCCTGATGCTGTGAATGACTTAGATACTTTATTTAATGAGACATCCAAATCAACACCAAACTGGTTAGCTGCAGCGGATGCCCTTGAGTAAGCGCTTTCAGCAACTTTGCCCGAGCCGGTAGTTGCCTGATTGAGTTCAGCAATACGTAGATTGCGGTTATTTGCCAGCTCAGCTTCTTTGGCATTAATCTGATTGACCTTATCTTGAGCCTGTTTCAGCTCATTTAGATCGCCTGATGCTTTGGCCTGCTGGATCTGCTGATCGAGCGCCGCGCGCTCAATAGCAGCCTGTTTCTGGAATGCTAGATATTCTTCATCGGCCTTCTTAACATTTTCCTTGGCCAGCTTTAAGGCCTCTTCTTTGGCCTTGGCATTTTCAGCTGATTGCGCTGCACTTTCACCAGCTTGGACACTAACTTTCCCGGCCTGATCTATTGTGACGATATAACCCTTCGTCAATAGATCAGCTTGCATCACACCATCCATTACCCCGCCATTGGCTTTGATGGCAGCTTCAGCATAGTCCTGAGCAGAACCCAGCATATCTTTATCTAAAGCAGCCTTGTTGGTAGCATGCTCTTTTTCTCGGCCCTCAAGTTCATTAGACTTCTGGATAATCGCGTCAATCGTTGACTGATTTCCATCCTTTCGTGCCTGATTCAATTGCTTATCTAAAGCTGCACGCTCTTCAGATAATGCTTTGGCCTTCTGATTTAAAGCAATATTTTGCAATGATAATTCAACAAGAGTTGCTTTATTATCAGCTAAAGCTTCCTGATTTTTTTGAGCCTGAGTCTTGCTAATATCATTTATAGCTTCAATGCCTTTGGATTTAAACTCCATGGCACCATTCGAGCCTCTATCATAGTAATCTTGAGCCTTTAATGCCATTTCCTTCATATCAGCAATAATTGCTTTCTTTGTATCTCCCCATGTAAATTTTGATTTCAGATTTAACCATGCAGCGGTTACATCATAAAACACACCAGTCAGTAGATTCGCAACAATATTGATTGCATTGAAACCGTCACCAATAAAACCAAAGACCACATTTAAGGCCTGCAAAGCTTTTGTAAAACCATTGGTCTTATCGGTAGCTGTGTCTATTCCACTGTCAAAATCAAATATTGAACCAAGTGCGGTATTGATTAAATCTACGCTTCTCTCAAAGCCCTCACCCATTGTAGAGCCCATGTCTTTAAGGGATTCATACGCAGTGGATAGTGCTTTTTTTAAGGCATCAATAGTGGCAGGATCAACCTTCTTGAGCTGATCCCCGACCCATACAAACCCCTCACCAATATCTTTAAGCAGTATTTCCACTACGTCCATATTGTCAGCGAGTGTTGATAGCCAATCTGCAACGGTTGCTGAAGCCCCATTAGCCTGATCCATTTCACCAATCAGAATCTGCCATGATGTTGCGATCTTTTGCAGTGCATTGCTAATCGTGGTTGGAAACTGGTTATATGTTTCTTGAATCTGCCCTGCTTGGGATTGAAGTGCTTTAACTACACGTTCAGCACCTAACTCGCCATTTTCAGCCATCTTGCGAAGTTCGCCAGTAGTTACCCCTAAGCCCTTCGCTAAAGCTTCAGCAACTCCATAGCCATTTTCCATAATAGAATTGAATTCTTCACCACGAAGAACACCACCCTGCATGGCTTGAATGAATTGCTGTACTGCTGCTTCGCTTGCTTGTGCTGAACCACCGCCAACCTGAATGGCTTGTGTAACTGTCTTGGTAAGGTCTAACGCTTGCTGCTGCGTCATCCCCATATCTTTACCAACTGCATTTAGTCGAGCAAATAGACTACCTGTAGCCTCAAGGCTTGAATTTGTTGCTAGTGCCACCTGATGAACACCCGCCATTGCAGATGTGAAGTCACCACCATCTTTAGTGGCGATGTTGATCCGGGCAGAAAGGTTGGTATACAAATCAGCTGCTTCAGCAAGTTCTCGAACACCTAGTCCAATACCAAGTGCACCCATTGCACCAACAAGTGCTGTATAACCAGTTCTAAGTCCAGCTATACCTTGTTGAGCTGTCTGAGCTGCTGTGTGAGTTTGGGCAAGCTCAGTATTTGCTTGACCAATCGCTTGATCCAGAGTACTGACATGCTGTGCAGTAGAGCGTGCCTCATTTGATAAGGCGTTTAATCCTTCTGCAGCACCACCAGACGCATTTTTTAATCTATCGGATTCAGCTTTAATGGTTGTCAGTACGGATTTGGTGACGCTTTCTGACTGCTTGATATTGCTTACATAGTTTTTTACGTCAGCATCCATCACCAGTTTAAAAGTTAAGTTTTTACCAGCCATGGCAACCTCTAAATTTTAGGCATAAAAAAACCCGCATATAGCGGGTTTAGATTTGGTTTTGATAGTCTTTAGGGCGTGTCTTCCACCATAGAGCCACAGTGTTTGCACTTAATTGCAGCTAACTTTATTTGTTCAGCACAAAATGGGCATTCCTTAAATTCAGGATTTTCACTTTGATCGCCCTGGTTAAGTCTTACCCCAGCATTATATGAGTAGGCATCCTCAGCCACCAATTTGGTTTTATTGTGGGTTTTAATAGGTTCAGCTCGTGAAATATGATTAATTGGCTGCTGCACTATTCTTGGTGTAGGTACATAAAGCTTTACATTGTGGCTGCCACAAGCACCACAAACCTTACCACCAGATCTTCGCCAAATTTCATAAATAATACCTGGAAGAATCCCAATAAAAAGTAGGATGATAGTTACAATAAAACTACCTTTGGTCTTTGCTGACCCCACATGTCCACACGCAATACATTCAACTGTGCTCACACTCAGCGCTCCCAATTAATACTATAAATCACACCATCAACAACCGTGATTTCATATTTGGAATTATTGATTGAATATAAATAGGTAGTAGCTTTATGCGGCCAACCTTTACGATCATGGATAACATGGCTATATGAGGATTCTGGCTTA
>NZ_JBIQOB010000054.1:0-3365 GCF_044130285.1 Acinetobacter sp. BSP-28
ACCACATTTGGAAGTAGTTAAAAAAGTGCTTGTAGTAATCAACTCTGTGCTCAAATTCTTTGCCAAAGTAGTAAAACAACGTTGCCCTTTCCGGCGCCCCCTCCACAATTTCCTGACACCGCTTTAACCCCAATTCTTCGATTAAGTTCATGCCCATTCCACACACTCCTCGCAACGACAGCCGCTTTTAAACTTTGTAATAGTTCCATGTTGAGCTAATTTCAAAATCTCTTGTTTCACTTCATGTGGCGAAAGTTTTGCTTTTTTAGAACTAACAAAAACTTCTTTTGACTCAGTGTTAGTTGGCTTAACTGGTCGAAATTTACGAACAACCAGGTCTTTCAGTGGGTGATCGGTGCCATTGTCAAAACTTGCCAGAACTTCTCTTACTGTCAGTGGCTCATAATGCGGTCTACCTAACCCATCGGCAATTTCGATCAGCGCCGACCTAATGCGGTCTTTCATACCACCACCCCAAATAATTGTTTTGCTTTATCGGTAGCCTTGTAGGTTTTGATCGACACTCGCTCCAATAAATTGAGATCCATTAAATCGATTAAGCACTTGCGTACCGCTTGGCGATTAATATCAATTACAGCCTCTTGGACATCCTTAATCGTGAAAGATGCTGAATGAGCCGCAAATACCATGATTGAAAACCTGTTATCAAAAATTACCTTTGCATGAAGTGGTTTCTTTTGATCCACCCAATCCACGGTTTTATCGTCTAATGGGTGTTTCATGCGGTGTCTCCCCAGCCATGACAGCAGTGGTTGCAACCTTCAAAGTCATATGGATTGTGCTGCCAGTTAATCTTTCCGCATGCTGGGCAGTTAAAGCGAGTCATTGGGCTGATAGTTCTGCGACGTGCTTTTTTTATACGATCAGGAGTTCTTAGCCCTGCTGCAATCATCATTTTTCTACGGTTGAGCAATGCAAAGTTAAACGTCCGGCGTTTTCTCTTATCCGCTAAATCGAATGGAACCACCACATAATCGTTGTGATTGATACCCTCAGCAGCTGCACGTCCAATAATTTGAGCATGCAAAAAATTGGTTGACTTATTGCCATTCAGGTCAGTCCAGTACACATCATTACCATCCCATATGCCTTGGACAAAAAACACATAACGGTCAGCCGGACTTAAATCTGATTTTAATGGCAGACATTGGTGGTCCACCTTCCAGATAGCTAGTGAATCAATGTGGTCTGCGGAGATTGGGTATTCACCATCACGAGCTAATTCCCACTCCTTTTGTGCTTCTTCCAATGTGTAAACATGAGCTAAATCTAAATTTGAGGTATAGCCCTTGCCATCAATCGCATGAAAAACCATGTTTGATCCGGTATTGCCATGCGGTGAACGTAAATAGAATCTATTATTCACACCCCACCCCCTAAGCCTTGTTTTTTATACTCGCCTCCGGCCTGGAATAACGCCTTTGGAAAACTCAGCCCGGATTCCTGTAATTCACGAACACGATTTTCAATCCACGCTTTTTCTTCTGGTGATTGCTCTGGCAACATTGATTTTGGTTCAGCTACTAAAACAATAGATTTGCTTTCAATCACTTCAGGCTTTACCCAAATCGCCTGATTAATACCTCTCTCCACATACTCCTTGATAACGTCAGCATAGTTATCTTTGAACGCCTCATAAGCCAAATAAGATGCTCTATCAACATTCTTGGCCCACTCAATCGCCATGAACATTTCATAGCAACGATCATATGATTCTTTTTCAGCATTGGTGATGGTGTGAGTGTTGTCGCTCACCCATTTGATGATGTTTGCCAGCGCTGCATGCTTACCCTTGAATGAATCTTGTAAGCGCTGTTGTTCAGTACCAAAACCTGTGATACCCAAACACCACTTGCGGAACATTGCTGGATCTGGACAAAAGCCGTTATCACGAACTTGGGATAAACCAAAATTCACCTGGTCATGGGTTAAGCCATCAATGCAGATTTTCATTGCATGGTTGATCTGTTCTACAGGAATACCATCGAAAGTTTTTTCAAATGATCTAGGTGCAATTGCCTTGAAGATTCCGACCAGTTGGGCTGTCTTGATAGGTTGAATCGCACGTTGTTGATTAGAAACCATAGCTGTCATTGCCTTGCTCCTCTTTTGCGATCAACTGTTGAATCTCATCCCAGCGGGATGACTTTTGGTTTTGTTGTACAGGTGTGAATTGCTGTTTTGGCTCAAACAATCCTTGGTAGTTTCCAGTGATTGAAGTTTTTAAAGACTGATTGCTGCCATCAAATCCCCATTGCTGGAAATCCTTGTAGATTGTGTTTAAGGCGTTTTTGGTCAGTTTTGTTTTTGCTGTTTGAGAACGGTTAGAAACGTATTGCTCCCAAAGAGAGAAATCACAGAGAACTGCAAATTTTTCAGAAGTCAGTTTGATTACTTCGTCATAAGATAATTTACGAGATTTCTCTTTGCGCTCTTTTTCGGCTTTTGCTTTTTGTTGTTTTGAAAAAACTTGGTAAGCATAAAAATTAGCCTCCAAAGGTTTTTTAGAGCGAAGCGACTTAAATAATAATTCTATAGAAGTAATTCTATAAATTAATTCTATTGTGTCTACAGATTTTGTAGTACCTAGCACTACAGATTTTGTAGTGGTGCTATCCATTTTTTGTAGTGCTACAGATTTTGTAGTGGTACTACATTTTTTGAAGTGCTCAACAAGAGAAACCTCATTAATGCGGTACTCATTACCCTTTCGACTGTTCTCACTAACAATGGAAATAACACCTAAATCAAGTAACTCTTTAAGGCCCTTACGCACAGTCATAGCGCTGGTTTTTTTTGCACCTTCAAGCTTTCCACCTTGCAACTGTGAATAGCTTACATGATCTGTAGTCTTGTCTTTAAAACCGTTAATACGATCCTCAAGCTCTGCATATACGTTCCTGGCTGCGTCAGTTAAGAATGGACGGACCTCATAGCGGTAAAGACGACTTGAAGGCACATAACCTCGCTCAAACCTGTCTTCCATTTTTTTACCTTTGGAGAACGGGACTATGTTGTCCTCGTGTTTTTTTAGTGCTGTCATTCCCAACCTCCCAATCGCTTCCCGGCATTCAATTCATGCACATTTGCATGACGTACCAAATGAATCAGCGCAAAGCTTCTGTTTCCATCCAGCAATACGCCATTGCCTTGGACTTTGTGCACAGTCATTAAGTCGCCTGGCTTGGATTCATCGATAAAAACAACCGTATCGCCAGCTATAAGATCTGATTCTGAAATCAAGCAATGCCCGCACTGCTCTTCTGTAAATTCGCTGCACTTGTTAGCGCATGGGTGTTGTGGTAGATTTGTTTCCATTCTAGGGTTCCTAAATTCTTGAATAC
>NZ_JBIQOB010000055.1:0-3241 GCF_044130285.1 Acinetobacter sp. BSP-28
ATTAAAAACACGACTGGTATAGGCCAGTCGTTTTTTATTTGAGATCTTATTTAAGTTCTTATTTGATCTTTTAGGGTGCTGAATTGGTCAAAAAATGTAAAACAAGCACTTATTTAGCTCAATTATTATATAATTATCAAATAAATTACAGGAGGAACGACCTCCCTTGGTGCAATACCAATGATTGTTGCACTGAGAAAATTCGTCAGGACGACCTGACTCTAATCAAATGGAGCATAGTCGTCATGGCTTGGGTGGTTTTAGTTTTAGCGGGTCTTTTTGAAATTGTCTGGGCGTATTCCATGAAACTTTCAGAAGGTTTCACACGTTTAACTCCCAGTATCATTACTGTTATTTTCATGATTTTGAGCTTTGCCTTGCTGGCTTATGTCATGCGCACTTTGCCGCTTGGCACGGCCTATACCATCTGGACCGGGATTGGTGCAGTCGGTTCTTTTTTGGTTGGGGTGTTTATTTTAGGCGAGCCTGCATCGGCAATGCGAATGCTGGCAGCTGTACTGATTATTTCTGGATTAGTGCTGATGAAACTGTCATCATCATAAAATCCTAAGCAATGCTTTTATTACAGGAGAAGATGATGAAACTGGCATTTATGGAAATGACTTCTCCTGTAGGCAGCTTAAAACTGGTGGCCAATGACACGGCTTTGGTGGCAGTACTTTGGGAAAATGAAAATCCTAAACGGGTGCGTTTAGCCGAACTGATTGAACAGGTTCATCATCCAATTTTATTGGAAACCCAAAAGCAGTTAACCGAATATTTCGCGGGAAAACGGCAGAAATTTGATTTGCCTCTAGATTTTGAAGGCACTGAATTTCAGAAAAAAGTCTGGCAAGCTTTATTGACTATTCCTTTTGGAGAGACCCGCAGTTATCGTGACATTGCCGAGCAAGTGGGCAATGTGAAAGCGGTTCGTGCTGTGGGTGCAGCCAATGGTAAAAATCCAATTTCCATTATTGCGCCATGTCATCGTGTGGTCGGAGCAAATGGTAAACTGGTCGGTTTTGCCGGTGGACTGGAAAATAAAGATATCCTGTTAAAATTAGAGAAAATTGTTTAAAGTATAAAATCTTATAAAAAACAAAGATCAATAAAATATTGAATCAGATAATTGTTCCACTATGGTCAAGCTTTTGGTGGATTATTCTTGTTTTTATCGCAATAGCTATTTTTAAAGCCTTTAAACCATATTTCAAAGGTAAAGTGGGGGAATTGGCAGTAGCTGTACACGTTAAACTGTACTTAAAAGATCCTCACTATATTTTATTGAATGATTGTACTTTGCCAGATGAACAGGCAGGAACGACCCAAATCGATCATATTCTGTTAAGTCCTTTTGGAGTTTTCGTGATTGAAACCAAAAATTATACCGGCTGGATTTTTGGTGGTGAACGTCAAAAAATGTGGACGCAAAAGATTTATAAAAACAGCTATAAATTTCAAAATCCATTGCATCAGAACTATAAGCACATGAAAGTGCTGCAAGATGTATTGTCCGATATTATCGAGCCAGAGTACCTACATTCAGTGATTGTGTTTATGCCAGAAAGTGAGTTTAAAACGGCCATGCCGGATAATGTATTTCGTGGTGCGGCATGGGTGGATTATGTCAAAGGTTTTCAAGATGAAGTGATTCCTGCCATGAAACTCAAGCGTATCAAGCTGCGTATTGAAAAGGAGGTTTTGGAAAAATCATGGAAAACCAATCGAATGCATGTGGAAAATTTAAAACAGCGTAAAGAAAGTGGCTAAAGAAATTAGCTAAAGTAAAAAGCCTTTGAACATTCAAAGGCTTTTTACTTTAATGCTTGGACGCATTTAATTTTTCAATAATTTCAGTCAAGACTTTAATGCGTTTGACCTCGTTCCATAACTCTTTGGCTTCAGGATAATGCTTCGACATCATACCGAGCCATTGTTTATAGCGTCCCACCATATTCACTTCTTTTTTATAGGAACCACTTAAAAAACGAATTTGCAGAGCCAATAATTCATTCCAGGTAATCAAGGCTTCATCGGTATTTTGACGGATACATTGGGTGATATCGGGCGTGGTTACAGCAGCCCGGCCAATCATCAAATCTTCACAGCCAGATTCAAGTTGGCATTGTTTGGCATCTGCATTGGTCCAAATTTCACCATTGGCAATCACATTGATTTTTAATGCTTCACGAATCGGTTGCAACTGATCCCAAAATGCAGGAGGGGTATAGCCTTCCGCCTTGGTACGGGCATGTACTGTGACCCAGGAAGCACCTGCATCTTCAATAGCATGAGCATTTTCCAGGGTAAATTTTCTGTCCATATAACCTAAGCGCATTTTGGCAGAAACCGGAATATGTTTAGGTACTGCATCACGCACAGCTTTGACCAGCATGTGAACCACTTCGGGTTCATCTAGCAGTACAGAACCGCCACGGTGCCGGTTCACGGTTTTTGCAGGGCAGCCAAAATTCATATCAATCACAGGAGCGCCCAGCTCTACCGCACGAATGGCATTGGCTGCCAGCATTTCCGGATCATTACCTAAAAACTGCACATGCACAGGTGTACCTGAGGCTGTTTTGCCACCATTGAGTAATTCGGGACAATATTGATAGTAAATATGATCGGGTAGGACTGAATTGGTCACACGGATAAACTCGGTTACACACCAGTCAAAGCTGCCCACGGATGTGAGTACATCACGCATAATTGGGTCAGTTAAGCCTTCCATGGGTGCAAGGATGAGTTTCACAGTGATGTTTACCCGTTAAATTTGAAAAACGGTGTTATACGTTTTTTTCTGTGGGTTGTCTAGGAAAAGGTCTTTTAATGATGTGGGGGGATGATGATGGGAACTTTATATTATTTATAATGATTATAAAAGATTGTATGTTAAATAAGATTGTTGATTAAAAAATATATATAATTAAATCATTTGTTTAAAAAATTAAGACATATGAGAAATTTATCCATAGATTATCTGAAAGTAGCTTTAGCACTTTCGGTTATATTATTGCATTTAAACTTTTTACGCGTGGATGTTCCAGAACTAGGGTTTATTTTAGTAAATGGAGTATTTCGTTTAGCGGTACCACTATTCTTAATAATTACAGGATATTAGACTTCTTTCATAAATCATTTTTTACTCAGCTCCAAGTTATAGATTCCAGCAATTAAATTGAATCTCAAACCGAGTCTTTTCCCTCTATTTCGATAACGTTCGGCAAGGATCTTG
>NZ_JBIQOB010000056.1:0-3213 GCF_044130285.1 Acinetobacter sp. BSP-28
AAACGACTGTTTGGGGTTGTATAGTCAAGTAATTAAGTGCATGTGGTGGATGCCTTGGCAGTCAGAGGCGATGAAAGACGTAATAGCCTGCGATAAGCTCCGGGGAGGCGGCAAATATCCTGTGATCCGGAGATTTCTGAATGGGGAAACCCACTTACCATAAGGTAGGTATCGTAACATGAATACATAGTGTTACGAGGCGAACGAGGGGAAGTGAAACATCTCAGTACCCTTAGGAAAAGAAATCAATTGAGATTCCCTCAGTAGCGGCGAGCGAACGGGGAAAAGCCCATTAAGTCATATAAGCTTTAGTGGAATGCTCTGGGAAGTGCAACCATAGTAGGTGATAGTCCTGTACACGAAAGGGCTTATATGATGATGTCGAGTAGGGCGAGGCACGTGAAACCTTGTCTGAATATGGGGGGACCATCCTCCAAGGCTAAATACTCCTGACTGACCGATAGTGAACCAGTACCGTGAGGGAAAGGCGAAAAGAACCCCTGTGAGGGGAGTGAAATAGATCCTGAAACCGCATGCATACAAGCAGTGGGAGCCGACTTGTTCGGTGACTGCGTACCTTTTGTATAATGGGTCAGCGACTTATATTCAGTAGCAAGGTTAACCGAATAGGGGAGCCGTAGAGAAATCGAGTCTTAATAGGGCGTTTAGTTGCTGGGTATAGACCCGAAACCGGGTGATCTATCCATGAGCAGGTTGAAGGTTAGGTAACACTGACTGGAGGACCGAACCCACTGTCGTTGAAAAGCCAGGGGATGACTTGTGGATAGGGGTGAAAGGCTAATCAAACTCGGTGATAGCTGGTTCTCCCCGAAAGCTATTTAGGTAGCGCCTCGGACGAATACCATTGGGGGTAGAGCACTGTTTCGGCTAGGGGGTCATCCCGACTTACCAAACCGATGCAAACTCCGAATACCAATGAGTACTATCCGGGAGACAGACTGCGGGTGCTAACGTCCGTAGTCAAGAGGAAAACAATCCAGACCGCCAGCTAAGGCCCCAAAATCATAGTTAAGTGGGAAACGATGTGGGAAGGCATAGACAGCTAGGAGGTTGGCTTAGAAGCAGCCACCCTTTAAAGAAAGCGTAATAGCTCACTAGTCGAGTCGGCCTGCGCGGAAGATGTAACGGGGCTAAAACTATGTGCCGAAGCTGCGGATGTATACTTTGTATACGTGGTAGGGGAGCGTTCTGTAAGCCGATGAAGGTGGATTGAGAAGTCTGCTGGAGGTATCAGAAGTGCGAATGCTGACGTGAGTAACGACAAAGCGGGTGAAAAACCCGCTCGCTGAAAGACCAAGGGTTCCAGTCCAACGTTAATCGGGGCTGGGTGAGTCGACCCCTAAGGCGAGGCCGAAAGGCGTAGTCGATGGGAAATTGGTTAATATTCCAATACTTCAGTGTAATGCGATGAGAGGACGGAGAAGGTTAAGTCAGCCTGGCGTTGGTTGTCCAGGTGGAAGGAAGTAGGCATGCATCTTAGGCAAATCCGGGGTGCTCTATGCTGAGATCTGATAGCAAGCTGTACTTGTACAGTGAAGTGGCTGATACCATACTTCCAGGAAAAGTCTCTAAGCTTCAGTTACACTGGAATCGTACCCGAAACCGACACAGGTGGTCAGGTCGAGTAGACCAAAGCGCTTGAGAGAACTCTGCTGAAGGAACTAGGCAAAATGGTACCGTAACTTCGGGAGAAGGTACGCTGCTTTTGGTGATGGAACTTGCTTCCTGAGCTGAGAGCAGCCACAGAAACCAGGCCCCTGCAACTGTTTATTAAAAACATAGCACTCTGCAAACACGAAAGTGGACGTATAGGGTGTGATGCCTGCCCGGTGCTGGAAGGTTAATTGATGGGGTTAGCGTAAGCGAAGCTCTTGATCGAAGCCCCAGTAAACGGCGGCCGTAACTATAACGGTCCTAAGGTAGCGAAATTCCTTGTCGGGTAAGTTCCGACCTGCACGAATGGCATAATGATGGGGGCGCTGTCTCCAGCAGAGGCTCAGTGAAATCGAAATCGCCGTGAAGATGCGGTGTACCCGCGGCTAGACGGAAAGACCCCGTGAACCTTTACTGCAGCTTGACATTGAACTTTGATCTTACTTGTGTAGGATAGGTGGGAGGCTTTGAAACTAGGACGCCAGTTCTAGTGGAGCCAATCTTGAAATACCACCCTGGTAATATTGAGGTTCTAACTCTGTCCCGTTATCCGGGACGAGGACCATGTCTGGTGGGTAGTTTGACTGGGGCGGTCTCCTCCTAAAGAGTAACGGAGGAGTACGAAGGTGCGCTCAGCGTGGTCGGAAATCACGCGTAGAGTATAAAGGCAAAAGCGCGCTTAACTGCGAGACCCACAAGTCGAGCAGGTACGAAAGTAGGTCTTAGTGATCCGGTGGTTCTGTATGGAAGGGCCATCGCTCAACGGATAAAAGGTACTCTGGGGATAACAGGCTGATACCGCCCAAGAGTTCATATCGACGGCGGTGTTTGGCACCTCGATGTCGGCTCATCTCATCCTGGGGCTGAAGCAGGTCCCAAGGGTATGGCTGTTCGCCATTTAAAGAGGTACGCGAGCTGGGTTTAGAACGTCGTGAGACAGTTCGGTCCCTATCTACCGTGGGCGTTGGAAATTTGAGAGGATCTGCTCCTAGTACGAGAGGACCAGAGTGGACGAACCTCTGGTGTACCGGTTGTGACGCCAGTCGCATCGCCGGGTAGCTATGTTCGGAAGGGATAACCGCTGAAAGCATCTAAGCGGGAAGCCTACCTCAAGATAAGATTTCCCTAGGACTTTATGTCCTCTAAAGAGCCGTTGAAGACTACGACGTTGATAGGTTGGATGTGGAAGCATAGTGATATGTGAAGCTGACCAATACTAATTGCTCGTGAGGCTTGACTATACAACACCCAAACAGTTGTTGTATCAAGCATCAATTGATTCGATATTAAGCAAAATAGCTTGATTTAGTGAACGCTAAAGAACAAAATACGAAACTCAGATATACCTCTGTTAATAACTCATTTGACGAAAGTTCGGCATCCAAGTAAGACCAAACGAGTAAGCATCCAAGTTGTGCTGGCGACCATAGCAAGAGTGAACCACCTGATCCCTTCCCGAACTCAGAAGTGAAACCTCTTAGCGCTGATGGTAGTGTGGGATTACCCATGTGAGAGTAAGTCATCGCCAGCTCATTATTC
>NZ_JBIQOB010000057.1:0-3116 GCF_044130285.1 Acinetobacter sp. BSP-28
ATCGTCATTTTATTATGGTCAGCCTCAGGGTGAAGTGTGTCTAATCAACAGGGTTTTCGGTCTCTAAGCACTTTTTAAAGGGAACTTCATCGACTCAAATCTCTATTTGCAACAGTGCCGCCGTGCTTTATCAAGGTTAAAACAGGAAGGGAAAGGTCCTCCAAACCTTGAGCACAGACAGATTAAATACAAAAATAACGTGATTGAATGTGATCATGGCAAGCTCAAACGGATCATCAAGGCTACGTTGGGATTTAAGTCTATGATAACGGCTTATGCCACGATTAAAGATATTGAGGTTATGCGTGCACTAGGCAAAGGACAAGCTTCAATATTTTATAAAGTTAATCCTTTAGGAGAAGTGTGGCTAGTGAATCGAGTTTTCGGAAAAAAAGCTACATCGACCAAGAAAACTACAACTCAATTTACTATTTGTAACAGTGCCCTTTCAATATCCATTTAAATATGAATAGAATGGTCATTTTTTGATTTATGAAAAAGATTTAATAAAATTACTCAGAAACAGTAAATGGTCAGAACGTTATCGAACTGACCATCAAGTTTTTCCTTATATAAATCGGATTTGTTATATCTATAAAAGTAAAACTAATTAGTTTACTTTGACTCCTGTGATTTCAACAGTAACACGTCTATCTGGCTGTAAACATTGCTGTAGTGTCTGTTTATTCATAACAGTATAACATCCATCAGTCAAGGGCTGATTTTCCCCCTGAGTAGAGTAACTAATTATATGATTAGGAATACCCCTCGCACTCAAATAATTACGAACAGTTTGAGCACGTTTTGAACCCAATTGGTAATTATAAGCATCGCTACCTAATCTATCTGTATGCCCAATTAAATGGATTTTATGTACTTCGCTGTATACACTATTAATGTTCGAAGCTAAATTATTAAGTTGAGCTTGGCCTTGTGGCAATAAATCATTTAAAGATGATCCATTAAATTTAAATAATGTATCAGCACTTAAATTGTATACTTCGGTCACTGCAGCAGGAGCTATCTGTTGAACAATTGTTGATGCAGGATACATGAGGTTTTGACAATCTTGACCTTTCCAAGATAATCTTTCTGCAAGATTATCTTTATTAAAATCAATACGTAACTGACAACGCTTATAATCTTGAGTATTAGGAATACGTATATCTAAAACATAGTTCCACTCTTTTACAAAGAAAACCCCCTCATTAAAGTGAGGATTTCCTAATAAATGACGAAACTGATCTTTTGTCAGCCCCGTATTCAAACGTGCAACATGATCATATTCATAACGATGAACTTGCTTTAAATAGCTTTTATCAATCTTTGGAAAATTAACTCCATCAGTAGTTTCAATATTTTCTACCGCCATTACTTGATTACCTAATATCATCAAGCCTATTAATGCCATATTCTTAATAAAAAATTTCATAATTGTATTGTCTCTTAATTCGGATAACTAATCGTATAGGAGTGACGAACATTAGATTCTTCACTCCTCCCGTTCAAACGGCTAATTAGTCAATTACGCCACTGATACCGATACGGAAACTTGGATCGCCTTGTGATGCTGCAGCAACACCGCTTGTCAATGACCAACGACCATTGTCAGCAGTCTTCCGAAAAGTAACACCCACAGCATTTTCACCACCATGGTATGCTGTAGCTGCTGCATAGGTCCATTTACCTGCTACATATGGTGCTGTTTCCAATGCCATAGCTGCTGCAATACCTGCATTTGCACGTTTCTCAACGTCATTAATACGTTCACTGGTTGTGTAGAATGCTTGCTGTAACTGATCCCCCAAATTGGTAATTTTATTATCCAACTGGTTATCACGGTCATCTAAAGCTGTAAGTGCATCACCGACGTTATTATGAGAGCCTCCATTCACATTGTAAGTTGGATGGGTAAAGCTGCCTGTAATGTTGTCATATCCTGCCCCACCGCCTAAAGAGCTGGCGATATATTGGTTAGTGGTATTCAACTGACTGCCATTCACGGCATCGGTAGAAGTGTCATTGACAACGCCATTGACAACGCCAGTAATTTTTTGATTACCTGCGTTAATGCCTGAGCTGCTGATGCTTGGGCTATTCGCTACAGCATTGCCTTGATCATCAACAAAACTTAAACCTTTGTCATTAATGACTGTACCGCCTGTATTTACGCTATCTATTTTTAAATCTTTAGCAACATCAACGGTATAAGTACTATGTCCATCTGTTGCATCAGTACCGTTAACAACGGTTACATTCGTGCTGCCTGCTTTAACTTCGGTTTTTGATGCCGCAGCCGCATTGGCAATATCCGTATTGATATTGCTGACCAAATCAGCGATTTGACCGCCATTCACTGCATCTTTCGAGCCAGCAGCAATGTTACCATCGGCAACGTTAGTGACTTTATTTCCTGCTGCATCAATACCGTTTTTGGTCACGCTTGGGCCGCCTGAAATGCTTATGCCATCACCATTAATCGTAGTATCACCCACACTAATCTCACCTGTTGTACCGTCAATATTTACAGCATTAGTACCTGAGCCGATGGTGATGTTATCGGCTAAACCAACCGAATAATCTGTACTTCCATTGGCATTTGGTGTTCCATTAACCGTTAGGTTGCCATCTTTATTGGAAACGCTGTTGCTTGCTGCTGCTGCTGCTGCATTCAATTGAGAAACATTGACTACATCTGTCGCATCTGTGCCATTAGCCACATTAGTGATTTTATTACCACCATTGTTTAAGCCTGCATTCGTTAAGCTGACTGTGCCGTTTGTACCGCCTGTAATGCTTACACCGCCAGTATTGAGGACGGTATTACCTGCAGTAATGCTTGTTAGATTCAAATCTTTAGCAACATCAACCGTATAAATGCTGTGTCCATCCGCTGAAGTGGTATCTTCAGTAACGGTTACATTCGTGCTACCTGCTTTAACTTCGGTTTTTGCTGCAGCTGTGGCAGCTGCAGCATTGTCAGCAATATTTTTCAGTTGGTCTTCAGTTGCTGCTTGGCCTTTGGTTGCCGTGCCGTTCCAAGTGGTGTTGGTCAAGCCACCGATTGTGCCGTTGTTACCGTTAATGGTAACCGGTTTACCGGTAGCAGCATCGCC
>NZ_JBIQOB010000058.1:0-270 GCF_044130285.1 Acinetobacter sp. BSP-28
ACCTACAGCTGTTTACTCTCATGGAACTCTACAATAGAGCAAATGTGAAAAATAGACGTACGTGTTTAGAGATCCATAAGTGGACAGATTCCTGACACATAAATTACGCAAGTTACATAACTTATGATTGTTATGTAATCCGGGTGTCTGCTAACCAATTCTGGATCATAAGCAGTTACCTACAGCTGTTTACTCTCATGGAACTCTACAATAGAGCAAATGTGAAAAATAGACGTACGTGTTTAGAGATCCATAAGTGGACAGATTCCT
>NZ_JBIQOB010000059.1:0-2818 GCF_044130285.1 Acinetobacter sp. BSP-28
GGTGCTTATGTAATCCGGGTGCTGGGTAACCAATTCTGGATCATAAGCAGTTATCTACAGCTGTTTACTCTCATGGAACTCTACAATAGAGCAAATGTGAAAAACAGACGTACGTGTTTAGAGATCCATAAGTGGACAGATTCCTGACACATAAATTACGCAAGTTACATAACTTATGATGCTTATGTAATCCGGGTGTCTGCTAACCAATTCTGGATCATAAGCAGCTAAATACGGCTGTTTAATCTCATAGAACTCTGTAACTCAACCCAGAACTATCAGATCAGACAAAGCTGTCTTACTGACTGATTTATCCATATTCTCAGCTATTATAATGTCGTATTTTTGCTCGACAAAATGTCGTATTTTTGCTAGTTTAAAGGTATGTGAAAACTGATGTATAGGGGAGATGCGATGACAATTAAAGCGAAAATGCAAATGCGCATCAAACGCTCAAAACGTTATGTTTTTATGCGTGATGATTTTAATGACATTGCGAATTATGACCAAATTGGAAGAGTTCTGAGAATCTTAGTTCAAGAAGATGAGCTAATCAAAATTGGTTATGGTATTTATACCAAAGCAAGAAAAAATAAAATAACCGGAAAAGTAATGCCAGCCTGTCCAGAAGGCGCGGATGCAGTGATCTTAGAGGCATTAAAAAGATTGGATGTGCAGGTTACGTTGGGTGAGGCTACTGAAAAATATTTATCTGGTCAATCCACCCAGATCCCAGCCTTTACTCAAATTAAAACCCCGCGTCGTTTTACACGCCAATTGTCTGTAGGTCGTAGCCAAATTAATGCCTGATATAAAAAATCTGTTTGCAGATGTCGCTGATGCGCTTGGTATTGGTGCAACTTCTATTGTTGAAAAAGATTACTATGTTGTCGAGTTATTGAGACTATTACAGTCTCTAGAATTTGAAACGCATGACTTGGTTTTTGCTGGTGGAACTTCTTTAGCTAAAGCAAATATTCAGTTAAATAGGATGTCTGAAGATGTGGACATTAAAATAGTTCCAAAACCGGATATTGCATTAAGTCGCTCTAAAGCTAAAGTTGTACGTAAACAATTGCTTCATCAAGTACAAGACAAAATCTCTCAATCTGATTTCTTTAAAATTGAAGAGGAACCAGTTGTCTGGGATGAATATCGTTATATGGAATTACTAATTCGATATCCTCAGCATTTCAATCAAGCTCCCTGTTTACGACCATTCATTAAATTGGAATTAGTTGAAACAGACTTGCTTGAGCCTTTTGAATCTAGAAGTATCACCTCGTTTGTGTATGACTTGGCTAAGGAAGGGAAGCCAGTCGATGCTTTTCCCTCCGTCACAATTGTCAGTACCAGTATCGAGAAGCTGATAGCAATTTTAAGGCGTACAGCGGCCTTTGCTAGAAATGCTGAAAGAGCTGATGATGAATCATTAGTTCGACATGTGTATGACTACTTTAAAATTACCTATGGTAAACCACAAGATTTTGTTTATTTAGGGCACTTAGCTACTAAAGTTATAAAAACTGATATTGAGCGTTACGGTCGTCAGCATACTCTTATGGTTGAAGACCCGATTGCTGAATTGTTATTTGGTTTAAATGAATTAAGTCGTAATCCACTCTATAAAGCCAGGTTTAATAATTTTGTTGTTCCTATGGTGTTCGGGGACGAACAGATAACATGGCACCAAGCCTATTCACATTTTCAGGACTCAGCTCAACAGATCTTCGCTAACTTAAAGTTGTAAATGTAGAAAAGCAATTAGCTTTTTTGTATAAACCTATGCTGAAAAGTTGATGTAGCTTTAACTTTGCAATCTTTAAGCAACAAAGCATCTATTTACTTCCCTTCTGAATTTTTATAACTTACGTAACTTTATAAGTTACTGTGGACTCCAGTCTACAAAATAGATCGCTATGAATAGCGAATTAATCATATTTTGAGTTTTCTTGTATAGTCACAATTTGGGTAGCTATTACATGCCATGAATGGTCCATATTTACCATTCTTTTTCCAAAGCCGTCCTTGTCCGCATTTTGGACACAGCCATTCAGGTGGTATGTCACAGTTGATTTTTTTATGTTCATCTTGTGGTATATGAATAAACTCTTTGAGATTTTTGTCTTTGGTAATTTCTTCTAAAAAAACTGAACCACGCTCACCAATTAAATAAACCTTTTCCTTTGCACGAGTCAGTGCAACATAAAACAAGCGACGTTCCTCAGCAAAAGCATATGTTTCAGGTTGTGGTAAAACTAAGTTCAAAAGAGGATCATCTTCCTTTTCAGAAGGGAATGCACTGCCACCTTTATTCAAACCTACCAAAATTACATAATCTGCTTGCAACCCTTTAGACGAATGGATTGTTTTAAATTGGACAGTACAGTTTCTGCATAATGGCTGTACATTACCTAAATTAGGCTTATGGTGGTTATACCGACCTAAAATATAAATAGATTTTTTCTTTGGATTACCTGCGTTAGCTTCATTGATATCTGAAATGATTTTAACCAGATAATTAAGTATATCTTCATTCTTTGTAGAAAAGTTTATTTCAACGACTTTGCTGGTGGTTTGGTCAATGGCTTTGACCACTTTTTGCATTTGTGCTTTATTTTTTTGAATGAAACTACTGGCAATATTGGCAATACCCTGATTGGAACGGAATGTTTGAGTCAACTGAGTTTGTTTAGTATGGCACTGTTGCAAATAGGCTGACGTGATAAGCTAAATATCTTATTTATTTCGAGATACAGCAGATGAATCCCTTCCACGGTCGGCACTTTCAAGGTGAAATCATTCTTTGGGCTGTTCG
>NZ_JBIQOB010000006.1:0-187221 GCF_044130285.1 Acinetobacter sp. BSP-28
AAGTGAAACCTCTTAGCGCTGATGGTAGTGTGGGATTACCCATGTGAGAGTAAGTCATCGCCAGCTCATTATTCTAAAGCCCCCTGATCCTAACGGACAGGGGGCTTTTTTTATGCGCGGGATTTAACGAATAAAAATTATATGCTCGCTATTTAGACGGAATCATCACATAAAAATGAAGTTGAGAGGCGTATACTTGTCCACTCTATGGAGCGGATATGTCCTCAAACTGATCTTCAAGTTATATTGAATATGGCTCAAATGCTTTTAAAGCTATTCTTTTTTCTTTATTTCTAGCCGGTTTTGCCATTTTTTCATCCCTGTACTGTGTACAGCCGATGATGCCTTTATTGTCGAAGTATTTTGAGGTGAGTCCCACCCAAAGCAGTTTTCCACTTTCTGTATCCACTATTGCCTTGGCTATTGGTTTGTTGTTTACAGGATTGATTTCAGATCGCTTTGGGCGTAGACCAATCATGGTCTATTCGTTATTTTTAGCCTCTAGTTTACTTATTTTGAGTTCACTTGTTCCTGTTTGGGAAGTGTTTTTAACCACTCGGGTATTTGTTGGACTGACAGTAAGTGGTGTTGCTGCTGTAGCAATGACTTATATTGGAGAAGAAATTGCGCAAAAAGATATTGGTTTTGCTATGGGGCTGTATATTTCTGGCACGGCCATTGGTGGCATGGGGGGCGTGTCATTGCAGGGGTATTGGTCGATTTTATTTCCTGGCAGGCCGCGACTTTAATCATTGGATTGTTGAATCTGGAGATTGCAATTGCATTTTATTTGATCTTACCTGCTTCAAAACATTTCAAACCTTATCCCATTCAATTTTCACAGACGTGGATTGGTTTAATCGCAATTGCCTATTGGGCTGGAATTTATAGTTCCCCCCGTGCGGCCAGCTGGAGTCGGAAATTTGGACGGGATAAAGTTTTACCATTGATGTTACTCAGCATGTTGCTTGCTTTGTGGATGATGTGGATTCCTTCCATTGTTATGGTTTTACTGGGGCTGCTTATTTTTACTTTTTCGTTTTTCGCTGCCCATTCAACTTCCAGTAGCTGGGTTTCCGTACAGTCATTGCAGTATCGTGCTGTGGGTTTATCTTTATATTTGTTTTGCTATTACATGAGTTCCAGTGTTATGGGAAGTAGTAGTGGTCTGGTCTGGGAAAGATTCGGCTGGATGGGGTTAACGTTCTTTATCAGTTTTGTTTTGGGATTGGGTTTATTGTTAGCCTTAAAACTCAAACATCGAGTTACGCATTAGCCAGATTTTCTAGGTTCAAGCATCTTGGATAAAAACATTTATATGAGATAAATTAAACCACTGGTTTTGTACAAATTATAATCAAGCAAGCTGAGCTTAATTCATGCTAAAATGGTCGGCTTTCATCTTTGATCTAATTTTCAGATCTTCCATCATCTGCCAGCCGAGAATTGCTAGCCATGTCTACTGCTTATACCATGCAGACTGCGCCAAAAGCGTTGTTTGATTACGACAAATATTGGGCGTCTTGTTTTGAACCTGCGCCATTTTTGCCGATGTCACGCGAGGAGATGGATCAACTCGGCTGGGATAGCTGTGACTTTATTTTAGTCTGCGGTGATGCCTATATCGATCATCCCTCTTTCTGTTCGGGCATTATTGGCCGTACTTTGGAAGCTCAAGGTTTCCGTGTCGGGATTATTGCCCAGCCGGACTGGACCAATGTGGAAGCATTCCGCGTATTGGGTAAACCAAATATTGCCTGGGGTGTCACGGCAGGGAACATGGACTCGATGATTAACCGTTATACGGCCGATCGTAAAATCCGTTCAGATGATGCTTATTCACCCGACAACGTGCCGAATAAACGCCCTGATCGTGCGGCAACTGTGTATTGCCAACGTGTACGTGAAGCCTATCCTGATGTGCCGGTATTGCTTGGTGGTATTGAAGCCTCTTTACGTCGTATCGCCCACTATGATTATTGGTCAGACAAAGTACGTCGCTCGGTATTAATGGACTCGAAAGCTGACTTGCTGATGTATGGTAATGGTGAACGCTCAATTACTGAAGTGATGCACCGTTTGGCCAAAGGCGAGAAAATTACCGACATCACCGATGTACGTGGTACAGCATTTATTGTCAATAAACATAACCGTGCTTCTAAAGCCAAGTTCGTTGAAATCGCATCCAATGATGTGGATGCAATTGGCCGTGTTGATCCGATTATCAATCCCTATGTGATGACTGAAGATTTGGATGGCTGTGAAATTGAAAAAGATAAAGGTAATTCTTTAACTCAATATCAAAATTTCCAAAAAGAACTGGTTGCCAATCCGATTGTCCGTGAAGGCGATCATCTGGATGCCGATACACAAATTGTGCAGTTGCAACCCGCTTCCAAAGCCATTAAACATAAATTGCCACCACGTGAACTGGCTGTGATTCGTTTGCCTGCGTTTGAAGAAGTAGTCAATGATCCTGTTCTTTATGCACATGCCAACCGTATTTTGCATTTGGAAACCAATCCGGGTAATGCGCGCGCGATGGTACAAAAACATGGTGAACGTGATGTGTGGCTAAATGCACCGCCAATTCCGTTAACCACGGAAGAAATGGACTATGTGTTTGACTTGCCTTATGCACGTCTGCCACATCCTGCTTATGGTAATGCACGCTTCCCGGCTTTTGACATGATCAAATTCTCTGTGAATATCATGCGTGGCTGTTTTGGTGGTTGTACGTTCTGTTCAATTACCGAACACGAAGGTCGTATTATTCAAAACCGTTCTGAAGAATCGATTCTTCGTGAAGTGGAAAAGATTCGTGATACTGCACCGGGCTTTACCGGTATTATTTCGGACTTGGGTGGCCCAACAGCCAACATGTACCGTTTGCACTGTAAAGATCCTGAAATTGAAAAGAATTGCCGTAAACCATCCTGTGTATTCCCGGGCGTGTGTCAGAACCTGCATACCGACCATGCACCGTTAACGCAGTTATACCGTAAAGCACGTGCTTTAAAAGGCATTAAAAAAATTCTGATTGGTTCTGGTCTACGTTATGACCTGGCAGTATTAAACCCTGAATATGTCAAAGAACTGGTAACCCATCACGTCGGTGGTTATCTCAAGATTGCGCCTGAACACACCGAAAAAGGTCCATTGTCGAAGATGATGAAACCGGGTATCGGCACTTATGACCGTTTCAAACAAATGTTTGAGCGTTTTAGTAAGGAAGCAGGTAAAGAACAGTACCTGATTCCTTACTTCATCGCAGCGCATCCGGGCACCACCGATTATGACATGATGAACCTTGCGATTTGGTTGAAGAAGAATGGTTTCCGTGCCGACCAAGTACAAACCTTCTATCCATCGCCAATGGCCACAGCAACCACCATGTATTACACCGGTAAAAACCCGCTGGCGAAAGTGGCGCGTTATACGGAAAATGTGGATATTGTCAAAGGTGAGAAACGTCGTCGCTTGCACAAGGCTTTCTTGCGTTACCATGATCCAAATAACTGGCCAATGTTACGTGAAGCTTTGAAAGAAATGGGCCGCTCAGACTTGATTGGTAATTCAAAACAACATCTGATTCCAAGCTACCAACCACAAGGCACAGAAGGACAATATCAGTCTGCACGCAAGAAAAACTCGACCTTGGCGGGAGATTCTGCAAAACGTACAGGTGAAAATACTGCACGTAATCAATCACGTAATGTTTCCAATACAAATGGCAATCATCGTCCTAAAAAAGGTCAGATCTTGACTCAACATACCGGCTTACCACCACGTGAAACGGGTGAAAAACGTCCATTTGCGGGTTCTAAATCCAACACTAAAGCTAAGCCTAAATCAAAAGCTTGATTTAAAAGTAAAAAAGAACGCTCAGGCGTTCTTTTTTTATCATTAATTTAAAAAATATTGGGTAATGAAACAGTTCATCGGAATTGTAGGACAATATTAAAAAGTAATCTTGCATCCCAACTGGGCCTTGAGATACAGTAGTTTTATGTCTGAAAATGGATTAAATCTGGACATAGATGTAAAAATAAAATCAGTGCAACTTTTTGTCAGCATTTATGATGATTTTGTCATGATTAAATGCAGTTTGATTACTTGAAATATTTAATAAAAATAATCGTTGTATACTGAATTTCATAACAATCATCGGTGTGACACCGAAAAGACTATAAAAATTTAAAGGACTAAGAGGATGATAATTTATATTTTGGTTGGAAGTTTACTTCTGTTTGCTGTTCTGCTGAAGGCTTGGAAAAGTCTGGAAAGCAGTACTAAGCAGCAAGATAGTGCTTTAAAACAAAGAGCTATTTTTAATATTAATGAACAAATAACATTTATACGCCTCAAAGAAATATTGCCGAACAGTACTGTGTTGGCTCATGTTTCATTTGATGCTTTATTGACGACCAAATACAGCCGTACACGCCATAAATATCGCAATATGGTGGCAGATTTTGTGATTCTTGATGAACACCATCAGGTTTCTGCCATTATTGCACTGGATGATCCGATGGTTTTAAGACACCCGCAAAATGCCCAATATCAGGATGCACTGTTGGCAATGGCCGGGTATCGGGTGATTCGCTATGAAGATGTACCGGAATATTTCCAGTTAAGACAAGATTTTTTAATGGAAAAGCCTGCTGATTCTCAGCTGGATCAGTTAACAGAAGCTTCAATAAAAAAGTATGATTTTTATCCGGATTTGGGGCGGAAGAAAATCCGCATGTTAGGTTAAATCACCATAAGCATGAAGTCATTCATGCTTATTTTTTTGGCTTTTTAATTCGCTGCACGAACAGCAGTGACAGTCATTTCCACCAGAACATCAGGGGCATACAACTTGGCTTCGACACAGGTGCGGGGCAGAGCTTCAATATCAGCGACCCAGGCATCCCAGACTTCATTCATCGCCGCATAGTCATTTTCAATATCTTTTAAATAAATAGTCACAGACATAATCTGGCTTTTGTCTGTACCTGCATCTGCCAGCAAGCGATCAATGATTTCCAGCGTTTGCCGGGTTTGACCTTTAATATCCAACGTTGTATCTGAAGCCAATTGACCAGCCAGATGCACCAAGTTGCCTGAAATGGCAATTTCAGAAAAACGCTTTTCAACATGCAGACGTTGTACTGCCATAATATGAGTCCTTTATTTTTCGGCATAATTGCTGCGAGCCATATTTAGGGTACACAGCTTGTAGCCTGGTAGATGGCAACATCATAATGCCATGAGCTGTGAGCGTAAATCACTTATCGAGCAGTGCTTGTTAAGCTAAAACTGTCACAAAAAAAGATTTTTAAAAATAACGGGGATAATCAGAACATACAGGAGCACAGCGGACTGATCGACAGCAGCATGAATAAAATGATTCAGTGCAGTATGAAGTATGCGGTTTTGAGGGATTTATAAAGATATTTACAGCAGAGATGCGAGAGAAGGTCCATGCTGTTTAACAGAGTTGCCCTGTAACATTCGGATTTGATCGTCACGCCAATCACAGGACAGTATGCTAAAAGTAAAGGTGATTTTTAGCATCTCGGCGTCTACATGGATAAATGTATCGCGCCCATAGAGTACCGCAAAAATCATGCTTGTGTGTAATCAATTGGTCTAATTTCTTTCTTTTGGTTGAAAAATATGCAAATATTACCAGAGAGAAAGCTGTGACTGATCTTGCTGCTCCGAAAGCTGGTACAGCCCAACGCCAATGAGGCGAAACTGAAAATGTTCTGGAATATGCATTTCAATGATTAGCTGTTGCAGTACCTGTTCCAGTTGTTGCCGATTTTGCAAGGGCTGTTTAAAACTCTTGCTGTGTTGTAAGACCTGAAAATTTTTTAACTTGAGTTTGGCCGAAACCCCACGTGCACAGAGTTGTTTGCGCTCTAAACTGCTCCAGACCTGATCAATCAGTCGAGGCCAAGAGTTCTGGCATTGTGTTAAGGTCAGGTCATCATCAAAGGTGGTTTCCTTGGAAATTTGCTGGTGTTCACGCTCAGCCTGAACCGGACGTTCATCAATGCCTTGAGCATAGAGAAAAAGTTGTTTGCCATATTTGCCAAAATGTTGAACCAGTACATTTTGCTCAATTTTTTGTAAATCTCCCAGCGTTTGCAATTGCAGCAGCTTGAGCTTTTCTTGCATCACTTTTCCTACACCGGGAATTTTCTTTAGCGGTAAATCCTGAATAAAGTGCTGCACCTGTGAGGGCTTAATGACACAAATGCCATTCGGTTTGTTCCAGTCTGAAGCAATTTTGGCTAAAAATTTATTTGGTGCGACCCCTGCCGATGCAGTTAAACCAGTCACTTGAAAAATTTCTTCGCGTATACGCATGGCCACTTCAGTAGCGCTTGGAATATTTTGCAGATTTTCTGTGACATCCAGATAAGCTTCATCTAAAGATAAGGGTTCAATCAGTGGCGTGTAATGCTGAAACACCTGATGAATTTGGGCAGAAATGGCACGATATTTTTCAAAATGGGGTTCAATGATGACCACGTGTGGACAAAGCTTTCGGCCTTGTGCCATCGACATGGCAGAGCGCAATCCAAACTCACGCGCAGGGTAGGAAGCTGCACAAATTACTGCCCGTGGATGATGTGAAGATACGACCACAGGCAAATGTTTTAACTCCGGTCGGTCTTTCAGTTCCACAGATGCAAAAAAGGCATCCATATCGATGTGAATGATTTTTCTCATGCAGTCCCAAATTCTGCCTGTACACGCTGAGTCTCAGTATCTCATCTTCATGGGTCAGATTGTAGAGCAGGATCAAGTAGATACGACACAGGTTGACTAAGTAAAACTAGCCGGGTGTGTTGTTGCTCCGCTGCTTCAATCAGAATCTTGAGGCTTTGCTCGGTGTTATCTGCCAGATAAGGTAAAAATTCCAAAGGCTGATCAACAGATTTGAAAAAATCATCCCAGTGAATCGGTACCACGACTTTTGGCTTTAAGCTTCTCAGGGTTTGATCCAGATAATACTGCTGAAATTCTTTCGATTGGCGTGACAGTTGAGCAATACCTAAAAATAGTGTATCGACTTGCAAGTTCCTGAGTTGATCTGGAATGGCACCAGTACTGGCTTTGACTAAAATACGATGTCCTGAATGTTCAATCAGATAGTCAAAACTATGGCCTTCTTTAAATGCCGAGAAGCGGGCAGGAAGGTGCAGTGGCTGTTTAATTTCCTCACCCAGGTCATTGTTGACTGCCGTCGGTGGCGTATGCTGTGATGGAATGGCAGAGACTGTAAATTGGTCAAAAACCATGGCTTTAAAGGGTTGAATCTGGATGAGTTGCTGTTCTGCAACCTGTCCGCCACGGGCGATATTCAAGGTACTGCTTGAACCGATAATTTTCGTATGTGGAAGTCGTTTGCCAAGCTCGGCAAGATCTAGCGTATGGTCATAATGTGAATGCGTGACCAAAATAGCTTGAGTGCGCTGTAAGTGTTGTTGCTGAATCATCCGCTGGATCACTTCAGGCTGACTTTGAATTTTCTGAAAAAGCACTTGAGACAGGGAAGGGCGACTAAAGAATCCATCGATTAAAATCTGGGTTTTGCCATCATCAAAAAGTAGCGTCGAAACACCAAAAAACTTCACCGTTAGCATCGAAGATGAGGCTGTTTTTGCAGAGGCTTGATATTGCCATTTTTGAAAATTAGACATTTGACCGGAAGGTTGTAGTAAAAAAACCATGCCAGCCACCAAACACAGAATGACCAGTCCCAATGAAACCCAAAGTTCTTTTTTAATCGACATAATTTTCCCATTTTTATGCAGTTTTATTTTTATTGTGATTAAAAGCTTGGACTTATCTTGTTATTTTTTCGGTAAATTTTCAATTGATTTCTGAGTGTGAATATTATTTTTTTCTAAAAAACTGATCCAGTCATATTGATCGCCATTAAATACATTCAAGTCCACCACTTTAGGGATTCCTTTAATTTGTCCCTGATTGGTATGTTGCCAGAACAGCCATTTTGGATTGCCTTTTAAATCCGGCTTGCCGTGATATTCACGGACCCACAGCGGGGTTTTTGAAAACTCTCCCGCCAAAATTATGTTATAGAAAGCTTTGGAAATATAGAAAATCGGTTGCTTGCCATAATGCTGATACAGCCGGTCATGCATGACCTGAATTTCTTTCAGTAGCTGTTCCTTGGTATAGGTATTGATGCAATTACTGTCATATTCCAGATCAATCACTGGGGGCAAGGCATCGGTTTTATTGGGCACGGTTTCAATAAAATTTTGCGCCTGAATTTCGCCATCACGGCATAAACGATAAAAGTGATAGGCACCGACCATCAAGCCATGTTCACGTGCTTGCAGCCAATAGTCCTGAAATTTTCGGTCTTTAAAATCACCACCTTCAGTGGCTTTCAGATAGACAAACTGATAGGTTTTCGGTGAAATTTGTTTCCACTGAATCTCTCCCTGATGATGTGATACATCAAAACCTTTGACCGGATATTCCTGTGCCGAAGCAGGATTATGATGCAAGACAAACACATACAGTACGATTGCAAGACAGCTCAGCATAAGGCCAATGCAAGAGGCATAAAGCTTGTGGTGATTGTGCTTGGATAATCGTTTTTTAGGCATAGATAATTTGGGCATGATTTATCAAGCACATGATAACGCGATCTGAACATTCAGACCACGTTGTTTCTGATGCCGTCGGATTATACTGGTGTATGACGTGGAATTTGCCAGAAAATGGCTGCAGTAATCAGGTTAATACAGCCCAGGCAAATGAGTGTGGTGTGGAAAGCCGTCACGATCTGTTCGGTACCGAAATATGCGGTAAAGATATTGACCAAGGTTCCCGCCAAAGCCACGCCAATACTCATGGATACCATCATGATCATCGACAAAAAGCTGTTGCCGCTGCTGGCATCTTGCTGAGGTAAATCTTTCAGGGTCAGGGTATTCATGGAGACAAACTGCAAAGAATTCAGCATGCCGAAAACAAAGAAATGTAGGGTTCTTAACCAGATTGGAGTATCCGCCGTGGTGAGGGCAAAACTGGCAATACAGGTGCCTACCAATAAGGTATTGACCAGTAATACCTTGCGATAACCGAAGCGCTGAATGATTTGACGGATAATTGGCTTGGAGGCGAGAGAACCGAGTACGGTTGGAATCATCAACAGACCGGTAATAAAGGGTTCAAAGCTAAAGGCGACCTGTAACATCAGCGGGATAAGAAAGGGCATGGCGTTGCCGCCTAAGCGGGCAAAGAAATTACCAATAATGCCTATAGCATAAATTTTATTGCTAAATAATGTGCTACGGAACAGCGCATTGTGATGTGTATGGGCATGAACGGCGTACATAATAGCCGCCAATACACCCGCAATTACCAGCCCAATACTCCACCATAACGATTGATGCGGACTGGCAAAGTTTTCAATACCCAGTGAAAGTCCGACCATGGCAACGACCAGGAAGATAAAACCTGAAAAATCAAAAGGTTTGACAGTGGGTTCTGTTACGTTCGGCATGGCTTTAAAGGTAATCAGAACGCCTAACAGCCCCATAGGAATATTGATTAAAAAGATCCAGTGCCATGTGGTTACTTCTACCATCCATCCGCCTAATGTCGGACCAATCAGGGGACCCATCAGGCCGGCCAGACTCATCAAACTCATGGCAGATAAAAACTGGGTGCGCGGAATCACCTTCAGCATGGCCAATCGGCCCACAGGCAGTAACAATGCACCGCCAATTCCCTGAATGACCCGATAAAACAACAGCTGGTTTAAACTGCTGGACAGTCCGCAGCCCAGTGATGCCAGCGTAAAAATAATAATGGCGGCAAAGTATGTATTGCGCACGCCAAAACGGTCGGCCAGCCATCCGCTTAAAGGAATGCAGGCTGCCACTGAAAGCACATAGGCTACCACCACGCTATGCATCTGGAGCGGATCTTCAGCCAGATTGGCTGCCATGGCCGGAATTGCAGTATTGACAATGGTCGTATCCAAACCTTGCATAAAAAAACCAATCGAGACCAATAGCACCAACAGTCGGAATTCAGGTTGTAGGGCTTGATGCGAAGGTGTGGCGTTCATAAAAATAGTAAAGTGATTTTTTACAGAGTGTAAATGAATATGCTGATTGGGTTGTAGTAAAACATTTTCAAAATTTAGGGTAGAGATCGTCAGTTTCTGTTTGGCGGCTTATTTTATTATTTGAAATGGATGTCTTCCAAACCTCGAAAAGCTTTATTTCATCAAATAGCCCTTATCCTCTGTGGGTAAGCTGATGCTAGCGCAGCAGTTGTTGTTGGAGCATGGGTGAACTTCAGGGGCAGGGGAGACATCGGGCAACAGTCAATAAATAACGGCTTTCATGCAATATTAGTAAAGAGGCCATAAAGCGAGCCTTGAGCTCGCTTTTTTTTGTCTGGACATAGGTTTAAATGGCAAAGTGTTTTGGTGCATCCAGATTTTTAATGGCATTAATAATCTGATCGGCATGATTGCAGATAATCAGTTTGGCGCGATGCTGCGGAGGTAAAAAACCTTCACTGACAGCATGATCCAGCTGGGTAATCAGGGCATCATAAAAGCCATTCACGTTATATAGCATCATCGGTTTTTGATGCTGATTTAACTGTCCCCAGGTGGCAATTTCCAGAATTTCTTCAAAAGTGCCTAAACCGCCGGGCAAAGCAACAAAAGCACTGGCCCGCTCAGCCATCATGGCCTTACGTTCATGCATGCTTTGTACAATGTGTAATTCGGTCAGTTGATTATGGGCAATTTCATAATCCAGCATGAATTCAGGAATCACTCCGACCGTTTCACCGCCACGTTGTCTGACGGCGTCAGCGACTTGCCCCATAAGACCGATACTGGCACCGCCATAGACCATGCCGAAACCCTGGTCTGCCAAAGCCTGAGCCAAAGCCACGGCTTTTTCCTGATAAATTGGCTTATTGCCTGAACGTGAACCACAGTAGAGTGCAATTAAAGGTTGAGTTGTTTTAGGAGTAGGATTGTTATGTTTGGGAGTCATTTTTAATACACTGTTCATCATTATATTTTTACCATAGCATTTTATTTTTTCAGTCTCTAGCTTAACTGTTAAATATGACACGGCATGATCAGCCTTATACTGACTTTGCAAAGATTTGTTGAAATTGGGTGAGTGAAAAACAGCGCAGCAAGCAAAAAAAGATGAATTTCTACTTCATCTTGCTATACTAAAAATCTGTTTTCCAACAAATGAATCAACATGGGTAGTGGTTGTCCTCGCTCTGAACACTTCAATGCTTCCGCAAAAAATAGACAGAATGCTGTTCATCGCATATTCAGCGATTTTAATATCAACTTTCTAAAATCGGTCCCTTATCATCCTGCACAGGAGAACATCCAATGATCTTTGAGTGGATGTCAGATCCAGCGGCATGGATTGGACTGGCAACTTTAGTAGTTTTAGAGATTGTACTGGGTATCGACAACCTGGTTTTTATTGCCATCTTGGCGGAAAAACTGCCTCCAGAACAGCGTAATGCTGGCCGTATCGTTGGGTTGCTCCTTGCCTTGGGTATGCGCTTAATTTTACTGGCTTCCATTGCCTGGGTCGTGACCTTGACCCAGCCACTGTTCCATGTTCTGGATCATCCTTTTTCCGGCCGTGACCTTATTCTGCTATTTGGTGGCGTATTCCTACTTTTTAAAGGCACCATGGAATTACACGAGCGCATAGAAGGCGCTCAACCCCAGAAAGAAGAAAACCCGGTGCATGCCGCATTCTGGATGGTGATCGTTCAGATTGTGGTGCTCGACGCCGTATTCTCTCTGGATAGCGTGATTACCGCAGTCGGCATGGTCAAAGACCTGTCGGTGATGATGATTGCTGTGGTGATTGCCGTCGGTATCATGCTGTGGGCATCCAAACCGCTGATGAGCTTTGTGAACAGACATCCGACCGTGGTGATTCTGTGCCTCGGCTTCCTGATGATGATCGGTTTTTCACTTATTGTTGAAGGTTTCGGTTTCCATATTCCTAAAGGTTATCTATACGCAGCAATTGGTTTCTCTGTGGTGGTGGAATTTATCAACCAGACCATGCGTCGTAATCAGGAGCGGATGGTCACCACGACAGACTTGCGTTACCGTACTGCTTCCGCCGTTATGCGTATGCTCGGTGGTAAAAGCGAATCACAAAACAATGAAGTCGAAGATGTGTTGGCAACCCGTGCCTTTGCCGATGAAGTCTTTAATGAAGACAGCGGTGTTTATCACAGCGTGATGGTGCAAGGCGTACTCGGGCTGTCGGAACGGCCGGTGAAATCGGTAATGACACCGCGTCCGGAACTGGAATGGATTGATCTGGATGAAGATGAAGCCTCCATTAAAGAACAGTTACTCAGCACGACCCATTCACGTTTGATTGTGGCGCATGGTGAGCTGGACAATATTGCCGGTGTGGTGCTGACCCATAAAGTCATGAACGAATATATCGAAACCGGAAAACTGAATTTTGAAAGCCATTTACGTGAGCCGGTGATTGTGCATGAAAATGCCCAGGTGCTGATGGTAATGGAGCAATTGCGTCAGGCACCGCTGCAAATAGCGATTGTACTGAATGAATATGGCTCGATTGAAGGGATTGCTACCCCGATTGATGTGCTTGAAGCCATTGCCGGTGAATTCCCGGATGAAGACGAATTTGAAACCGCTGCAGAAAGTCTGGAAGATGGCACCTTAATGCTGGAAGGTTCAACCGATATTCGTCATGTTTCCTTGTTGTTAGGTTGTGACCTGGTAGATGAGTCTGAACAGTATTCGACCTTGTCCGGTTATATCCTGTTCCACTTGGGGCGTTTGCCGGAAAGCGGTGCCAAACTGGAAGCAGATGAACATATTTTTGAAGTGGTGACGATGGATGGTCATAAAATTGATAAGGTTCATATCATCCAGCTCAATCAAAATCAGACTGAAGATTAATTTCATCCTGCACAGATGATCTTTCAATATCAAGATTGAATTAAAATAGTCCGCATAGTCGGGCTATTTTATTGGGAAAAATTGATGTCAGAAGTTTTGTGTCCATGCGGTCGAGGTGATTATGCCAGCTGTTGTCAACCGCTGCATTTGGGTCAAGCCAAAGCAGAAACGGCAGAGCAATTGATGCATTCACGCTATAGTGCCTTTGCCAAACAGGAAATTGACTATATTGTTCAAACTACAGCAATAGGCCAGCAACAGGCGCTGGATGTGGCGGCCATTGCCGACTGGAGCAAAGCCAATCAGTGGCTCAAGCTGGAAGTGATTCAGGCTCAGGAAAAACTGGATAAACACCATGCTCAGGTCGAATTTAAGGCACATTATCATGATGGCAAACAGGCCCAGATTCATCATGAAATTTCCCATTTTGTGAAGCATGAAGGTGCCTGGTATTTCCTTGATCCGACCACAAATATGCACATCACTATGAAACAGCCCTGTATTTGCAGTTCAGGGAAAAAATTTAAGCAATGTTGTGCGCAATTTTTGTAACTTTTATCCAGATTTGCCTTAGAATAGCGCGCATCGATAACCCTCAGTGGAAGCAGGGCAATGTTGCTATTGGTCATTTATATTATTGCGATTACGGCTGAAGCCATGACAGGAGCCCTGTCGGCAGGTCGGCGTAGTATGGATTGGTTTGGGGTAACGCTGATTGCCTGTGTGACTGCACTGGGCGGTGGTTCGGTGCGGGATGTATTGCTCGGGCACTATCCGCTGACCTGGGTCAAGCATCCGGAATATCTGGTGTTGACCTGCTGTGCTGCCTTTGTCACCATCCTGATTGCCAAATGGATGCGTCATTTACGTTCCATCTTCTTGATTCTCGATGCCCTGGGTTTAATCGGTTTTACCATCATTGGCTGTCAGATTGCCTTGCAGATGGGGCATGGCTTTGTGGTTTCCGCAGTAGCTGGGGTGTTAACCGGAGTTTCTGGCGGTATTCTGCGCGATATTCTGTGTAATGACGTGCCTTTGGTATTCCGCCGTGAACTGTATGCCAGTATTTCCTTTGTTTCCGTGATTTGTTACTGGGTTTGTCAGGAAATTGGCTTCTCCCTAGAAGTCACCGTCATTTCGACCCTGATCTTCGGTTTTTCTTTACGCTGTATCGCCATCTATTTTGGTTTGGAAATGCCGAAATTTATTTATAAAGATGACGACGAACAGTCCGCATCCTCCAAAGATGTTTCATAAAATCTCACATTTAAATGATCAATGACCGACGAAATGAGCGGTTATCATCTGCAAATTGGCGTATAAAAATCAATACAACTATAAATCCTGTTGGGAAAGCAGCATGCATTCTTTCACCAAATCAGAGCTCTTGTTATGGATTTAGTCTCACGTATACAGCGCTTACCGATTGGTAAGTTTCACTATACCTTGCTATGGGTGATCGGGCTCGGCTGGATGTTCGATGCAATGGATACCGGATTGATTTCCTTTATTCTGGCCAAAATGGCTGAAGACTGGGCCATGACCCCGGATGATAAAAGCTGGGTGGTTTCCATTGGTTTTATTGGTATGGCCATTGGTGCGGTGTGTTCAGGCGGCCTTGCAGATCGCTGGGGGCGTAAAATGGTTTTTGCCTCAACTTTAGTGATTTATAGTCTGGCAACCGCTGCCTGTGCTTTTGCGCCGAACCTGACCTGGTTGCTGGTGTTCCGCTTTATTGTGGGGCTTGGACTGGGTGGGCAGTTACCCGTGGCCGTGACGCTGGTGAGTGAATATATTCCCGCTCATGTCCGTGGTCGCTTTATTGTGTTGTTGGAAAGTTTCTGGGGTTTGGGCTGGCTGGTTGCAGCATTGATTTCGCGTTTTGTGATACCCGATTTTGGTTGGCATGCCGCTTTCCTGATTGGCGGTATTCCTGCGCTGTATGCGATCGTGATCTGGAAAATGGTACCAGAATCCGTTCCCTACTTAATTAACCGGGGTCGACATAAAGAAGCGCATGCTTTGGTGAAAAAAATTGAAGCGCAATGTGGCGTGGAAGTGATTGAAATTTTTGAAGTCAAACCGGTGGCCGAAAAGCATGACATTAGCTTCTCTCAACTCTGGTCCGGCATTTTTGCCCGCCGTACCTTAATGTTGTGGTTGATCTGGTTTGGTATCGTATTTTCCTACTACGGTATTTTTACCTGGCTGCCAAGTTTGCTGGTCAAAGAAGGCTATACCATTGTGAAGTCTTTTGAGTATGTACTGGTGATGATTCTGGCCCAGTTGCCGGGTTATATTGCTGCGGCATGGCTGGTGGAAAAATTGGGACGTAAGGCAACATTGGCGGGTTTTATTGCCATGTGTGCGGTCTCTGCCTATTTCTTTGGTCAATCCGACAATGTGACCCAGATTGTAGTGTGGGGCTGTTTGATGTCCTTCTTTAACCTGGGCGCCTGGGGCGTTTTATATACTTATACACCAGAACAGTATCCAGCCAATATCCGTGCCTTCGGTTCAGGCTGGGCCGGAGCTATTGGCCGTATTGGTGGTATTTTCGCGCCATTTGCCGTGACCCATATAATGGTGCTCGACCATGGTTTCAGCTATGTCTTTATGATGTTTACCGCCGTTTTAATTGCCGTGGCACTGATTATCCTGCTGCTGGGTGAAGAAACTAAAGGTAAAATTTTAGAGTCGATTGGTTTATAAAATTGCCGATTTTTTAGTTGATTGGCCCTTATAAAATGGATATTTTTAGTCCATAAGACACAATTTGTCGCAGAGTGTGGGTTACTGCCCTTGTGTAGTCCGCAGCTGCGACATAGCATAACAACGTAGATACAAAAACGAATTATTTAGGATTTCACGCTTTTATGACCAGCCTTGTGCATCATGCGACAGAAAATCGTTCCGTAGCCGAATTTACTGAACAAGCTTACCTTAACTATGCCATGTACGTGATTATGGATCGTGCATTGCCGCATATCAGTGACGGTTTAAAACCGGTACAGCGCCGTATTGTCTATGCCATGAGTGAATTGGGCTTAAAGCATAGCGGTAAACCGAAAAAATCGGCCCGTACCGTGGGTGATGTGCTGGGTAAGTATCATCCGCATGGCGATTCTGCCTGTTATGAAGCTATGGTATTGATGGCACAGCCATTCAGTTATCGTTATCCTTTTATTGAAGGTCAGGGTAACTGGGGATCACCGGATGATCCGAAATCCTTCGCGGCGATGCGTTATACCGAAGCCAAATTGTCGCAATACAGTGAAGTACTGTTGTCTGAACTGGGGCAGGGCACGTGTGACTGGCAGGATAACTTCGATGGTTCAATGAAAGAACCGGTAAATTTGCCAGCGCGCGTACCGAATATTTTATTGAACGGCACCACAGGAATTGCAGTGGGGATGGCCACAGACATTCCACCGCATAACTTGCGTGAAGTGGTTAAAGGCACTATCGCGCTGATTCGCAACCCGAATCTGTCCGATGAAAAAGTGGCGGAATATATTCCAGCGCCGGATTTGCCGACCAAAGCCGAAATTATTACCTCACCTGAAGAGCTGCTTAAAGTACAGACTACAGGTCGTGGCAGTTACCGTACCCGTGCGGTCTATAAAATAGAAAGAAATGAAATCGTGATTACCGACTTGCCTTATCAGGTGTCGGGGTCCAAAGTGATTACCCAGATTGCCGATCAAATGCAGGCAAAAAAATTGCCATTGGTCAGTGATCTGCGTGATGAATCGGATCACCAGAATCCAACCCGTCTGGTGATTGTATTACGTTCTAACCGGATTGATGCCGAAGCAGTGATGAGTCACTTATTTGCAACGACCGATCTGGAATCCAGCTATCGCGTCAACATGAACATGATTGGTGCCGATGGTCGTCCGCAAGTGAAATCGATTCGCCGCATTTTGCTGGAATGGATCGAGATTCGTAAGAATACGGTAACGCGCCGTCTGCAATATCATTTAAATAAAATTGAAAAACGCCTGCATATTCTTGCTGGTTTGATCATTGCCTACTTAAATATTGATGAAGTGATTCGCATTATTCGTGAAGAAGATCAGCCCAAACCGGTGTTGATGTCACATTTCAATATTGATGAAATTCAGGCCGAAGCCATTTTGGAACTCAAGTTACGTCATTTGGCCAGACTTGAAGAAATGGAAATGCGCCGTGAACAGGAAGAACTGGAAGCACGCGCTGCCATTATCCGCGAACAACTGGCCAATCCTGAATCTTTAAAAGCATTGATCATTAATGAACTCAAAGAAGATGCGAAAAAATTTGGCGATGACCGTCGTTCACCAATCGTACGCCGTGCCGATGCTCAGGCAATTAATGAACAGGACATGTTGCCGGCCGATCCTGTGACTGTGGTGTTATCTGAAGCAGGCTGGATCCGTTCAGCCAAAGGTCATGAGGTCGATGCTGAAAATCTGAATTTCCGCGCCGGTGACCAATACTTAAGTCATGCGCAAGGTAAATCCAATCAGAAAGTATATGTTCTGGATGAAACCGGTCGTAGTTATGCACTGGCCATTAACACTTTGCCATCGGCACGTGGTTTGGGTGAACCGTTGAGTTCTAAACTTTCCCCAGCCAGCGGAGTGGGTTTCATTCAGGTATTTATTGCCGAGGATGATACGGAAGTTTTGGCCTTGAGTTCTAAAGGTTATGGTTTTAAAACCCAGGCGAAACAACTGGATACCAATGCCAAAGCAGGTAAATCCTTCCTGACGGTGCCTGAAGATGGCAAAGCGATGCAATTGCAAGCTATTGAACAGGCGACGCATGTGGCTTTGCTCAGTTCAGCCGGTCGTATGCTGGTGGTTGATTTGTCAGAATTACCAAGTCTGAATAAGGGTAAAGGTAATAAATTGATACAACTCGAAACCAAAGATCAAATTGTATCCATGACAATGATAAATTTAAATGAAATAATTCAAGTGGTTGCCGGACAGCAACAATTAAAATTAAAAGGCGATGATCTTCAGAAATATCTCGGTAAGAGAGGGAGTAAAGGTCAGCTCTTACCACGAGGATATCAAAAAGCAAATAAACTGTTCATTCAAAGATAAAACTAGCATCCATTATACGAAATAGGCTATATATGTTGTAATTCGTGCAAATGGATGCTTTGTTGAACAATACAAAAGGAAAAAACCAGGTTCAGCAAAGAAAAAAACAGTTTAAAAACTAAGGATTAAGATTGGAGTGAGAGGCATTATGGAAAAGATTTGGTTCGCTGAATACCAAAAGACAGGGATTCCGGAAACTGTAGAATTACCGGCTGAAAATACCTCATTGGTTGATGTGTTTGAGCGCAACTTCCAAAAATTTGGCTCACGTGACGCCTTTATTTTTATGGATAAAGTTCTCACTTTTAATGAGTTGGAAGAAGCTAGCCGTAAATTTGCAACATATTTACAAAGTTTAGGATTGGCAAAAGGTACACGTGTGGCTGTGATGATGCCAAACGTCCTTCAATATCCTGTTGTTGCATTGGGGATTTTCCGCGCAGGTTTAGTACTTGTGAACGTAAACCCGCTTTATACTTCTCGTGAACTTGAGCATCAGTTAAATGACTCTGGTTCTGAAGTGTTGGTCATTATTGAAAACTTTGCAACGGTTTACCAGGCAATTATTGGTAAAACCCCTGTGAAGCATGTGGTTGTTGCTTCTGTGGGTGATATGTTGGGTGCCTTAAAAGGTACATTGGTCAACTTTGTTTTACGCTCTGTACGCAAGCAAATCCCGGCTTGGAATATTCCAGGATATATCCGTTTTAACGCAGCAATGTCGAAGGTAAATCCAAGCAATTATAAGCGTCCAAACCTGACTTTAAGTGATACCGCAGTACTTCAATATACGGGTGGTACTACGGGTGTTTCTAAAGGTGCTGAACTGACTCATCGTAACCTGGTTGCGAACATGTTGCAGTGCGACGGTATTTTCCAGAGTAAATTTGGTGCTCAAGATGGGCAACCGGATGACCGTATTTTCTGTGCCTTGCCGCTTTATCACATCTTTGCATTCATGGTTTGTGCGCTGTACGGCATGTATAAAGGTCAGGCCAACGTGCTTATTCCAAACCCGCGTGACTTGCCTGCAGTAATGAAAGAACTGCGTAAATATCAGCCATCATTCTTCCCGGCAGTCAACACCTTGTTTAATGCATTGGTGAATAATGAAGAATTTAGACAGCTTGACCATAGCAAATTGAAAATGGCAATGGGTGGCGGTATGGCAGTCCTGCCTTCTACTGCTGAAGCATGGAAGAAAATTACCGGTACCAATATTATTGAAGGTTACGGTTTATCTGAAACTTCACCGGTTGCAACAGCCAATCCACCACAATCAACTGAATTTAGCGGTACCATTGGTATTCCATTACCATTGACTGAAGTTGCAATTTTGGATGATGACGGCAATGAAGTGCCACTTGGCGAGCAAGGCGAAATCTCGATTCGTGGTCCACAAGTCATGAAAGGCTACTGGAACCGTCCGGATGAAACTGAAAAAGTCATGGTCAACGGTTTCTTCCGTACTGGTGATATCGGGATTATGGACGCTCGTGGTTATATCAAGATTGTCGATCGCAAGAAAGACATGATCTTGGTATCTGGCTTCAACGTTTATCCTTCAGAAATTGAAGAAGTGATTTCTACACACCCTAAAGTACTGGAAGTTGCTGCGATTGGTGTACCTGATGAAAAATCAGGTGAAGTGCCTAAACTGTTTGTGGTGAAGAAAGATCCGTCACTGACAACTGAAGAAGTGCTTGCTTTCGCTAAAGAGAACTTAACCGGTTATAAGCGTCCGCGTTATGTTGAATTTATAGATGAATTACCAAAGTCCAACGTCGGTAAAATCTTACGTAAAGACTTGCGTAAAACTGCATAAATGCTGCAATAAAAAAGCGCCGTGATCGGCGCTTTTTATTTGGGCTTTTTAATCTTTTAACATCCATCGATCAATATAGGGACGTGCTATCCCGGTAATCCATAGAAAGGTCGTGATGCTACCGAATTGATAGATGTATCGCTGTAAATCAAATGCACCAAAGCTATATAAATTATCGAGCAAACAATAGAGTGCAACGACTGTCGTCCATATCCAAAGGGCCTGGCGTTTAATCCCGATCATCCAAAGTGCAAGAATAGAAATAACAATGGTAAAAATAAGGGAAAGCCTATTGAAATTGGCACACACGACTGAAAGTAAAAATCCCGTAACAGGCAATACGACTTTGAATACCCGATCCACTTTAAGTTGATGCTGGCGCTGCTTTTCGAGTACATCAAACATTTTTTCCTGATCAGGAGTGATCATTATGGATCCTTATTGCTCATTTATAAAAACACTATAATTTACAAAAAATATTGCGAAAACACCATGCTATGATGGGCAGCATAAAATTTTAATGAGAAAAATGAGATGCAAAGCATTAGCGGAATAATCTATCTCATCTTAATCGCATGTTTATTGCCTTATGTTTTTACTGCAATTGCGAAAAAAACAGCCGGTTTTAAAGCAAGAGATAACCAGAACCCGCGCGAATTTTTGGCTAAAACCACTGGTTTGGCAGCACGTGCCAATGCGGTACAACAGAATAGTTTTGAAAGTTTACCCTTATTTATTGCCTCCATTTTAATGGCAGAATATATGGTGATTTCTCAAAATCTGATCATGACTTTTGGTATTGCCTATATTTTACTCCGTATTTTCTACGGAATCTGTTATTTAGCCAATTGGGCCACTTTGCGTTCTATTATCTGGACCTTGTCCTTACTTTGTCCGATTTGTCTGTTGCTACTGGTCATTAAATTAACCACATGAGCCTGAAAATGTGGAAATATATATTTTCACTCAGCAGATGTATAATCGAAAAGTTATTTAATACGCAAAAACCGTTATAATCGTCGCGGTTTAAAAAAGATTTAACTTGTTAAAGAGTGATGCTATGAGCTACAGCAATATCCCAGCGGGTAAAGATGCACCAAACGACATCTATGTAATTATTGAAATTCCTGCAAATGCAGCACCAATCAAATACGAAATCGATAAAGATTCTGATGCATTATTTGTAGACCGTTTCATGGGTACTGCAATGTTCTACCCAGCAAACTATGGTTATGTGCCAAATACATTGTCACTTGATGGTGACCCACTTGACGTATTGGTTGTGACTCCACACCCAGTTGAACCAGGTTCAGTGATTCGTTGCCGTCCTGTGGGTAAATTGAACATGGAAGATGATGGTGGTGTTGATGCGAAACTGGTTGCAGTACCGCACGACAAATTAACACCGATCTATAAAGACGTTCAGGAATATACAGATCTTCCTCCATTGTTGATTAGTCAAATCGAACATTTCTTCCAACACTACAAAGACTTAGAACCAGGTAAATGGGTTAAGTTAAGTGGTTGGGAAGGTGCTGATGTTGCGAAACAAGAAGTACTGAGCTCAATTGCAGCTTATGCAGAAGCAAATAAATAATTGCTTTTCAATTTAAGTCTTTAAAGTTTTAAAGCTTAAATAAAAAAACCTGCACATTGTGCAGGTTTTTTTATGACTTGAAATTCGAGTGAATTAGAATAATTTCACAGGAATATCCAGGAAAATACGCCATTCGTTGGTATCACCGATGTAAGCATTTTCATAAGCATCGTTGGCACGATAAATAGAGTTACGTAGGCGCAAGCTTGCATCTTTGGCAAAACCGCTTTGAACCGTGTATTTTACCTGGTTAAAGAATTCATTTTCTTTACCTTCGTCTGTTCTGCCAGCAACATTAATGTCCCAACCATACACATAAGCCGTAGTCCAGTTTAAGCCAGCTAAGCCTTGGTTTTTGAAGTTATAGCTGTATTGAAGCTGTACAGATTTTTCATCGTTGCCGACAAAGTCAGACAAATATGAGTTTGGCATATAGATGGATTGATAACCATCACCATTGCCACTGTAGTCATAACCTACGTTACCAGAGTTTTGTTGGTAAGCCAGCATTAGGTTGTGTACATCTTTATTGTATGTACCTGATACCGCAAAAATAGTGTTATGGGTGTTTTGTGTAGATGGATCTGCTACTGTTGCTGAGTATGTAGTTTCCGGCTCAAATTCAGTGTGGTAGCCGCTGAAGTCATAAGTAAATGAACTGTCATTTGCCAAGGCTTGTTTATAGTTCACATTTGCATAGTGACGTTCTAATTTATCTTTAATGTCTACACCGTAATATGCAGTATTTAACGCATCATTAACTTTATATTTTGCGCCCCAAACCACTGCACGGTCTAAGTTTTCACCATCAGTATTGATTTGATCCGAATACTGGTTCTTGGTGAATTTACCCGCAATAACTTCCAAATTTTCAATTTCATGGCTTGTTGCAAGTACGCCAGTGAAATATTCAGGAACCATACGACCAGTGTTACTTGCAAGAACAGGAATATCTAATACTTGAGTACCGTACTCAACAGTCGTATTTGAAACACGTGCTTTTACACTTGCACCGCCACGAGCCCAATGATCATAGGCAGAGCCATCAGCATGCTTAGGAATCATGCCATTGTTAGCATTTTTGTTTTCACCCAATTTAAACGAAGCATCGCCTACCGCATTTACACCAAAACCTACCACACCTTTGGTAAAGCCAGACTCGAGTTTTACAATTGCAGATTGTGCAGCAGAGCTTTGATCTTTCTTGCCAGGCGCTTTTTTATCACGATTGATATAACCGGTGCGGAACAATACAGAACCTTCAGCATCTTCAACAAAGCCTTTAGATTCGCTTTGTTCACTGGCATAGGCAGTTGAAATTAAGGCAGCTTGAATTAAAACTGCTAAGGTAAGTTTTTGAGCTTTTTGCATTGGGAGATGGCCTTATACAAAAGAGGAGAATTAAATTGGAGGAATTGTATACGTAATGTATCGCAAAAAAATCATTTTTTAACATATTTTATTTAATTAAAGTTAAGCATTCTTTTAATATAATTTTATACTTTTTAGTCAATAAAAATAACCAAGGTTTACTTTTTGTTAAAATTATTTTACAAAACAATAATATATTTAAAGCATAAATAACTCGTTGTGTAATTCTGGTCATTCATAGAGAGCGGAATTCCACAACTTAAACTTAATTTGATGAAACTTTTCTGTTTTATACTTTAGTCTAATATGGTTTCAAAGCCCTGATTAATCAATGCTCAGAGGAAAGATGGTGGAAGAGTTTGAAACTTTAAAAAACGTTCATATTTGTAGAAATATCATCTAATTTTTTTCAATATAAAAATGTAATTTAATTCAATATTAAGTTTATTTATTGGTTTTAAGTAGAATAGAAGCCAAGCGGAAATAATTTAGAAAATTGACCAAAAAGTATAAAAAAGATTTAGAATTCGCAGCTGAATTTATCATTGAGCAAGAATCTTAACCTGATTCTATGAGGAGTGGTGATGCTGCAAACTTCACACAAAATTGCGTTATTTTTACTACTTTCTATGAGTGCAATGTCAGCACTTGCTGAAGAAAATACATCTTCGGTGGAAAATGGAGAGCTAACAGGCAGTTTTGCAGTGGTGAATAAATATATTTACCGTGGTGGTGTGGAAAATGAGGATGTCACTCTACAAGCTGGACTTGAATACGCTTATAACAGTGGAATTACTCTGGGATATTGGGGCTCGACAATCGGTTATGATCCTTCTGATGAAGATAAAGATCATGGCTTTGAACATGACTTTTATGTCGCGTATGGCAAGGAACTGAACCAGGACTGGAGCTATAAAGTTCAAGGTACTGCTTATTACTATCAAAATGGCGGTACGGTATATGGTGAAAATGGCGATAAACGTAAAACCACAGCATTCGATGTGTTGGGTGAACTGGCGTATAAAGATTTAACTTTCAGCACGGCGGTGATGCTGACAGATACTTCTTTTGCTAATGCAGGAGATGTGTATTTAAGTGCAGCTTATAGCTATGCTTTAGCGCAAAATTTTATGCTAAATACTGCGGTAGGTGCATCTATTTATAATAGCAGCCGTGATGACAGTATGATTGAAACGAAAAATGATGTTGCTTTCAATGAAGCGCGTATTGGTTTAAGTAAAGAAATCACCAATACCGGGGCGACTGCTTCTGTAGATTATGTAATCGGTGGTAAGGATCGTTTTGATACAGATTTTGATGATCAGGTGGTATTCGGTTTGAATTTTGGTTTTTAAGCCTAAAACTGTAAGAGTTTTAAAAGTGCATAAATTGCTTTAAATTTGTGCACTTTTTTTAAGCATAATTAAAAAAAATGGTGAAAAAATAGCCTTAAAAAGAGGCATGATGTAAGTAAATATGAATTTTATAGGATCGTTGGGCCAAGCTCACATCAGTCATCTGCCCCTATAATCCTTAGCGCTTCTGCCTGCATCGCATATTTATTTTATAAAACAAAAAAACTATAAAAACATAGACTTATTTAAAAATAATTTTACCAAAAAACATTTTTACAGGCCTAATTTTTTTTTTGGCATAGCTATTGCTAATTCTGATATGAGTCTAACGAAATAACCAAACATAGCATCGTGCTACGATGTAGGGGGAATCCAATAATGAAATTTACTCTTAAAGCATTATCTTTAGCTGTAGTTGCAACAGCATCTACGTTCACTTTCGCAGAAGAGGCACCTGCATCAGACCATACTATTTCGGGCAATATTGGTGTGGTTTCACAATATGTATTACGTGGCAATACAGCAAGTCTAGAAAACTCGG
The DNA here is from genome assembly GCF_044130285.1 of Acinetobacter sp. BSP-28. Taxonomy (NCBI): domain Bacteria; kingdom Pseudomonadati; phylum Pseudomonadota; class Gammaproteobacteria; order Moraxellales; family Moraxellaceae; genus Acinetobacter; species Acinetobacter sp. BSP-28. Next base: position 24,786 of record NZ_JBIQOB010000006.1, read on the forward strand.
GTGCAGCTGTTCAAGGTGGCTTAGATTACAGTCATTCTTCAGGTTTTTATGCTGGATATTGGGGTTCTACATTAGACATCAGTTATGCAGAATCTGGTGAACAAAGCTTTGAACATGATTTATATGCGGGTTTCAGTGGCAAAATTACTGAAGACCTGGGCTTTAAAGTAGGCGGTACTTACTACGTTTATTATCCATCTGATGATTCAAATGTTTTTGAAACCTTGGTGGGCTTAAACTATAAGAATTTTGGTCTTACTGCGCAAACACTTACAGATGATGTAACCTGGGGTAATGCAGGTGATACCTATTTCCTCGCTAGTTATAGCTATGGTTTACCGAAAGATTTTACTTTGAATACATCATTAGGCGCGTACTACTATTCTGATAGCGGTGATTTTGAAGGCGCAACTTTAAATACCACAGAAGATTTCAACTTGCGTCATTTAACAGTGGGTTTAAGCCATCCATTGGGTGATACTGGCGCAAGTGTAAGCATGGACTATATCGTGGGTGGTAAATTACGTGATGACACTGATTTGAAAAATAAAGTTGTTTTAGGTTTGAAATATGGATTCTAATTCAAAACTATAAATAAAAAGGCGACTCATGAGAGTCGCTTTTTATTTGATTCAATATTATGAGCTTGCATTAAAAGCCTCATGATAAGTCACAGTACCTTGTGGAAATTTTTCCTCAAAAGACAAAGCCTGAAAGTATTGGGCCGGAACATGCTCCAAGATTAATTCAGAAACTGCCTTAAAGCCAAATTCGGCATAGAAATCCGGATCACCTAAAACCACACAGCCTTTGGCTGCATGAGTTTTCAATTGGTTTAATGCGGATTGAATCAGCGCCGAACCGATACCTTGCAGTTGCCATTCTGGTAAAATAGCTACTGGCCCTAAGCCATACCAACCTTGCACACCTGAAGAAATTTCTACTGGTGAAATGGCCAGATGTCCGACAATGTGCTGATTTAAAATAGCAACCAAAGAAATAGTCAGTGCATTGGCCTTGCGCAGGGCAGTGACAATAAATTGTTCATTATGACTGGAATAGAGCTGCTTTTGAAATGCCTGTTCAATCACCTGGCTAATCGCGGCATGATCAGCAGGATTTTCACTACGGATAAGCAAGTTATGCATCTTGGATTAGCCCTGTTGTGCCCGATAGGACAAAGCTTCAGTGACATGCTGGCTTTGAATGTCGGCATGTTGCGATAAATCGGCAATGCTTCGCGCGACACGTAATACCCGATGATAAGCGCGGGCAGACAGGTTTAAGCGTTGCTGTGCCATTTCCATAATTTTTTGTGCCTGTGCATCAAGAGAGGCAAACTGCTCAAGCTGTTGCGGCGTTAAAGCATGATTCAGGCATTGCTGCCGTTGTATCTGCTGTTCATAGGCCTGAATTACCCGTTCCCGCACTGTCCGTGAATTTTCGACCGGGGAGGTATCTTGCAATTCATGGGCTTGCAAAGGAGGCACATCAATATGCAGGTCAATCCGATCCAGTAGTGGACCTGAAATCCGGTTCTGGTAACGCTTAATCGCATCGCTAGAACATTGGCAGCGAATATCCTGATTAAAAGCATAACCACATGGGCAGGGATTCATTGCGGCAATCAGTTGAAAGTTTGCCGGAAAGGTAATTTGTCTGGAGGCCCGAGAAATGACAATTTCTTTCGATTCCAGCGGTTGTCTTAACACTTCCAAGACTTTGCGATCAAATTCGGGCAGCTCATCTAAAAACAGTACGCCCAAATGGGCCAGGGTAATTTCCCCTGGTTTGGGATGTGAGCCCCCACCCACCAAGGCAATCGCGGAAGCGGTATGATGCGGTGCACGGAAAGGACGCTGCCCAAAGGGATTCGAACTATTGGCAACCGAATAAATACTGGCCACTTCTAAATTTTCTTGCATGTCTAAAGGCGGCAAGATACTGGCTAATCTTGAGGCTAACAGGGTTTTTCCAGTACCGGGCGGGCCTTTAAATAATAAAGAATGGCCACCGGCTGCGGCAATTTCCAAAGCACGCCGCGGGCGCAATTGGCCTTTGACATCGGCTAAATCAAATTTGTATTGATTGATTTGATTGCTGATAGGTGCCTGATATTGCTGAAGTGGGTGTTGCTTGGACAAATGTTCACAGACATCTTTGAGATGATGGGCAGCAAATACTTCAAAATTTGGCAGTTGCGAGGCCTCTTGGGCATTTTGTTCAGGCAAGATCAGTTGATGTCCAGACTGCTGGCAGGCAATAGCAATGCTTAAAATACCGCTGATGGGACGAAGTTGACCATCAAGAGCCAATTCACCAATAAACTCCAGATGATCTGTCACATTTTCAGGCAATTGCCCCGAAGCAATGAGAATTCCCAAGGCAATAGGCAAATCCAGGCGCGAGCCATCTTTGGGCAAATCTGCGGGTGCTAAATTGATGGTGAGACGTTTGGTGGGAAATTGAAAACCACTATTGATAATGGCAGAACGGACCCGGTCCTTACTTTCGCGTACCGCAGCTTCAGGTAGCCCGACAATGGTTAAAGAAGGCAAGCCCTGACTGACATGAACTTCGACCTCAATTAAAGGTGCATGAAGTCCAAGCAGACCTCGAGTGTAAATTTTCGCAAAAGACATTTATTATTGTTCCATTATAGTGCGTTATTTTTAATCGTTTTTGGTCTTTTTTTGCACTAAAAAAGTGCTTATTTATTGTTCTTGATTTTAATTTCTAAGGCTTCGACTTGTTTAAGCAGTTCATTTAAACGTAGGTTGGCATTATTTAATGCAGTACGTTGGCGTTCAATTTCATCTTTGGAAACCAGATCCATCTTACTGACTGCTTCATTCAGTAAGGCCCGTAAATTATGTTCAACATCTTTTTTCGGTTGATCGAGTTGTTCCATTATGGCTTGTAATAAGGTTTCAATCATTGCAGTGTCCATATAAGGATGGAGAAGTGGTGCTAGTGTAACATTGCTCCTACCCGGACCATAGCCCCACACGACCGGATATAGTTTTATCCGATGTGTAAAATCGTTAATTTTATAATAAAAAAGTCTACTTTTTAGCTCTCAGACTACATGTAGAAGTATAAAATAGGTTATAAAGAAAACTCGTGTCAAAGTTTCTATTTCCCCCAACCTTAGAATTTTTGGCATGAAATTTGAACATAAAACCTTACTGGTGAAAGAAGCCGAAGGAAAACAAACATGAAGCTCGTAACTGCAATTGTAAAACCCTTTAAATTAGATGACGTGCGTGAAGCACTCTCGGACATTGGTGTTCAAGGGATCACCGTAACTGAAGTCAAAGGCTTTGGTCGTCAAAAAGGTCATACTGAACTTTACCGTGGCGCAGAATATGTTGTTGATTTTTTGCCTAAAGTAAAAATTGAAATCGCGATTAGCGACGAAATGGTGGATTCAGTTATTGAATCGATTACGCGTGTGGCAAGCACAGGTAAAATTGGTGACGGTAAAATTTTCGTTACTAATTTAGAACAAGTCATCCGTATCCGTACCGGTGAAACAGGTGCAGATGCTGTTTAATTTGGCATGAAGTTTGCTGAGTAGCTAATAACTCACAAAACTAGGTTGGGGGATACGAATGAAAAAAATGCTTATTGCGCTGAGTTTATCTGGCGCACTTTTAGGTGGTTCTGTTGCATGGGCTGAAGAAGCGCTAACAGCAGCATCCACTCCTTCTGAAAATGTAGTAGTCACTGAAACTACTGAAACCACAAATTCTGAATTAGCTGCGGCGCCTGCTCCAGCTGAACAAACAGCAGCACCTGCAGAAGAAGAACCAAAATTAGATACAGGTGACACGTCATGGATTTTAGTGTCTACCGCACTGGTTTTATTGATGACCATTCCAGGACTTGCATTATTCTACGGCGGTATGGTTCGTAAGAAAAACGTACTGGGCACTATGGCACATAGCTTTGTTGCGGCAGCCATTGTCAGTATTACCTGGGTCGTGATTGGTTATAGCCTGGCCTTCGGTAGCGGCAATGCTTTCATTGGTAATCTAGACAAAATCATGCTTTCTGGAATTACCACAGATGCCTTAACCGGAACAATTCCAGAAATTCTATTTGTGATTTTCCAAATGACCTTTGCCATCATTACTGTAGCCATTATTACAGGTTCGATTGCAGAACGTATGAAATTTGGGGCTTTCGTTGCATTCATTACACTTTGGAGCGTGATTGTTTACGCGCCAATTACCCACTGGGTATGGGGTGGCGGCTGGTTAGCCAATGATGGCGCGCTTGATTTTGCTGGTGGTACGGTGGTTCATATTAACTCGGGTGTAGCAGGTTTGGTTGCTGCATACATGCTGGGTAAACGTATGGGCTTGGGCCGTGAATCTATGGCGCCGCATAACCTGACTTTAACTGTAGTGGGTGCAAGCCTGGTTTGGGTAGGCTGGTTCGGTTTCAATGGCGGTTCTGCACTCGGTGCAAATGGTTCAGCAGGTTATGCACTTGTGGTGACTCAAGTTGCTGCCGCTGCTGCTGCAATCTCCTGGTTAATTACTGAAAAAGTGATTCGTGGTAAAGCTTCTGTATTGGGCGGTGCTTCTGGTGCCGTTGCAGGTCTGGTCGTTATTACACCGGCAGCAGGTTTCGTAACTGTAGGCGGTGCTTTAGCCATGGGCTTGATCGGTGGTGTAGTCTGCTTCTGGGGTATTACAGCGCTTAAACGTGCACTGAAAGCGGATGACTCTTTGGATGCCTTTGGTCTACATGGTGTAGGTGGTATTGTCGGCGCGATCTTAACTGCTGTATTCGCCAGTGAATTCATCATGGGCGATAAAGTGCCAACAGATATGATGCATCAATTATGGGTACAACTTGAAGGTGTACTGGCAACCATCGCTTACTCTGCAGTATTGACCTTCATCATTCTGAAAGTGATTGATCTGGTGATGGGTATCCGTGTTGGCAATGATGACGAACGTATGGGTCTTGACCTGAGTCAACATGGCGAACGTGTAGAATAATATAAAAACCGATAATCAATATATTGTGTGAAACAGCCCGGCAGGGCTGTTTTTTTTCCATATCTTGCGTAAGCCTCTACAAAGGGCAGAATTTTTGCTACACTCTAAATCCGATTTGATTTGTTCAATTAAACCGCTATGCATTGTCCATTTTGCAACGCTGCAGATAGTAAAGTGATCGATTCGCGTTTGGCTGCCGAAGGTTGTCAGATTCGTCGACGTCGTGAATGTATCAGCTGCGGAGAACGTTTTACCACCTTTGAAACCTATGAAGTGGTGATGCCCCGGGTGATTAAATCTGATGGCAAGAGTGAACCGTTTGACGAAGCAAAAATGCGTCGTTCCCTGATGCATGCCTTGCAAAAACGTCCGGTGACCCAAGAGCAGATTGAAACGGTACTCAGCGATATACAGTTGCAAATTCGCCGTTTAGGTGAGCGAGATGTAAAATCCCGGACCATTGGTGAAATTGTCATGCAGGCTTTATTTGCCCTGGATCATGTTGCTTATGTCCGTTTTGCTTCGGTCTATCAAGATTTCCAGGATGTTGAAGCCTTCCGTCGTCAAATTGAACAGATGCAACAGCGCGAACACTAAATCGAACACTAAGATTATATTTTCCAAGAGCCATGCAATGTCCGAGTTAAAACAAGATTCCATTCAGCCAGATCAGGTCTGGATGCAACGTGCAATTGAATTGGCACGACTTGGACAATATTCAACCAAACCTAATCCTAATGTCGGCTGTGTCATCGTTAAAGATGGTCAATTGGTCGGTGAGGGCTTTCATCCTCAAGCAGGACAACCGCATGCCGAAGTATTTGCCGTGCGTCAGGCTGGTGAGCAAGCCAAAGGCGCAACAGCTTATGTGACTTTGGAGCCTTGTGCACATTATGGGCGTACTCCGCCGTGTGCCAAAGGTCTGGTCGAAGCAGGGGTTGCGAAAGTTATTGTGGCCTGTCCAGATCCAAATCCTTTGGTGGCTGGCAAAGGGGTACAGATTTTAAAAGATGCCGGTATTGCGGTTGAAGTCGGCATTTGTCAGGCAGAAGCACATCAGCTGAATCAGGGCTTTTTAAAAGCCATGGCCAGCGGCATGCCTTATGTACGTTTAAAAGTGGCGTCCAGTCTGGATGGCCGGACCGCTATGGCCTCGGGTGAATCGAAATGGATTACCGGAAGCGAGGCCCGTCAGGATGTCCAGCACTGGCGCGCGATTTCAGGTGTGGTCATCACTGGCATTGAAACAGTACTTGCCGATGATTGCCAGCTGAACGTACGTCAGCTGAATGGTGTTGCAGACATCGCCACCATCGTTCAGCCCAAACGTCTGGTACTGGACCGTCAGGGACGCTTACCTCTGACTGCAAAAATACTGCAGCAGCCTGAAACAGTCATGGTGATGGGGTCGTTTCGTCAGGAACTGGCCGATTTGGGCGTGCTACAATTGTCAGTACAACCTTTAAAAGACTTGCTACAGACCTTATCTACCCAATATCAAATTTATGATGTGCTGGTGGAAGCAGGGGCAACATTATCCACGGCCTTTTTACAGGCACAGCTGGTGGATGAAATGATTAGCTATGTTGCACCGACCTTTTTAGGTCAAACAGCTCGTGCGATGTTTAATGCGGAATTTGACCGTATGGCAGAGCAACTTCGATTTAAGCTCATAGACCTGACCCAAGTCGGGAATGATGTGCGCTTAAGGTTAATCCCTTCTCAAGAGACAGTATGAATTCAGAGTCTTCGGTTTATCATAAACGTCGTCATTCAGCACGTACCACAGATGAATACCTTTTTAACCAGCTTGTTCCATACTTAGGCAATAAGCGTCGTTTATTGCATCTGATTTTGGAAGCGCTTGAGAGTACGGGAACATTAAATACAAATAATGGCCGTGCGCCGATTTTTGCTGACTTTTTTGCCGGATCTGGTGTGGTTTCACGTCTGGCGCGGCAAAACGGTTATCGTGTGATTGCCAATGACTGGGAACCGTATAGCCATGCGTTAAACAGCGCGATTTTATCCTGCGTGGAAGCACCGGCTTTTAAAGAGCTGGGTGGTTATCAAAAAGCCATTGATTATCTGAACCGCTTGCCTGAAGTCAAAGGCTGGGTGACGCATAACCTGTGTCCGCGCAATGACGAAATTTATGATCCGACTCGCGACCGTCTGTTCTTCAAGCGCCGTAATGGCATGCGTATTGATGCCATCCGCCAGCAGATTGCCACCTGGCAGGCGCAAGGGGCGATTGATGATGTCGAAATGAGTGCCTTGCTGGCGCCCTTGCTGTATTCCGCCAGTTTTGTCAGCAATACCTCCGGGGTATTTAAAAGCTTCCATCATGGCTGGGGCGGTAAAACCCAAACAGCATTGGAACGGATTGAATCGTTGCTCTGGCTGACACCAAGCCGTTTCTGTGAAATCGGCGATCCGAAAAAACCGGCTGCGGAAATGTGGTGTGTCGATGCGCAGCATCTGGCCAATCAGATGAGTAATTTTGAGGTCGATATTGCTTATCTGGACCCACCTTATAACCAGCATGCCTATAGCAGTAACTATCATGTATTGAATGCCTTGACGCTATGGGATCAGGTCGATTTGCCTAGCCCGGACACCAAAGGTTTCAAGAGCGGGATTGACCGTGCATGGCGTAAAGAGCGTCCAAGCCAGTACAACTCTTCCAAGCATGCCAAAGAAGCCTATGAAAAATTATTGGCAACCATTAATGCACGTTATATTCTGACCAGTTATTCGACCGATGGTAATATTGAAGCGGGTGATTTGCTGCAGGCCAATTTAAAACGTGGTCGTGTAACTTTGTTGACGCAAGATGTACCACGTTATCGTGTCAGCAAGCAGCGTCAGTCAGAACGTGCACGTGTGTTAGAGTTTATTGTGATTACCGATACCCATGCCAAATCGGGTCCGCCACTGCGTCAACTTTTGGGTCAGCTGTATCATTTTGCTGAACTGGGTGGTGTGGATACGACCGGTGTAAGTACGCAACTGGCATTGTGGTAAAACAACGACAGCATTAGAGAAAAAGTTATGTTTACAGGCATTATTGAAAGTCTAGGTAAAGTGGAAAGCTTGCAAAGCGTGGGCGGTGATGTGCGTTTGCGTATTGGTACCAACCTCGACATGTCTGATGTTCATTTGGGTGATTCGATTGCCACTAATGGGATCTGTCTGACTGTGATTGAATGGGGCGACAACTGGTATGCCGCTGACGTTTCACGGGAAAGTTTAAACCGTACCACCTTAGGCACTTGGAAAGTGGGGCAACCGGTCAATGTGGAAAAAGCCATGTTGCCAACCACCCGTTTTGGTGGACATATTGTCAGTGGTCATGTCGATGCAGTGGGTGAAATCACGCTGGTCCGTGAAGATGCACGTTCCATTTATTATGAGGTGACGGCTCCGGCTGAAATTGCCAAATATCTGGCAGAAAAAGGATCGGTCACTGTAGATGGCATCAGCCTGACCATTAACCATTTACGCGGCAATATTATCAGCCTGAATCTGATTCCGCATACCGCTGAACGTACCAATATTGGCACCTGGAAAACCGGGGCGAAAGTGAATCTGGAAGTGGATGTGTTGGCGCGTTATATCGAGCGTTTGATGCTGGGTGATAAAGCTGCTGAAGTCAAAGAACAATCAAAATTGAGTATGGCATTTTTGGCAGAAAATGGCTTCTTGAAGTAAAAATCCCTAGAATAGAGAACAGTCTGATTGAAAAGTTAGGCTGTTTTTTTATTTATTAGTGATGGTTTTTAATCTGTGATGCACATATCAAGATGGCAAAGAGTGTCGATAAATGCTTGATTTTATAATGCATATCGAACAATGGTTACCGACTTTACTGGATCAGTATGGTCTGTGGATCTATGCCATTTTGTTTCTGATCATTTTTGCAGAAACCGGTTCAGTGTTTATGTTCTTCTTGCCGGGGGACAGTCTGCTGATCGCGATAGGGGCGCTTTGCTCAACCTCAGATGTGATCCATTTAAACACGATGGGGTTGTTACTGTTTAGTGCTGCAGTACTGGGCTATATCGTCAATTATTATACCGGGCGGCTCTTGGGATTTAAGTTTTTCCATGAACATTCAAGGTTCTTAAAACCGGCCTATATTGTGAAAACTAACCATTATTTTACCAAGCATGGTGGTAAAACCATTCTGGTGGCCCGCTTTGTACCTTTTGTACGTTCATTTGCCCCCTTTGCTGCAGGTGCAGGGCATATGAATATCTTGAGCTTTATGCTGTATAACGTGGCCGGCGGTTTGATCTGGATCGGCTTATTATTAGGGATCGGTTATGGGGCAGGCAATATGCTGGGACTCGCCGTAGATCTGTTTTAATTTTAAGGTTTTAGATTTCAGCATCCTTTCAAATGATGAAATCAATAAAAAGTCCACCGAAATGGACTTTTTTGCTTGCGCTATTTCAATGTTTGGTAATCGTGACCGCTGTACTTCCCACCCACGAACTTAATGCAACAGGTGTAGAAACAGAAAATTGTCCTTTTTCAGCTTCACGGGAAATATAAATTGAAACTGAGCGGAAGTCAGCATGGCTAATCAATAAATCTTGAGCAGATACATGCCATTGTTCCCCAGCATCAAGTGCAGCAATCTGAGTAGAAATTTGCTTCAAGATATCCATTTTTTCTTCCTGAATAAAACCATGTTTAAGTATTAAAATAGCAATATCTTTAAATGGATTGATTTAAAGATATGACTATTTTGTGACATAAACATGTCATTCATATGACAATAAAAAATAGGTTGGATTAATTACTTCAGAAATCAGGGTTTTGGAGGCTCTGTTGAAAAATTAGAGTTTTTCAAAATGTACTCGATTTCTTCCTGACTGGCTTGGTGGAGCTTGGCACGAAATACCGTTACCGCTTGCTCAATCAGCGTTTCAGCTTCCAGTTCCAGACGTAAACGCACACTTTCCAGTTCCGAGAGGACTTTATCATCAGGAATCGACAGCTTGCCTTTGGCAAAGTTTAAGGCAGTCCCTTCAGGGTTCTTGTGATAACGTGCGGTATAAGTCTGTGTTTCATGCTCTACATTTTGACGAATAAAGGCTAGGGTATGCAATTGCTCGGCAAACTGTCTCTCTTCATCTAACTGTAATGCCCGTGCATAAGCAGCTTGCTCGGCACGCTTATTTTCCAGCGACTGTTCCAAAGCACGTTGCTTGCGCATACGTGCTTCTTCAATCAGCTGAGCCTTACGTTCAACATAAGCACGTTCAATCTTTTCATAAGATTGCTGCTGGGCTTCTTTATCTTTTTCCAGCCACTTGTGAATATTGGTTTCAGGCTTGAGGACATTGCAGACGCGGTGTAAGTCATCAATAAATGCCTGACGAACAGCCTCAGGTACGTTTAACCAGCGCTGTTTAAAATCTTGACCGACATTTAATGCCACCACGTCTCTCCTTATTTCAATTGATCGGCTAAAGCTTGAAAGTTCGCGGCTCAATACCTAAGCGTCGATATTGTTTAAATTTTTCACGACCCAGTTGTTTTGCCGATTCATTATTTTCTATGATTTCTATAATGTGACTAAATTTATCAATCTGTTCAAGGGCTTGATTGTTAAAATTAAACACAATCCAGTCCGATTGTTCGGGCAGGCGGGATGAAATGCAAATGCTGGCCTGTTCCTGATCAATGCCATGCGGAATAAAGCTGTTGGGATCAAAACTCCACAACTGCTCATCTAGCTGCTGTTGCAAGTCGGAATTTTCACAATATAACCAGATCTGTGCCGGCTGTTTCAGAATCTTGCGGCACAAACGGCAAGTGCTTTGCACTTGCCGTTCATTGCTTTTTTCAAACAGGTAAAAGCTGACTTTAGCCATTTGACTGCGCACGATTGGCCAGGAACTGAACCAGTAATGGCACAGGACGACCGGTTGCACTTTTGGCTGTACCTGAGTTCCATGCTGTACCGGCAACATCTAGATGTGCCCAGCGGTATTCACGGGTAAAGCGTTGCAAGAAACAAGCAGCCGTTACAGAACCGGCTTTCGGTCCACCAATATTGGCAATATCTGCAAATGGTGAATCCAGCTGTTCCTGATAATCTTCAAGCACCGGCATGCGCCATACCCGGTCAAATGAAGCCTGGCCTGCAGCAGTAATTTCAGCAGCCAATTCGTCATCCGGCGTAAATAAACCAGACAACACAGAACCCAAGGCCACCACGCAGGCACCGGTCAATGTTGCGATATCAATCACTAGTGCAGGATTAAAACGCTTGATGTAAGTCAGGGTGTCACATAACACCAAACGGCCTTCCGCATCGGTGTTTAAAATTTCGACTGTTTGACCGCTCATGGTGGTCACGATATCCCCCGGGCGGGTGGCATGACCTGACGGCATATTTTCAGCAGCAGCAATGGCGCCAACCACATGAATCGGAAGTTTAGATTCACACAGCGCACGGATGGTGCCTAGCACTGATGCTGCACCGCACATGTCGAATTTCATTTCATCCATGCCCAGACCTGGTTTGAGTGAAATACCGCCGGTATCAAAGGTTACGCCTTTACCGACCAGTACGACAGGTGCCTGTTCGGTATGGGCTTTATATTCAAGGATAATCACACGACCTGGACGGTCTGAACCTTTGCTCACGGCAAGGAAGGCGTTCATGCCCAAGTCCGCCATTTGCTGTTCATTAATCACGGTCACTTTCAGCAAGTCCGGATACTGTGCAGCCAAGGCTTGGGCCTGTTCAGCCAGATATTCTGGGAAACAGATATTGCCTGGGCGGTTGCCTAAATCACGAGCCAGATTCTGACCGGATTGCACCGCATGAATTAAAGACAATTGTTGCGGGTTTAAGGTACTGTTTTCGGCAATCAGATGAATTTCTTCAAGGATAAATTCATTTTTCTTGGATTTGTATTCATCAAATGCATAACTTGCCTGAGTAAGTGCCAGTGCAAATAAATAATGCTGTTCAGGGGCTAGGGCGGAAATATCAATGCTAATCTGTTTGAATTTTTTTTGTGACGCTTTGATAATATTTTGTGCGATTTTTGCTAATTTGGTCGGCTGAATTTCAGCTGCTTTATCCAGGCCAATCAGCGTGGTATTGGTACAGGCAGCTACTTTACCGATCAGGGTTAAAGATTCGCATAGGCTCGCTTTGAATTGGGCTGCTTCGATTAAACTATTTAAATCATTGATTTGATAAGTGGTCGAGGCCTTTTGAAGCTGTTCTGAATCTACTAATATCAATAAATATGGGCTAGATGCATTCTCTTGGAATGACGTATTAATTGTCAGTTTCATGTTCTGTATTCATGCCTTTGAAAGATTGCAAACCATTAAACCATTAAACCATTGAAACATTTCTATGAATAGAGTTTCAATGCGCAACAACAGTATAGGTTTTATATTTTCACCATTCGGGTAAACTAGCGCTAGTTTTTATTTGCCCTTTTTTTGGAAGAATTAATTTGATTATTCGGCGTTATCTGGTCAAGCAAGTGCTGTCTACCTCCCTGGTGGTCATCGCCTTATTGACCTTAATCATGATGGGTGGTCGACTGATCAAGTACTTTGGTGTGGCGGCCCAAGGCCGTCTGGATGCCAGTATTTTGTTTAGTATTATTGGTTATCGACTGCCAGAATTCTTAACCTTAATTCTTCCATTGGGTTTCTTTATCGGTTTGATGCTGGTGTTTGGCCGTTTGTATGTCGATCATGAGATGGCAGTCATGAATGGCAGTGGCATCAGCCGTAACCAGCTGGGACGTTTGCTGATCCCGTTGACGGTGGTTTTCCTTGCGGTGCAAACGGTATTGATGGTGTGGATGTCTCCTTGGGGGCTTCGTCAGTTTGAAGAACTGACCACCAAGCAGGCGGTGAGAACCGGTTTCGATCTGGTTCGTCCCAAAGAATTTATTTCCTCAGGTCCTTATACCATTTATGCCGGGGACTTGTCGGAAGACCGCCGTAATCTAAAAGATGTATTTTTCTATCAGCGTGCCCAAAAACCGGGCAAGCCGGATGTCATGATTTTGGCCAAAGAAGCTACCCGTGTTGAAGTCGCCAATGAAACAGCCAGTATTGTGGATTTGGTAGAAGGGCGCCGTTATGAAATTTTCCCGGGAACACCGAAATATACCCAAGCAGAGTTTCAATCCTATCGTTTACGTTTAGAAAGTGATCAGGAAGCCAAATTTGAAAGTGCCGAAGTGGAAGCTTTACCGATTTCAAAACTCTGGAACAACCGTACTGATCCTGTGGTTGCGAGTGAATTGGGCTGGCGTATCTTCGTACCGTTTTCCATTGTTGCAGCTTTAATGCTGGCGATTGCCCTGTGTGAAGTAAGTCCGCGTCAGGGACGTTATCTAAAACTGTTCCCGGCCTTACTGATTTTTGCCAGTTTGATTGTGGCACTGATGGCAGTGAAAACCCGGGTCAGTAAAGATGAGATGGGTATCTGGGCATATCCTCTGGTGTTGCTGGTATATGGTGTTGCCGCAGCCCTGTTTTCCCGGAAACAGAAACTGGCACCGAAAATCAAGAAACGAATTCAGCAGGTGAGGTCTTAAAATGTTAGCACGTCGAATTATTGCGAAACATGTGACCAAAACTACGGCACTCGCCATGCTGGGTGCAACAGCAGTGCTCTCTGTTTTACAGGTGCTGTTTACCTATTTGGGTGAATTGGGTTCACTGAACGAAAACTATGGTGCCTGGCAGGCATTTCTCTATGTGTTATGGGGTGCACCGCGCTATCTATATGAAATTTTACCCATTGCTGCCCTAATTGGTGCTGTGCTTGGCTTGGGAACTTTGGCCTCCAATAGTGAACTGGTGGTGATGCGTTCTGTTGGGGTCAGCCTGTGGCGGATTGTGGGCTGGGTGATTCGTTCGGCTTTGGTTCTGGTAGTTTTATCCTTTGTCTTAAGTGAATGGGTGATTCCTTATACCAATGAACAGGCTAAAAGTGTCAAAGATCACCGTAGCGCCAGTGCATTGGGTGAGGTGAGGGGCTACTGGACCCGTGAAGGTCAGCGTTTTATTTATATTGATTATGCCAATGCACAAGGCCAGCTTCAGCGTGTTCAGGTGGTCGACTTTGATGACAATTATTATCTGAAAGGTGTACTGAATGCAGAACAGGGCCAGTTCATTAGAGATGGTGACTGGAAGCTGCAGCAGGCAACCCAGATGGATATTCTGCCACAAGGCAATTCCACTCTGGTGCAGACCGCACAACTGCCGCTGGCTTTAGCCTTACAACCTAAATATGTGCATATGGTCACGATTGACCCGGAAGATTTATCCCCAAGTCAGCTGGTGAGTTTCATGAGCTATATGCGTGAATATAGCCAGGTGCCGAAAACCTACCAGCTGGCATTCTGGCAAAAAGTCGGTTCGCCATTTGCCCTGATTGCCTTGGTACTGATTGCCTGTTCCTTTATTTTTGGACCCTTACGTCAACAGTCGATGGGTTTTCGTCTGGTCATAGCCTTATTTACAGGCCTGGGATTCTTCTATCTGCAGGATTTTCTGGGCTATGCAAGTCTGGTCTATTCACCTTCCCCGGCCTGGTTTGTGTTTGTGCCGATTGTGCTGATGATGCTGGTCGGTGGTTATTTACTGCGCCGTGCACGTTAACAGACCCTACAGTGATAAAAACAATGTGCATGATCAGCTTTAGTCATGATCTGCACATAGAGTCTTGACCGAAAATTCGGTAAGATATGACGATGAAATTGTAAACAAAAGAGTGTTCATTATGACGGATGCAACTGCTGGCAAAATCCCTCACGTATTGGTAATTATGGATGGTGTGGGTCATCGCGAAGCGGTCGAAGACAATGCTTTTCTGGCAGCAAAACGACCTAACTTAACTGCTATGCAACAAAAGCATCCACATGGTTTGATTTCAGGTTCAGGTGAAGATGTCGGCCTGCCTGACGGTCAAATGGGCAACTCTGAAGTTGGTCATATGAACCTCGGTGCAGGTCGTGTACTGTATCAGGATTTCACTCGTATTACCAAAGACATTCGTAATGGTGCTTTTTTTGAGCATGAAGTGCTAGTCGATGCCGTTGAAAAAGCCAAAGCTGCGAATGGCGCAGTACATATTATGGGCTTGTTGTCGCAAGGTGGCGTACATTCGCATGAAGACCATATTGTGGCCATGGCTGAACTGGCATTAAAACGTGGTGCAAAAGTTTATCTGCATGCTTTCCTCGATGGTCGTGATACACCACCTAAAAGTGCACAGCCGTCTTTAGAAAAATTAGATGCATTGTTTGCCCAATATCCGGGTCAAGGTCGTATTGTGACGATGATCGGCCGTTATTTTGCCATGGACCGTGACAATCGTTGGGATCGCGTTGAACAGGCCTACCGTTTGCTGACTGAAGGTGAAGCTGTACGTACCGCTGCAACAGCCGTTGAAGGTCTGGAACAGGCTTATGCAGCTGAAGAAAGCGATGAATTTGTCAAAGCTACTCGTATTGGCGAGCTGGCTAAAATTCAAGATGGTGACAGTGTCGTCTTCATGAACTTCCGTGCCGACCGTGCACGTGAAATCACTAAAGCCTTTGTGGAAAAGGACTTTGCCGGTTTTGAACGTAAAGTGGTTCCAAACCTGTCTAAATTTGTGATGCTGACCCGTTACCAAGCGACCATTGATGCGCCTGTGGCCTATATGCCAGAAGCGTTGAAAAACTCGATTGGCGAATACTTGTCGGATTTGGGTAAAACACAGCTGCGTATTGCGGAAACAGAAAAATATGCGCACGTGACCTTCTTCTTCAGTGGTGGTCGTGAAGATGAATATCCAGGTGAAAAACGCATCCTGATTCCATCTCCAAGCGTTGCCACTTATGACCTGAAACCGGAAATGAGTGCTTATGAAGTCACTGATGAACTAGTTGCTGCGATTAATTCGAGTGAATATGACTTATTGGTTGTGAACTATGCCAATGGTGACATGGTTGGGCATACCGGTGTATTTGATGCCGCAGTAAAAGCCGTGGAAGCGGTGGATACTTGCCTGGGACGAGTATATGAAGCAGTCATGGCTAAAAAAGGCCATATGCTGATCACCGCCGATCATGGTAATGTAGAGCAAATGCAGGACTACCAAAGTGGTCAGGTCCATACTCAACATACCACTGAACTGGTTCCGTTTATTTATGTCGGCCCAACTTCTGCAACCATTGCTGAAGGTGGTGTGCTTGCAGATGTAGCACCGACATTGTTGAGTCTCATGCAAATTCCTGTACCTGCAGAAATGAAAGGTCGTAATTTGATTACTTTAAAATCATAAAAATTTTTGTATAAACAGGTGGATGGATGGCTTTACAGCGCTGGAACAAGGTTGTCATTTTAACAACGTTATTCATGTGCATGAGCCATTCAGCTCTTGCTGAGGTGAAAGGCCAGGCTCAGCCTGTTTTAGATTTTGATGATGAAGTTGAACAGAATTATGCTGAAGTTCCGGTGGAATCGATTCAGCAATTTGTTCAGATTTATAGCGTTGTCAAAGAAAATTATGTCGATGAAAAAAATGACGAGGCCTTATTTCAACAAGCGATTAAAGGTTTGGTGAGCGGGCTAGATCGTTATTCCCGTTACTTAAGTCCAGAAGATTATAAACAACTATTACAATATACCGAAGGCGATATCGCCTCTGTCGATTTTGAACTGGCTTATGACCAGCAATTGCATCAATGGGTCATTCAAGGCCTAAAGGAAAATGCGGACTCAGCGAAGCAAGGTTTGCGCAATGGCGTAAGCGTATTTAAGATTGATGATCAGGAACTGAAAAAATTCAATCATGATCAGGTTAATAGTCTACTCAATGGTTCAATTGGTTCGACCTTAAGTTTGCAGCTGGCACAAAATAGTAAACCGCTGATTTTAGTCCGTAATAAAAAAATAGAAACCGATATTCAGGCAACGCTGCTACATAATCAGGTGCTGGTGATTAAAGTCAAAGTTTTTCAGCAAGATACCGCCAATGAAATCAAACGCCTGATTGAAGAGCATTCTTCTTCACGCTTAAAAGCAGTATTGCTGGATTTGAGAAATAACCCGGGCGGATTATTGTCTGCTGCGGTTGAATCGGCCGATCTGTTTTTGAATCAGGGGCTGATTGTCTCGACCAAAAGCCGTTCTGAAGGCGACCAGCAGTTTCAGGCCTTACCCAGTTTTGAGTTTCAGAATTTAAAGTTGGGGATTTTAATCAATAACCGTTCTGCTTCTGCCGCTGAAGTTTTTACTGCAGCGATGAAAGATCATGGGCGTGCATGGGTAGTGGGCGAGAAGAGTTATGGTAAAGGAGTGGTGCAAAAACTGTTTCCACTTTCCAATGGTGCTGCTTTACAGATGACGGTATCGCATTACTACACACCTAAAGGCCAGATGATTGAAGGGGTGGGGATTCAGCCCAATCAACAATATCTGCTGCAACATGAAATGAAAGAAGAAAACTATCTGGAACATGTTGCAGAGATCATTCTAAACCATAAATAAAACGGCTTAATTCTCAATAAAACGATCTAGTCCTCGTCGGTATCTAACCCAAATTTCTTCAGACGATAACGTAAAGAGCGGAAAGACATACCCAGTTTCTTTGCGGCCAGGGTCCTGTTCCAATGGGTTAAATTTAATGCATTGAGTAAAATATCTTTTTCAATATTTTCCAGATAAAGCTCCAAACCTTCATCGGGTAATTTCTTGGAAGACATCACGATGTCACTGCGCAAGCTGTGCTGGTCTTCCGTGACCTCTGGCGCTGCTGCAGTAGGATAGCGTAAAGGCGCACTTTGCAGATGTTGCAAGTCGATTCTTTCATCATCGCTTAAGGTAATGGCACGTTCAATAATATTGCGCAGTTCGCGGACATTTCCGGGATAATACTGACTCAGTAAAAAGTTTTTTGCACGATCAGTCAGCTGTTTTTGCGGAATATCCCATTCCTGACTAATTTTCTGAATAAAGTGATGCGCCAATAAAATAATATCGTCGCCGCGTTCACGTAGTGGAGGTAGCACCAAATCCATCACATGGATACGGAAGAACAAGTCCTGTCTAAAGCGGCCTTGCTGAACCAGAGCTTCCAGATCCTGATGGCTGGCACTAATCACGCGGAAATCGACATCAATTTCACAGTCCGAACCAACTGGACGAATCCGTTTTTCCTGTACTGCACGTAGCAGCTTAACCTGCATGCTTAAAGGTAGTTCAGCAATTTCATCTAGAAATAGACTGCCGCCGTGAGCAGATTGAATCAGTCCCTGTTTGTCCTGAGTGGCGCCGCTAAAACTGCCTTTTTTATGCCCAAACAGTTCACTTTCCATTAATTCAGTCGGGATGGCTCCGCAGTTAATGGCAATAAACGGTCCTTCATTGCGGTTACTGAGGCGATGCACCAGATTGGCAATGACTTCTTTCCCCGTCCCGGATTCGCCGGTAATAAAGACGGGTGCCTGCGAGCGGGCAATCTTATTTAAGGTCACCCGTAACTGTTGAATCGGCAGTGATTGTCCGATCAGTAATTTTTGCTCCAGACTATCTTCTTTGGTCTGCAAATGTTCAGCCGGTTTGTTAAAGGCCTTTTGCAAGAGCTGTTCCAGATGTTTTTGATTCACCGGTTTATTAACAAAATCGAAGGCGCCGGCCTTGAGAGCTGCAATTGCAATGTCCATATTGCCATATGCGGTTAATACCGCCACCGGTATGGAGGGATAATGCTGGTTAATCCATTCCACCAGCTGTAGTCCATTGCCGTCCGGTAAATTTAAATCGGTTAAACAGGCATCATAGCGGTATTCAGACAAGAATTTTTTGGCCTGTTCCACACGATGTGCAATATGGGTTTTGATCCCGATACGAGATAAAGACATTTGCATGAGGGTACACAAGTCTTCCTCATCATCCACCAATAAAACAAGTGGTTGTTGTTCCACAATACACCCCAACAATTTTCATTTATAAAGCAACTCGCAGGCATTCTATGCGAAAGCATGCTCCTTGTTGTTGTTTTACATAGTTTAGTTTTGCCTGATTGGCTTCGCAGAAACTATGCGATAAATATAATCCTAAACCAGTTCCTGTGATTTCGGTACTAAAAAAAGGTTGAAATAAATAAGCCAAGTCCTTGGAAGCAACGCCCGCGCCAAAATCACGCACATCAATACGTACATTGTTGTCATGTAAATAAGTATTCAACTCGATATGTGAATGCTCAGGTGCATTGTGTCGAATCGCATTACGAATCAGGTTAATCAGCACTTGACGCAGTTGTGCCTCGTCAAAATGCACAAAAATATTACTTTGAACAGTATATTTAATTTGGGCAGCAATATCAGCCAAATCTTCCTGAATGAGTAAAGGGATAAACTGTTTCAGCTCAATGGTTGAAGGGTGGGTTTCTTTATTGCGCACCATATTTAGCGTGTCTTGTATAATACGGTCAATACGCTGTGTCTGTTTGGAAATCATCCGGCTCAATGCTGCCTGTTGATGCTGGTCGCTATCACCCAAAAGTTCATTGGCTTGTACAATGGCGGCTAAAGGATTGCGAATTTCATGGGCAATACTGGCGGACAGTTGCCCGAGTGCCGCGAGTTTTAATTGTTGTACACGTTGATTGAGTTTGGTGGCATCCTGCAATACCAACAATGTCAGGGTTTGTTGTGGCACCATGAGTTTTTGCACTTCAATATGCATATGATAATGGCTAAGCTGTGACTCAAACTGAAATTTTTCCCCATCCCGCAGTTGATCAAATTTAAGCAATTCAAATAAATCCGGCTGAGCCTTGTATAAGGGATATTTGTCATAGGCATAGAGCGGAGGAATGCCTAAAAGCAGGCAGGCAGCCGGGTTGCTCAGCACAATATGACAGTTTTCATCTAAAACCAAATACCCGAGTTCTATCTGTTCCAGGATATAGCGATTCAGGTTTTGTAGTCGATTTAATTCCAAAGACTGCGAAAAATTTAAATTTTCAAGTAACTGGAAACGTTTTACTGCAATTTGCCCACTGCCATACACCACTAAAAACAGAAAAGCCAATATTGCACTGTTGCCAATATTATTCAGTGAAGAAAAATCAAAAATACTGCCTAGAAAAAGCTGATAAGTCACGCTGATTACGGCAATCAGGGTAATGATCAAAGCCTTTTGGGCATCGAGCAATAAAGATGCTGCGAAGATGGTAATCACAAACAGCAAACTTAATTGCAGATTAGGACCATCTACCGCCAGGGTGAGCAAGCTTAAAGCAATGACATCGACGACAAATAACAGCGGGAGTTGCTGGGCAATTTTAAAGCGTATGCTTTTGAGGATGATCAACTGGATACAACTTGTCGATACGTAACCAATCAGCACGTAAAGATAAAGTTGCGGATAGTGATAATCTGAGTTTAAGCGCTGAGACGTAAGTAAAAAAATCAGCAGAAGACTGGTCGCAATAATGAGTCTATAAGTGCTATACCAAATGCCTAAATGATATTGGTTAAACTCTAAACTATTGGTATTTTGCGTCATGCATGTCTTCTAGCAAGCCAAAGGGCATTAAGGTTTAATTAGTCCATAACGAATGGCCAGGTGAGTCAATTTGACATCACTATCTAAATTCAGCTTTTCGAAGATGCGGTAACGGTAAGTATTCACCGTTTTGACGCTAACAAAAAGTTTATCGGCAATTTCCTGGGCACTAATACAATTGACCACCATCATTGCGACCTGCATTTCACGTTCCGATAATGCATCGAAAGGAGATTGCTGGGTGTCGGAAAGATAGGAACTGGCCAGTTGTTCAGCAATGTCTGCACTAAAATATTTTCCACCTTGCATGACCTTGTTGATGGCACGAACCATTTCGGTCACAGGCGCACCTTTGGTGATATAGCCTTTAGCCCCTGCTTTAAGCAATAAGGAAGGATAGGGTTCTTCAGCCAGGCCGCTGACGGCCAGCACTTTGGTTTCGGGAGCCGTTTGCAATAGGCGTCGGGTGGTTTCTACCCCGCCAATCCCCGGCATGTTGACATCAAGTAAAACGACATTAGGATGATGATGACGGACTAAGTTAATCGCTTCTTCACCAGATTCAGCCTGACCAATCACTTGAACATCCGCATGGTCTTCGAGCATACGGCAAATTCCGGTACGTACCAATTCATGGTCATCTACCACTAAAACTGTGATCACCTAGTTCTCCCTCATATCAAAAAAAGCATTTTTTTTGTTACATAAAGCAAAATAAGCTTGCAATGAAATGACAAAATTAGCAATCCTATTCTTTATCTTTCCATTAAATGTTATACACAATGTTGTGAGTAACAAAAAGTGTTCATCTTTGTATTTAAATGTAAGCATTTTTGAGGGAATATACAAATGTATATTGTCTTCTTGAGTTGAGTAAATCACCGTGAAAAATTCGAAAAAATCTTTAATGCATGTGCTAGGCATATCGATTCTGCTAGGCATAAGTTCAACCAGTTTTGCTGAGCTGGTGATGGATGCGTCTAAAGGGGCGGGACAAGCTACGTTAAACTGGTCCTCTGAAGATGTGAATCAATTATTAAACGGTGATGCTTCAGCTGAAGAAGTCTCTCCACAAGGTTCAACAAAAATAACCACTTCTGTACGCAGTTCAAATGGTGTGGCTACTCATTCGACACCTAAAACGGTACAGATTTTAAATAATTCCAACTATGGTAACCAGCCTTCTGTAAATGCCCGTGCTGCTTTGGTGATGGATGGCCAAACAGGTGAGGTTTTATACAGTAAAAATAGTAATACTGCCTTTCCAATTGCCTCTCTAACCAAGCTGATGACGGCTGTTGTTATTGCAGATGCACGTTTAAACATGTCTGAGACAATTACCTTACAACAGGCTGACTTTTCTTGTTCAGGCTGTAAGAGTTCAAGCTCAACGCTCCGTGCCGGAGACAGCATGAATCGTGCAGAGGCGCTTTTATTTGCGTTAATGAAGTCTGAGAATCCGGCTGCTTCTGCATTGGCACGTACTTATCCGGGGGGGCGTTCGGCTTTCATCGCAGCGATGAACAAAAAAGCCAAAGCACTTGGAATGAATTCAACCCATTATCTTGAATCAACAGGTTTACACCCAGGCAATGTTTCTTCAGCGCGTGACTTGGGTATTTTGGTCAATACGGCTTCCCAATACGGTTTAATCCGACAGTTCTCGACGACTCCAAGCTATGATTTTAACCTCGGTTATCGTGTATTGAAATCGAACAACACCAATGCTTTAGTGCGTAATGGTGGCTGGAATATCAATATTTCAAAAACTGGTTATATCAATGAAGCAGGACGCTGCGTAGCAATGCATACAACTTTAAATAACCGTCCGGCTGTTGTTGTACTTCTTGGAGCAGATTCTTCTGCTGCACGTACCAATGATGCAACCCGTTTAATGACTTGGGTCAGCCAGTTACCCAAGCGTATTTAAGACTGAATTTGGCGAGGTATTCAAATCTACTCAACGTTTGAATGCTTCTAAATGAAAAAACCCTGCAATTGCAGGGTTTTTTCTTCAGTCTAAATATGCATTACATATTAGAAAGAATAGAATCTTTTACTTGATCCATAGTGGCATCGATAGACAACATCACAGCATCAGAACATTGTTTGATGGCAGTGTCAGGGTCTTTTAAGCCATTACCGGTTACTGTACATACGATGACAGAACCTTCAGCAATTTTACCTGCCTTGATATCACGAATCGCACCACCGATAGACGCTGCAGAAGCAGGTTCTACGAATACACCTTCATACATAGAAAGTAAGCGTTGCGCTTCTAAGATTTCAGTATCGGTCAGTTCATCGAACCAGCCTTTTGAATCACGTACGACCGCTTTGGCATGATGCCAGCTTTGCGGGTTACCAATACGAATTGCTGTAGCTACAGTTTCAGGATTTTCAACCGGTGCACCACGCAGGAACGGTGCAGCGCCAGATGCCTGGTAACCGACCATGGTTGGCAAGCCTTCAGGTTTAGGGCCTGTGAACTGATCAGTTTCAGCATCATAAACCACTTGTTCAAACTGGTCTTTAGGCTGGTTTGCCACAGCTTCGGTATAACCCATCCAGTGTGCAGTGATGTTACCTGCGTTACCCACTGGCAAGCAGTGATAATCTGGAGCACGACCTAACTCATCCACGATTTCATAAGCAATGGTTTTTTGACCTTGCAAACGGTAAGGGTTGATAGAGTTTACAATCGTCACAGGTGCTTGGTCTGCAACTTCTTTGACCAGACGCATACCGTCATCGAAGTTACCGCGGATTTGCATGGTGACAGCACCATACATCATCGCTTGTGCCATTTTGCCCATGGCAATTTTGCCTTCTGGAATGAGCACAAACGCTTTGATGCCAGCACGAGCAGCATAAGCGGCTGCAGCAGCAGAAGTGTTACCGGTAGAAGCACAGATAATCGCTTTAGAGCCTTCTTCAACTGCTTTAGTAACCGCCATGGTCATACCACGGTCTTTAAATGAACCAGTCGGGTTTAAGCCCTCGTACTTCACATAAATTTCAACATTTTTGCCAATAATGCGTGGAATGTTCTCAAGCTTGATCAGTGGCGTATTCCCTTCGCCTAAAGAGATTGCGCGAGTAGTTGCAGACACTGGTAAACGGTCGCGATAGCGGTCAACTAAACCAGTATAACGATTGGCATTAGACATGATGATGTTCCAATTGTATGTAGAGCATGGCAAGGGGAATACTCCCCTCAACCCGATTAATTATCAAGCGATTCTAAACGAATTCGAACAATTTCGCCATGAATGACGGGCAATGCTTGAATTTGCTGAAGGGCTTCATCCATTTTTGATTCCTTGACTGGATCAGTCAGAATCACGATAGGAATAAGGTCTTTTAAGCGCGGCTGCTGCATGATCGCGTCAATGCTAATACCGGCACGGCTTAAAATGGTGGTGACATCTGCCAGAACACCGGTTTGATCTTCGGCATTAATGCGGATGTAATAGCCAGTCGTCATTTCTTCACGAGGCAGAATTGGCAAATCGGTCAATGCTTCAAACGCAAGTTGCGGAATGGTTCCAGCACCGTCTTCTGTGTAAATAATATCACGGACAATATCCACAACGTCCGCGACTACCGCAGAAGCCGTTGGACCAGCA
Organism: Acinetobacter sp. BSP-28; assembly: GCF_044130285.1. NCBI lineage: Bacteria > Pseudomonadati > Pseudomonadota > Gammaproteobacteria > Moraxellales > Moraxellaceae > Acinetobacter > Acinetobacter sp. BSP-28. The sequence continues at coordinate 49,000 of NZ_JBIQOB010000006.1, forward strand.
CCTGCGCCAGCACCGTAATACAGTGTTGGACCAACTGCATTGGCCTGGACGAGAACGGCATTTTTCACGCCATTCACATTGGCAATTAGCTGATCTTCAGGAATCAGGGTCGGATGAACGCGTAATTCAATTCCGGCATCCGTGCGGCGTGCAATACCTAGGTGTTTGATACGGAAGCCCAAGTCTTCAGCATATTTCACATCTTGAGCAGTCACTTTGCTGATGCCTTCAGTAAATACCTTATCGAACTGTAGCGGGATACCAAATGCACATGAAGCTAGAATCGTCAGTTTATGTGCAGCATCAATGCCTTCGACGTCAAAGGTTGGATCGGCTTCAGCATAGCCCAGTTCTTGCGCTTCTTTCAGCACATCTGCAAAAGCACGACCTTTTTCACGCATTTCACTTAAAATGAAGTTGCCCGTACCGTTAATGATGCCCGCTAACCAATCAATCTTGTTGGCAGCCAAACCTTCACGAATCACTTTAATAATTGGAATACCACCCGCAACGGCTGCTTCATAGGCAATTTGCACAGCATTGTCTTCGGCCGCTTTAAACAGTTCATTGCCATGTTCAGCCAAGAGTGCTTTGTTTGCAGTCACAATATGTTTGCCGTGTTTCATCGCTTCCATGATGACTTCATAAGCAGGGTGAATGCCACCCATGACTTCAACCACAACATCGACATCCGGTTGACGAACGATATCGAGCAGATCGGCACTTTGCTTTGCCGAAGCAGGTAAATCTAGATCAGGACGGGGGCGACGTGTACCTACATGGGTAATTTCAATTTCACGACCGGTGCGACGTTTAATCTCAGCAGCATTTTCTTTTAGTAGTTTAAGGGCACCACCACCCACAGTACCAAGACCGAGGATTGCCAGACGAACTGGTTTCACGTCACACTCCAAATATGTATTCAACTTTAAGCGAATCTAGATCATAGCTAAAAAAACGGCCAGACTCTAGGGTAGAAATCACTTTATCTCTACCTATTAAATTTAGTAAATGAACTGATAAAAATTAGTTATTTAAACGTTCTACCAATTCTTTAGGCGAGAGATATCCACCTAGGTAAACACCTTCGCTATTATAAATTGCCGGAGTGCCATTAACCCCCATATTTAGACCCAACTGATATTGATCTCTGACCGGATTTTTACAGGTCGCTGGAGCAAGCGGTGCACCGGCAATGGCCTGATCAAAAGCCGCCTGACGGTCTTCACTACACCACACGCTTTCCATCGCTGGCATGAACTGCTCGCCACGTGGCCATGCGATATAACGCACTTCGATGCCTTTGGCATTAATTTCGCTCATATGTTCATGCAGTTTATGGCAATACGGGCAGCTGGCATCGGTAAACACATACACAATATGTTTGGTTTCACCTTGAGCTTTATAAACCAATAAATCTTCAGTTTTTAAATTGGCCAGCAGCTTTTTATTGGCTTCAGATTGCAGGCTTTCACTGACATTGTGAATTTTACTGTCGCCTAAACGCAGTACGTCACCCTGAATAATGTATTTGCCATCGGCAGTGGCATAGACAGACGACATGCCTTCTAAGTTGACCCAATACAGATTAGGGACTTCGGTCGCTTTAATATTTAAAATTTTGGCATTGATATTGGCTTTCTTGAAGTGCTGCTGCAGCGTGTTCACCAGACGTTGCTGTGCATTGCGTTCTGAAAGATTGGATGCTTCCCCGGTTGCAGGTGCGCTAGCGGTTAAAGTACTTTGTTTTTTTTCATCATTATTCGAATTGGAGCAGGCCGTTAATCCTAAGCCTGCAGCAAGTGTACATGCGAGAAAAATCTTTGAACGGGTAAATAACATAAACAACCCTTTCTTGTAGGTATAAAAAAACAGGTGAGTAAGCATAACAAAAAAAAATGCCTGCGATAAAACTTCTTAGTCTGATATTTGCTGCCGTTAAGCACGCGGGTGATAAGTGGCATGTAACTGTTGCATGCGAACCTGAGCCACGTGGGTATAAATTTGCGTGGTGGATAAATCACTATGCCCGAGCAGCATCTGTACCACACGCAAGTCGGCACCATGATTGAGCAGATGGGTGGCAAAGGCATGACGCAGGGTATGCGGTGAAAGTTCGGCTTGAATTCCTGCCTGCAAGGCATAGCGTTTGATGGCATACCAGAAATTTTGTCGGCTCATGATGCCGCCATGCTGGGTTAAAAAGACATAGTCGGTAGCTGATTTATACAGGTTGGCACGGGCTTCATTAAGATATTTTTCAATCCATTCGCAGGCGACCTGTCCCAAAGGAACCAGACGTTCCTTGTTACCTTTGCCGACAATACGTAAATAGCCTTGTTTCAGATTAATCAGTTCTAAACGTAAATTTAACAGTTCAGTGACACGCAAGCCGCAAGCATACAGGACTTCAAACATCGCCCGGTCGCGTAAGCCCAAAGCGGTATTGATATCTGGTGCATTAATTAAGGCTTCTACATCGGCTTCAGATAAATCTTTAGGCAAGGCCCGGCCAATTTTAGGCGTTTTATGGATTGCAACCGGATTATCGCTACGCAATTTTTGTTCACGTAAAAATTTATAAAAAGAACGCAGGGCAGAAAGTGAGCGGGCAATTGAGCGCGGGCTTTTGCCCTGTTTGGTCAGGTTGAGTAAAACATCGGAAATATCATCACTGTTCCAGTCTGGCATTGAAACCGTATTGCATTCACTACATTGAATTAAATCAGATAGATAGGCATTTCGAGTATGTGGGCTGACGGTTTGCGCAATTAAATAATCTCGAAAACCCTGTAAAAAACTTAAATGTTCAGGAATGTTTACCGGTGCGGGAATACGAGGCTTTTTATTGAGCATGTCACTTCTACATTGAATGAAAAATCCAAGTTTTTCTTGGCTTTGATCAATGTAGACCAATTTTTTTGCAATGTCGAACGCGGCATACAAGATGAGAATTGGAATAAACCTTACTTGGTAATTATTCTCATTTGTTTGTATACTGTAGAAAATATTTTAGGATTAGATGCGGTGCGATTATCTGATTTGAAAGTGAAACAAACGGCCATCATTCGCAAAGTCAACCGTACTTTGGATGGTGATACAGCTCAGACTGATCTGGTGGCGAGTCGTTTAGAAACTTTAGGTTTTGTACCGGGGACAAAAGTTCAGGTCATTACCAAAGGTATTTTTGGGGGTGATCCTATCCTGATACAGGTGGGGTTTACCCGTTTCGCACTGCGCAAAGTTGAAGCTGAAAAAATTGAAATTGAAGAGGGGATCACTGCATGAGTGATGCGCTACGTATTGCCCTTGTAGGTAACCCTAACTGTGGTAAAACATCATTATTCAACCATTTAACCGGAACACGGCAAAAAGTAGCCAACTATGCCGGGGTCACGGTTGAACGTAAAGTGGGTCAGTTTACTTTACCTTCAGAGCGAGCTGTACGTGTGCTGGATTTGCCCGGGACTTATAGTCTGGATGCAACCAGTCCGGACGAAGCCATTACCCGCGATGTGGTGCAAGGCAAAATTGCTGAAGAAGGTCAGCAAGATGCATTCCTGTGTGTGGTCGATGCGACTAACTTAAAACTGCATCTCGGTCTGGTTCTGGAAATGATTGAGCTTGGCCGTCCGATTTTACTGGTCTTAAACATGATGGACGAAGCACGCCGTCGTGGGATGCAAATTAATACCCAGAAATTGTCAGAGCGTCTTGGTATTCCAGTAGTGGAAACTGTAGCCGTACGTAATTCAGGGATTGAAAACCTGATGAATGCGCTGGATCAAGGCAAATATTCAACGCCGCATACCGAACTGAGCGGTTTAAGCGGTAGCACCCATTATAAGATTGAAACCATTTTGCATGATGTGGTGCATTCAGTCGAACAGGAAGATAAACGTTCAGATTTCCTCGATAAAATATTTTTGCACCCAGTTTTAGGCCTAGTCAGTCTGGCCGTGATGATGTTCATTGTGTTTCAGGCAGTATTTGCATGGGCTGCGCCATTCATGGACGGAATCGAAAGCTTCTTTGGCTGGCTGGGTGAAGTGATTGGTGCGCAGATTTCCCATCCGCTGCTAAACAGTCTGATCGTGGATGGCATCATTGCCGGTGCGGGTGGTGTGGTGGTGTTTCTGCCCCAAATTTTAATCCTGTTCTTCTTTATTTTGGTGCTGGAAGAATCGGGCTATTTACCGCGTGCGGCATTTTTACTGGATAAATTGATGTTTAAAGCCGGTCTTTCAGGACGTGCTTTTATTCCGTTACTGTCCAGCTTTGCCTGTGCGGTGCCGGGCATTATGGCTACCCGCAGCATCAGTGATCCGCGTGACCGTTTAACCACGATTTTTGTGGCACCACTGATGACCTGTTCGGCCCGTTTGCCGGTGTATGCCTTGCTAATTGCGGCTTTTATCCCGGAAAAAATGGTCTGGGGCATATTCAATTTACAGGGTTTGGTGCTGTTCGCCCTATATATGGCCGGAATTGTCAGTGCCTTGATTGTCGCAACCGTGCTGAAATTTTTCCAGAAAGATAAATCACAGCATATGTTGTTAATGGAGTTGCCAAGCTACCGTTTTCCCGATGTCAAAAGCGTATGGATTGGCTTGCTGGATCGCGCCAAAATCTTTTTGAAACGTGTCGGTGGCATCATCTTCGCCTTGTCTATTTTACTATGGTTCCTGTGTACCTTCCCGCAAGCTCCGGAGGGTGCGACTGCTCCAGCAATTGATTATTCTTTTGCCGGGATGCTGGGTCATGTGATGCAGCCAATTTTTGCCCCACTGGGCTTTAACTGGCAAATCTGTATTGCTTTAATTCCTGCAATGGCGGCTCGTGAAGTGGTGGTGGCCGCATTGGGTACAGTCTATGCGCTTTCTGCGGTAGATGAGGATGCTATGTCACAAGGTCTGGCCTCTATTATTGGTGGCACAGGTGAGCTGGGCTGGTCATTGGCGACCGGTTTGTCACTGCTGGTGTGGTTTATTTATGCACCACACTGTCTGGCAACGCTCGCGACCGTGCGCCGTGAAACCGGTTCGTGGAAAACTGTATCGTTCATGACGATTTACCTGTTTGGTCTGGCATATCTGATGTCATTCCTGACTTATCAAATTGCTTCACATTACTTTGGATAAGGTTCTTCAAGGCTGTGAAAGGAGACTGAAATGATTGAAATTCTGATTGTGGCTGCTTTGGTCCTTTGGAGTGCTGTCGTGGTGTTTAAGAAAGTATTTCCCAGAACATCGAACTCAGTCTTCACGGCATTGTCTCAGCACTGTGAAAAGCAAGGTTGGGCAGCTTTGGCAAAGTGGTTAAAACCTGCGATGGTTTCAGGTTGCGGAGGAAGCTGTGGCTGTGCTGTCAATGAAGAACAGGTTCAGAAAAAACCTGAAGTGCAAGCGGTAAAATGGAAATAACTTTCAAGTTTTATTTCCACTTTAAATCAGCATTTTTTAAAACCGTCATTTTTATGACGGTTTTTTTACGCGCTGACACAAAAAAGCCGAGATAAAGTCAAAACAGAAAAAGCATTCAAAAGAGCAAAGTGCTAACATTTTGTCAGTTTTAAAAACAGACCATAAAATGGGGAAAAAATGTTAATACAGCGTGGTGGATTAAAAGTTGTTGCAGGACTCGGAATTTCAGGTGTTGCAGCAGTCAATTTCTTACATGAACATGGCTACCGCGTTGCAGTAACAGATTCTCGAAAGACTCCACCCGGGCATGACCAGATTCCTGCCGATGTTCAGACCAGTTTTGGTCAGCTTGATCAAGAACTCTTATTGCAAGCAGAAGAAATTGTGATCAGTCCGGGGCTTGATCCGAAAATGCCAGAAATTCAGGCAGCGATTGCCCAAGGCATTCCGGTAATCAGTGAAATTCAGGTTTTGCGCCGTGCCACCGATAAACCGATTGTGGCGATTACCGGTTCAAATGCCAAAAGTACTGTAACGACTCTGATTGGCCTAATGGCTAAAGATGCCGGCAAGAAAGTGGCGGTGGGCGGTAATTTGGGCCGTCCGGCACTGGATTTAACCAAAGATGACCCTGAATTGTATATTCTGGAATTATCCAGCTTCCAGTTGGAAACCACCTTCAATTTAAATGCGGAAGTGGCAGTAGTGCTGAACATGAGTGAAGATCATCTAGACCGTCATGGCGATATGTTTGGTTATCACACTGCAAAACATCGTATTTTCCAGGGCGTGAAAAAAGTCGTGTTTAACCGTGATGATTCACTTACTCGTCCACTGGTTCCAGATACGACACCCATGCAGAGCTTTGGTCTGAATGCACCGGATTTAAATCAGTACGGCATCTTAAAAGAAGATAATGGCACGATCTGGCTGGCACGTGGTCGTGAACGCCTGTTAAAAAGCACAGATATGTACATTCAAGGTACGCATAATGTCGCCAATGCCTTGGCTTGCCTAGCTTTGGGTGAAGCGATTGGTTTGCCGCTGGATAGCATGCTGGAAACGCTGAAAACCTTTAAAGGCTTGGAGCACCGCTGTGAATTTGTCAAGGAGGTACAGGGTGTTCGTTATTATAACGATTCTAAAGGTACCAATATTGGCGCAACTCTGGCTGCCATTGATGGCCTGGGTGCTGCAATTGAGCCGCAACAGGGTAAAGTGGCGATCATTCTGGGTGGTCAGGGTAAAGGTCAGGATTTCACTGCTTTACGCGAGTCTTTAAGCAAATATGCCAAAGTCGCGGTTTTAATTGGTGAAGATCGTCCGATTATTGAAGCTGCCATTCAAGGCACAACCACCTTGATTCATGCCGAAAGCCTGAAAGAAGCAGTAGAATTATGCCAGCAACATACACAAGCCCATGATGTGGTGTTATTGTCACCTGCATGTGCAAGTTTTGATATGTTTAAAGGTTATAGTGAACGTGGACACCAGTTTGTTGAATGTGTGAACACACTTGCTTAGAAGAACGATAAGGAAAGTTGTATGGCTGGGTTAGCTCAGACGACCATAAATAAAATTAATCAGGTCTACAATGAGTGGGGACCAAAAATCCCCACTGAAGTTACGCCGCGTAATGTGCTGATTTTTTGTGTCATTGCCTTGCTATGTATCGGTTCAATCATGGTGGCATCTGCATCGATGCCCTATGCCGACCGCTTACATGAAAATCCATTTCACTATGTGATCCGACACGGAATTTCAATTCTGGTGGCAGGTGTTGCTGCATTTTTGGCTTATAAAGTGTCGCTGAATGTTTGGTTTAATAATACCTTTCCACTGTGGATTATGACCATTCTGCTGCTGGCTGTGGTGTTGGTTGTCGGCACCGAGGTTAATGGTTCCACCCGCTGGATTCGTATAGCCGGTTTTACCTTGCAGGCTTCCGAAGTGGCCAAGGTCATGATGGCCATCTTTACTGCAGATTATGTGGTACGACGGGCAAAAGAGGTGAGAAGCAGTGCGTCCGGCCTATACCGCTTGGTCGGTGTGATGATTATCACTGTAGGCTTAATTCTGCTGGAACCCGATCTGGGTGCGACTGCGGTGATTGTCCTGATGATTTTAGGCGTTTTTTTCCTGGCTGGCGCGCCGCCGATTCAGTTTATTTTCTTCCTGATCGCAATTATCTTTGCTTTGGCCGCTGCAATTATCTTTGAGCCTTACCGTTTACAGCGTGCGCTGTCTTTTACCAATCCCTGGGCGGACCCTTTGGGCACCGGCTATCAGTTGTCTAATGCGCTGATGGCCTTTGGTCGTGGTGAATGGATGGGGGTAGGACTGGGTCATAGTATCCAGAAAATGTCTTATCTGCCTGAAGCGCATACTGACTTTATGTTGGCGATTTTAGGTGAGGAGTTTGGCTTCTTTGGAATCAGTACCGTATTGATCCTGTCCTTTATGATGGTGGTTTGCTGTATCAAGATTGGACATCGTGCCTTGCAATATCAATATTTGCGTGCAGGTTATTTGGCCTATGGCATCAGTATTATTTTCCTGCTGCAAATCTTGGTGAATGCCGGGATGAATATGGGCATGCTACCGACCAAAGGTTTGACTTTGCCATTTATTAGTTATGGTGGCTCATCGTTAATTATGTGTGCAGTGATGATCAGCCTGATTTTGAAAATTGATGCCACCACGCAAAAAGCCAATCCAAGCAAAGAAGAATCAAGCTTCTAGCTTTGATGCTGAAGATTAATCAATCTGGCTGAGCATGGTTTAACACGGTGCTCGGCATTTCCGTTCCACAATGCAAGCATTTCACAAATTCTCCTTTCGCCTTGGAAAGGGGAATCAGTGGGATAAAAAATATAGAAAAATAATTGCGTTTCTGTTTCAATTCATAAGCGCTGCGCGTTCTGCATACCGGGCATAGAAACTGATTTTTCTCGACCACTTTGGTTTTAGAGCCAATACCAAAGATAAAAAACATCTTGAGTCTGCCATGTCTGGTGTAGATATTTTTAGCTTAACATTCATCTGAAGTTTATAAATAGCTGCCTTGTAGCTCGATTGCATGTGGAATCAAATTAATATCCCATTGGGCGATGGCCTGTTTCAGCATATGGGCTGGCGTATCTAAATCGACTTCTGGCTGGTGCAAAGCGCGGATAGCCTGTTGTAATAACTCCGGTATGCGATTGAGATCCAGTGCTTGCGCCAGATTCTGCTTGGAGAGTTTTTGCCCCTGAGCATTCATCGCTAAAGGCAGATGCATATATTCAAGTTGCGGATAACCGAGTATCGAACCGAGCCAGATTTGCCGTTCAGTATTATCCAGCAGGTCTGCGCCACGCACCACATGGGTCATGCCTTGCAGATAATCATCCACCACCACGGCCAGCTGATAGTTGATAATGCCATCACGGCGTTTCAGCACAAAATCGCCTAAGTCATGTTGCAGATTGGAACAATGCTGGCCTTGCAGGCGATCGGTGAAACAAATCTGTTGATCCGATACTTTCAGACGAATGGCTTGCTGCTGAAAAGGCAGGTTTAAATCCCGGCAGGTTCCGGCATAGATATGATTGGAGCCGAGCATTTTACGGGTGCACTGACAGGCATAGACCCAGCCTTGCTGATGCAGCTGTTCTATGACAGATTCATAAATATCGAGGCGGTCTTTCTGGAAAATGATCTCGGCATCGGGCTCAAACTGGAACGCATCAATTGAACGCAGGATATGTGCTTCACTGCCGGGATAAATACGCGGAATGTCGGTATCTTCAATCCGAACCAGCCATTGCCCCTGATGGGCACGCGCATCACAATAACTGGCCACAGCAGTAATGAGTGAACCAAAATGCAAAGGGCCGGTTGGCGATGGCGCAAACCGGCCCACATAAGCCATCCTGTTATCCCCCTCCTTTATTAAAGGAGGGCTTAGGGGAGGATTATTAAGCATTAACTGTATTAACCGTTATTTTGCTTCTCTTTGATTTCTGCCAAGGTTTTGCAGTCAATACAAAGGGTAGCTGTTGGACGTGCTTCAAGACGACGCAGACCAATTTCAATACCACAAGTTTCACAGAAACCGTAATCATCATTTTTAATCGCTTCGATTGATTGCTCGATCTTGCGAATCAGTTTACGTTCACGGTCACGTGTACGGAGTTCAATAGCAAACTCTTCTTCTTGTGTCGCACGGTCATTTACATCAGGCAAAGCTGTATTTTCGTCTTGCATGGTGTTTAAAGTGCGGTCTACTTCAGACATCAGTTCAGCTTTCCACGCCAATAAAATCTGGCGGAAATGCTCAAGCTGTCCTTCAGACATGTATTCTTCATTTTTTTTAGGCTGATAAGGTGCAATACCAAATAAGCTAGCAGTAGAACCACTTTCTGACGCTTTTGGCTTCGTTTTACGCACGCGTTTTGCAGATTTCTCATCTACAACATCAGTTTGTTCGTCCAAGACTTGATTTTGGTTGTCATTCGCCATATAGGGCATTCCTCATCATATACGTATTATCTATACGCAAAAAATATGGTGATATGCAAGTGTTTTTATCCAACCCTCAGGAGATTTTCCTGCGAGGGTCGTCATCATATAGACTTTTTGTGCTTTTTGATAGTCTATGATGCTTGGATTCTATCGATCATGCTTCCTTTAGAAGCCATAAAGTAATAGAAAAAAAGCAAAATGAAAAGTTAATAACCTGAAATTTCACTATTAATTTGTTGTCGTGCTGTTTGAACACGGTGAATTCGGGTTTCAAGGTCACCATTGGCTTTCAGATGCAGGACACGAAAACCTGGTGCTTGATCATCCAGGGCGAAATCTTCACTTAAAGGTTTGAACTGAACACAGGTAGACGGAGTTGAGAAAAACAGGATGTGTTGCCATTCATTGCAAGAATCCTGATGCACATGACCAAAAATCACCGCTTTGACATTGCTGTGCTTGGCCAGAATGTCGGTCAAATTTTCAGTGTTTTTCAGTTTGTGTTGATCGATCCATTTTGATTGCATTTCAAAGGGATGATGATGACATGCCACGATCACGAATTGCTGTTGCAGTTTTGCTAAAAGTATCTCCAGTTGTTGCAATTGCTCCTGTTCAATCCAGCCATCGATCCTGTCATGTACCGCACTGTTTAATAGCACAAAGCTCCATCGGCCAAAATGAATGGCCTGGGCCTGGTTTTTATGCTGGTAGAACGGGAAGATATCCGTATCGTCATGATTACCCGGTATTTGATAAAACGGGATTCCCTGCGTCTGCATAAAAGACAGATAACGGCTATAGGTTTCTTGCACCGGAACTTGAGCCAAGTCACCAGTATGGATAATGGCATCTGTATCCGGATATTGCTGCTGAATTTTCTGGATGACCGAATGAAAGCTGTGTTCTGGATTCATATGCGCAAATTCTAAATCTTCCTGATTCATCAAATGTGTGTCTGAAATTTGAATAATGGTCCAGTCTTGCTGGTTTTCATTATGTTGGTATAAAGTCATGTCCGACTCCTTAGACATTCCTTGTTGTTTTAATATGTTGTTGCAGCCATTGCAAGGCCATAATGACCGGCGCATTCTTTAAGCGACCATTCCTCAGTAGCGTGGTTATTTCACTATAATCAATAATATGCAGTTGAATGTTTTCACCTTCATCTGGCATGCCAAAGATTCCGCCTTGCTGTGGAAGATGTGCCTCGGCACTATATAAGTGAAACAGTTCAGAACAGGCGCCTGCTGAAGGATAGAAACTGAATAAATGCTGTAATTGATCAATCTCACAGCCTGATTCTTCGAGGCTCTCACGACGTATACAGCTTTCTGGGGATTCATCGCCATCGAGTACACCGGCAATTACTTCGAGTTGCCAGGGGGATTCTGGATCATCCATCGCACCGATACGGAATTGTTCAATCAAGGCAAATTTTTGCTGGGCATCATCATAAATTAGTACACCCGCAGCTTCAGGGCGGTGAATCAGTTCACGTTGCATGACTGGGGTGAATTTGCTCTGGTTAAATAAACGATGGCAGAGATTCACTTTTTCGACCTGAATGAAGCCACGAAAAAGATATTCACGGGACTGAACTTTGACTTGGTCGCTGTTATATGTGGCTTGTCTAATAATATTCATATAGCTCAGTCAGGATGAAAAGCATACATTCATCCTAACTGAGAATTTCATGAAAATAAAAGATTTTTTTTTCAGAATTACAGCTTGTGGTACAATTTCTGACCATGTTCATGATAGCTGGTTTTCATGGCATTCAAACCTGCTTCAATCTCTGTATCCTGTTCCTGAATTTGTTCCCCGTTGCTTTGATTTTTTGCATAATCCCGCACATTTTGGGTGATTTTCATGGAACAGAATTTAGGACCACACATGGAACAGAAATGCGCAGATTTGTGTGCTTCCTTCGGCATGGTTTCATCATGCATGCTACGTGCCGTATCCGGGTCCAGACTCAAATTGAACTGATCTTCCCAGCGGAATTCAAAACGTGCTTTGGATAAAGCATTGTCACGCACTTGAGAACCCGGATGTCCTTTGGCCAAGTCGGCAGCATGGGCAGCAATTTTATAGGTGATGATACCGTCTTTGACATCTTTCTTGTTCGGTAAGCCCAAATGCTCTTTTGGCGTGACATAGCACAGCATGGCAGTACCGTACCAGCCAATCATGGCAGCACCAATCGCCGAGGTAATATGGTCATAACCGGGAGCAATATCCGTAGTTAAAGGGCCAAGAGTATAGAATGGCGCTTCCTGACAGACTTCCAGTTGCAGATCCATATTTTCCTTGACCATGTGCATTGGCACGTGTCCCGGACCTTCGATCATCACCTGTACATCATGTTCCCAGGCACGATGGGTCAGTTCACCCAAGGTACGTAGTTCACTAAACTGCGCTTCGTCATTGGCATCTTGAATACAGCCGGGACGCAAGCCATCACCAAGACTGAACGATACGTCATAGGCTTTCATGATTTCACAGATTTCATCGAAATGTGTGTAGAGGAAATTTTCCTGATGATGGGCCAGACACCACTGCGCCATGATAGAACCGCCGCGAGAAACAATACCGGTTAAGCGGTTGGCAGTCAGCGGTACATATCTTAAAAGCACACCGGCATGAATGGTGAAATAGTCCACGCCTTGTTCGGCCTGTTCAATCAGGGTGTCTTTAAAGATTTCCCAGGTCAGGTCTTCGGCAACACCATCGACTTTTTCCAGCGCCTGATAGATTGGAACGGTACCAATTGGAACAGGGGAGTTACGGATAATCCATTCGCGGGTTTCATGAATGTTCTTGCCGGTCGATAAATCCATGATGGTGTCTGCACCCCAGCGAGTCGCCCAGGTCATTTTCGCCACTTCTTCATCGATGCTGGAACCGAGGGCAGAGTTACCAATATTGGCATTGATTTTCACCAGGAAATTACGCCCGATAATCATCGGCTCAATTTCAGGGTGGTTAATGTTGGCTGGAATAATGGCACGGCCTTCAGCCACTTCCTGACGCACAAATTCAGGCGTAATTTCTGTCAGGTTTTTCGCACCGAAGTTTTGACCGGCATGTTGGCGTGCATCGACACCTTCCTGCTGGCGCTGGTTTTCACGAATGGCGATATATTCCATTTCCGGAGTAATGATGCCCTGACGTGCATAATGCATCTGGGTTACATTTTTGCCCGCTTTGGCACGACGCGGCTTTTGAATATGGGCGAAGCGGATTTCTGCAGTGCGAATATCTTTCAGGCGTTCCTGTCCAAAAGCAGAGCTCAAGGTATCTAAACGTTCAGTATCCTGACGTTCTTCAATCCAGGTTTCACGAACATTGGGTAAACCTTTGTTCAGGTCAATGGCCACGTTCGGGTCGGTATAAACGCCTGAAGTGTCATAGACCATAATGGCGGGATTGTGTTCACCACCCAGACCGGTTGGGGTTTCAGTTAGTGAAATTTCACGCATAGGGACTTGAATGTCGCTACGTGAACCTTGGACATAGACTTTCTTGGAAGCGGGTAAAATACGGGTGAGATCTTTGGCATCTTGCTCATGTTGAGCAGAAATATCTGTTGCAGAGAGATTCGTTAATTGGTGCATTGCAGGGATCCTTGAGAATGACATCAACGAATCAAGCACGACCAAAAACGTGGCTACTTTATTCGGGTAAATTTATTGTAAAAATCCGCACGAATAAATTGAGGGCTTAGGTTTTTTGATGGCTTGATTCCTACGCAGGTCTTAACCTGATCAGGTTCAACGGTACTCACCCTCAAATGCTATATCTGCTATAGATTTAGGTGATCTCAGCAAGTTGTTACTCGCGCTCCGTCAAGCTATGCGTCAATATTAACATGCCGAACCACTAAAAAACATTCACATAAACTATCGCTTTGTCTCACTTATCGATCATGTATAAAAAGCAAAGGCTTAAAGACAAACCGCATCACTAAAACAATTACGTGGATTTGAAAGACTTAAGTTTGGTAAACCTAAATATTCATCTAACTGTTTGAGTGTGAGCTGTTTTTCAGACATCGACTGTTGTTCTTTGGGAGTTAACTGTACTGGAATTTCTTTTAAGCGCTGCTGTTCAGATAATTGTAAAAATTGCAGAAACTTGTTCGCTTGAACGGCTAAATGTGAGTTTTTGATCTGGGCTAATTTTTCAATTTCATCCATCGAACTGCTTTGGATTGCATATTTATCCAGATAAGTGTCAGAGACAGGCGAATCATGCATACCTTTAAATAAAAACAGGGTATACATCTGCAAAAGATACTCGGCATCTTTGCGGTAGCTGCTTTTCGGGTATTGATTTAAATATTCTTCCCAAAATAAGGCTCGGGTCGCGATCTCATGCGGTTCAATAATTAAGATATGGTCTGAAAATACCGGTAGCATATTCTGTGCGGCCAAATTTTCAATAAAGACCTGTTCGGCTCGTGGCATATAAGGTGCAAAAATTCTGGCTAAATATTCCGGGCTACGACGATAATTGATCTGGCCTTTACCGCTATCATACAGTTCTATATAGGCTTGCCCTTTATGTTTTAATAAATATTGATCACGTAAAGTCAGTTGTTCAAAATGGTTTTGTTGAATTGTTGGATGCTGAGATAAATCAAAAGCATACTCTTCGAAAGCAACTTGTTGAGGCGCTGTCCTATCTACAGATAGGAAGTTGTTATACATTTCATTGGATAGTTTTAATAAATGTTGTTGTTCTGCTAAGGTAGACAGCGGCAAGCATAATTTTAAATCCTGATTGATCTGTTCCAGGGCAAAAGTGGTGCGTTCCGCATTAATGGTCAGCATGTTTTTTTCAAGATTTTTGCATAATAACGATAAATCTACCGTTTCATCTTGTTGTGATTGTTTTTGTACCTGTTCTGGGATAGGTTGAGGCTCGGGTTTTTGACACCCGAGCAGAAAGATAAAAATAAAAAAGGGAAAGCATTGCTTAACAGAAAATTTTGTTTTTAAAGGCACAGTCATTTTATATCAGGTACATGCAGCAATGATTTGTAGGGTATGTGGATATTTTATAACTGAAAAAGTTTTTGTCTGTGTAGTATTATGAAGGCTTTTGGTTACGTGCTGTGATTATTGACGAGTCGTGTAGAGCTCGATTGATAATGCAGGTGCAGATGGTAAAAATTAATAAAAATCATACGGAAAATTGAGAGGATCATTTTAATATTACATGGTTTTTATTATAAATATGCGTGTCTATGGATGGTCGCTAGTAAGGATTTACTATAAAAAATGGATATTAAAATAGTCATTAGTGTATGTGCGTTGCTGTTTAGCCCATGGGGGCATGCTTTGGATTTGGTGGAAGCCTATCAACGGGCAAAAAACAGCGATCCTAATTGGCAGACCAATCTTTTACAGTATGAAGCAGATCAACTCAATTTAGGCATTGCCAAAGGAAATTTACTGCCAACGGTGACTATTTCTGCAAATGTTGCACGTAAAAGCCAGCAGACCAGTGACACCACTATTCCGGGTTTTCCCTCAGATGCATTTGCAGCTTCATCTTCCACCACTAGACAAATTGCCATTACTGCACGCCAGCCGATATTTCGTTGGGATGCCTGGGAAGGTTTAAAGCAGGTCAAAACTTCCGTTAGCTTGAGTGAAATCACTTTACAATTACAGCGCCAAGAACACATTTTAAATGTTTCTGAAAGTTATTTTAATGTATTGCGCCAGCAGAGTTTAACCGTGGCCAATCTGCAAGAAGAAAAAGCCCTGTTCGAACAGCTTAAAGTCATGAATGCCAAATTGAAAGAAGGCCTGGTGGCAAAAAGCGATGTCAGTGAGGCCAATGCACAATATGAAAGTGCCCGGGCTAACCGGATTGCCACTCATGTACAACTGGCTTTGGCACAGGAACAGCTGTCCCAGTTAATTGGACCCTATCAAGAGAATTTGGCTGTACTCAGAGATGATTTTCAATTTCAGAAACCTTATCCTGCCGATCTGGATGCCTGGACAGCACTGGCACTAAGCCAAAATCTTTCTGTCCAGCAAGCGCGTATACAGCAGCATTATGCAGAAGACCAGAAACGGGTAGAAAAAGCCGCCTTATATCCACAAATTGAGGCGGTAGGTACCTATGGTTATGCCAAACAATCCCCGCAAAATGTGGTTTCCAGTGATGGCCAGTTTGATCAGATTGGCGTAGAGATGAACTGGAACGTTTATACTGGGGGCAGAACGCAAAAGTCTATTCAAAAAGCAGCGGTGAATGTGAAAAAAAGCGAATCTCAGCTGGATGCCGTGATTCGCAAGGCCAATACCGATGTCAAAAAATCTTATATGCAGGTGGAAACCGATCAAGCCAAATTGCAGGCACGAAAAGCCGCAATGGATTCTTCGGAAGTGGTTTCCCAGGCCTCTAAAGCCCAATATCAGGAAGGCCTAAAAACCATGGTCGATGTGCTGTTGGCTCAACGCAATGCTTTTTCTGCCAAACAGGATTATTTAAACGCAAAATATGATTATTTGATTAATGTGCTGCGTTTAAAAGCATCGGTCGGCAAACTGACCGAAAAAGACTTGGAAGAAATGAATGCCTGGCTGGTTGATAAGTCGTTCAAGCCAGCCAGCTAATCTTGCAGTTTTTGTCATAAAAACTTCATATTAGATATGCTTTAATATTGAACACCATTATTCATTTTAAAATCGCTGTTGTGGAGTACGTCCCTTGCCAAATAATCCGGTGTTAAATCACCATATTTCTTCGCAATTTAATGAAGATTTGCAAGATGTAAATACCAAGTTCATGACCATGGGGGGCTTGGTCGAGCAGCAAGTGGCCAACAGTATTCATGCTCTGTTAGATACTGATGCTACTTTAGCGATTGAGGTGCAATTTCAGGACAATGTGGTCAATCGTATGGAAACCGAGATTGACGAAGCCTTAACCCTGATTCTGGCACGCCGTCATCCTGCTGCAATTGATTTACGTATGGTGATTGCCATGTCCAAGGCCAATACCGATCTGGAACGTATTGGTGATGAAGCTGCAAAAATTGCCCGGATTGCACAAAATTTATGTGAAGAGGGCAGTTCGCCGCGTGGTTATATGGAAACCCGTCATATTGGTAATCAGGTTCGGGTAATGATTCATGATGCTTTAGATGCCTTTGCCCGTCTGGATGTTGATCAGGCCTTGCGTGTTCTACTTGCTGATGCCGATATTGACCGTGAATACCAGTCTGCGACCCGTACCTTAATGACCTATATGATTGAAGATCCGCGTCATATTTCACGGGTCATCAATGTGATGTGGGTGCTGCGTTCTTTGGAACGAATCGGTGACCATGCCCGCAATATTTCCGAACAGGTTATCTATATGGTCAAAGGTCTGGATGTACGCCATACCAGTGTCGAAGAGATTGAACAAAAAGTTCAGCGTTAAAATATCAAATGAAAAAGCCTGCAATTTGCAGGCTTTTTTTATGTCGAAAAATTTTATTTATCAAATGATCAGTTTATCGCACAGCTCACTTAAAAAGTCCTATTAATAGAATATATATAAATCAATAATTTGAAATAAATAATATAAATTTCATTAAAAAAAGTGTGACATATTTATCAAAAAATATACAAAAAGATATATAATTATACAAAATGTAGGTTGTTTTAAAGCCAATCCAGCTTTCAGAACAATAAATGATATTCATGCATTTAGGGGAACTCATCTATGAAAATGAGATCAGGATCTGTTTCAGTAATCCCATACTTTACTCAAAATAATACTGCACAAGTTTTATGAAATGTCATATTTAAGAGGGTGTTTATGATTATTGATGAAAGCAAAAGAGAAGATATCTCTCGAATTTACTTTTCTGTGCAGTTAAAGTTTGTTGTAGCTCTTATGGGTGCCTGTTTTTGGACAGTATTTTCAATATGGATTGCCCAAGACTGGATGCATGATCTCAGCATGCATATTGGTTATTTTTTGGCTGTTTTCTTGATTTATGGCATTGCCATTATTCCCGGGTTTATGAATTCATTCGCGGCTTTAAGCTTGATGATGGATCGTAGACCAAAGAGACAGCGATTGCCTTCTTATCCTGGTATTACCATGTTGGTTGCCGCCTATAATGAAGCTGCCTCAATACAAGATACGTTAGTGAGTATCAGTATTCAAAAATATCCAGGTCCCCTACAAGTCATTGTGATTAATGATGGTTCTCAGGATGAAACTGCAGATATTGTCCGAAAAGCCCAACTAAAATTTCACTGGTTAACTTTACTTGATTTAAAGAAAAATGCAGGCAAGGCACATGCATTAAATGAAGGACTGAAACTCGCTCAACATGATTTGGTGATCACAGTCGATGCGGATTCTTACTTACATCGTGTTGCATTAATTAATATTGTCGAACGCTATATGGTGGATCCACCCAACACACGTGCGGTCGCGGGTAAGATTCTGGTGCGTAACTCTCGTGAGAATTTGCTGACCAAAACTCAGGAATGGGACTATTTTTTGGGTATTGCAGCGACCAAGCGTATGCAATCCCTGTATCAGGGAACCTTGGTAGCTCAAGGTGCTTTTTCTATTTATGATCGCAATGCCTTGATAGAGGTCGGCGGATGGCCTGAATGTGTGGGGGAAGATATTGTACTCACCTGGGCCTTGTTAAAGGCCGGCTATCGTGTGGGACATTGTGAGGATGCTTGTCTGTTTACCAATGCACCCACGACGCTCAAAGTGTTTGTTAAACAGCGTCAGCGTTGGGCACGTGGCATGATTGAAGCATTTATTAAACATCCCGGGATTTTAATCAAGCCGAGATTGTCCACCTTTTTTATTTATTGGAACCTGGTTTTCCCTTGGCTAGATATCGCCTTTACCTTTGGTTTTATACCCGGAATCATCCTGGCGTGTTTTGGACATTACTGGCTTGTCGGTATTATGACCCTGGCATTGTTACCTATGGCATTCTTATTGGGCCTATTAAATTATTCGATTGAACGCAGAATGTTTGACGATCTGGAACTCAAGGTGCGGAAAAACTTTAGTGGTTTTTTATTGTATGTACTCACATATAGTTTCTTATTACAGCCCGCCAGTATTTTAGGGTATTTAGATGAATTGTTGAGAACACGAAAAACATGGGGAACAAAATGAAAAACACAAAAATTGGAACCTATGTGCTTGTTCCTTTGCTTATCAGCATCACTACACACAGCTTGGCCAATGAGTTAGAGCAAGAGCAGACACCAAGTGAACGTGCGGCTGGAACGGAATTCTTTTTCAGTGATGATAGCGAAGGCTTCCAAACCCGTAAATTATCAGCTGAATTTTTACCTCATTATGAAAAAGCCGATCATTATTTAGGTGTTCGTGGTAGTGCTTATCAGTATCAAGTGGATGATTGGAGTCGGGATGGACAGAAGGTCTCCTTTATTGGGCGCAACATTGATTCAGCAACCGCCAATGGCTGGGTCCTGGAAGCGGGCGTATTTGAGCAGGGTGATCATGCTTTATTCACCTTTGATGGCAGTTATCGTACACCACTGGCAGAAAAGACCGCATTAGAAGTTTTTGCTAATCGAGACTGGGTGGAAACTAGGCCTGCACTCGATGCCGGAACGAATTTTACTTTCATTGGCGCTGCACTGGATCAAAGTTTAGGTGAACACGTCACTGTTGTGGGTGTTGCAGGGGCACAATTTTTCTCAGATGACAACCGCCGAGATCATGGTCGTCTTCGACTGATCTATCAGCCTTCCCTTGACTTGGGACTGACGCTTCAGGCTCGATATCGGACCTACCGGAGTAGTAAAGAGGATGTAGGTAGGCAGTATTTCAACCCTAAGGATTATGAAGAATCGATGCTGGCCCTAGGTTGGCGTCAGCGTTTTGCCGGATGGTCGGCAGGTTTAACGGCGGGTTTCGGACGGGAAAAAATCAATCAGGATTCGAGCCAGTCCACCCGGTTATTTGAACTGAACCTGCAAAGTCCTGTTCGCGGCTCACAGTTTCTACGTATGAATGCCGGCTATAACCGCAGTGCTTCCTTCTATGGACCCGATTATGACTATCGTTATGTGAGAGGCGAATGGATTGTACGCTTCTAGGCTAGTTTAAATAAAAGTTTGTAGGATGAAAGGTGTGCGATGTATTTGGGTACAGATCCAGTCATCGCAATTTCCTTTCAAAACTACTGACTTGAAAAAAATGGTCTTCTCAATAAAGTACTACCAGCAAGCTTTAATTCCTTTGCTAGTAAGCCATCATCAAAGACAAGCTGTTGATCTGTTTGGATTTCAGTATTTTTTTAGTTAGGATAGCTAGTCCTCCTATCAATCCTAACTATGTGTTTCTTCCTCAGCCTCCTCTTCAAAGGTTTTGGCAATTTTTTCAATATTCAGGCTCTTGGCCATCGCATCAAAAATTTCTTTATACGTGCCGTCCTGATGATAGAGTGCATCATGTTCACCGTGTTCAGCAATATGGCCTTCTTTCATCACATAAGTGTAATCGGCATCAATAATTTGCGACAAACTGTGTGAAATAATGATCACGGTTCGACCCTGTTTGATCTGATCCAGACTATGTTTAATCTGTTCCGAGGCAATCGCATCCAGGCTGGCGGTCGGTTCATCGAGAAAAATAATCGGTGGATTTTTCAAGAACATCCGTGCAATGGCAATCCGTTGTTGCTGACCGCCGGACAGCATCAGTGCATCGGCATCATAGCCTTGGGGAAGCTGTAAAATTTGCTCATGAATAGAGGCTTTTTTTGCCGCAGCAATAACCTCTTCAATACTGGCATCGGTTTTACCGTATCGGATATTGTCAAAAATCGTGCCCTGGAAAATATGATTTTTCTGTAGCACCAGACCAATATGATCACGCAGATACTGGGTATTGATCTGTTCCAGATTGATGCCATCCAGCAGAATTTGTCCGGATGCCGGCTGGTAAAACTTATCCAGCAAATTGATCAGCGTCGATTTTCCTGCACCAGATAAACCGACCAAGGCAGTGATTTTATTGGGTTGAATCACCATATTGATCTGCTTTAAAGCATGATGACCATTGGGATAATAAAACTCGACATTTTGCAGCTCGAACTTGCCGTGGATGAGTGGTTTTTGCGTACCGCTGGGTTCAATTTCATGATCGGCTTCCAGAATCCGAAAGAAGCTTTCCGAGTAAATCATTGCATCATTCACTTCATCATAAATACGATGCAGCGAACGGATGGGGGCGGAAACATTATTAAATAACAGCACATGGTACATAATCATGCCGATACTCATCTGACCGTCTAATACGAAATAAGCAGTCAAAATAATGATCAGCACAATCCCGATCTGTTCAATAAAGGTCTTTAAACCGTCAAACAGAAAACTGGTTTGGCGGGTCTGCATCTGGTTATCGGTCAGTTCTTTTTGCAGTTTCAGCTGTTTTTCGGATTCAATCGATTCGCGGTTAAAGGACTTAATTACGGTAATTGAGTTAATAATGCCTAAAATGCCCTGACTCTTTTTCTCTCGTCCATCCCGTAAATTACGTCGCCATCCCCAAAGTTTCTGTGCCTGTTTATAAGTGAGCCAGAAGTAAATCGGTACGATACACAAAGCGACCAAACCAACATAAAAATTGGCATAGAACATCAGTCCTAAAGCCACAATGGCACTGGTAAATAACGGTAAAATATCAATAAAGAAAATCTGTACCAGTCGGGTGAGGGAGCCAATCCCACGGTCAATCCGGGTCTGTAATTTGCCGGCCTGGTTGTTATCTTCATTAAAAAATGCCAGCCGATAAGTCAGGAATTTTTCAATGATGCCTTGGGCTAAATCCTGTGAAACGAAAATACGCAGCTTTTCGCCATAAAATTTTTGTCCAAACTGTACGAAGGCATTGATGACTTCTTTACCCAATAAAATGACCGAAATGGTCATCAGAATATGCCAGCCTTCAGCAAGCCCTTGACCCGATTCAATCAGGCGGTTAATGCTATCTACAGCATATTGTAAGGTCAGTGCATTGACCTGAGCGGTAAACGAAGCAATTAAAGTGAGAAGCAGCGTGGCAACTACCAATAGCCGATAGGGATGCACAAAGGGACGAAGTTTTTGGAATAAGTGCCATAAATTCATATGCAGTTTTTATTGTTAAGCTGGATTTCAGTCTAAGCGGGTTGAGCCGCTGTCACAAGCGCATACAATGTTTTCAATTGTGAAGCGCCACCTTCCGCTAAAATAAAGCTCAATCTGGGCTGTATGTTTGACCATGAACTTAGAATTATTTGAGCCGGAAGCTCAAGCCAATCTATTGCCTTGTGATGGTGTGGTTCAAGATTTTGGTCTGATTCTTACGCCGGAACAAAGTGAGCAATATTTACGTTATTTTTTAACCCGTTTGGCCTGGCAACATGACGAAGTGATTTTGCATGGTCAGTATTATCAAACCGAGCGCAAAGTCGCCTGGTATGGTGATGAAAACTATCAATATCATTATTCGGGCACCTTTAAACAGGCACAGTTGTGGACGCCCGGATTATTCCGTTTAAAGCAGCATATTGAAAAACTGGTGGGGCATTCCTTTAACTCCTGCCTGGCCAATTTGTATGAAAATGGCACGCAAGCTGTGGGATGGCATAGTGATGATGAACCGGCTTTGGTGTCTAAAGCAGGTTTAGAAACCGTGATCGCCTCTTTAAGTTTTGGTGCAACCCGGAAATTCAGTTTTAAGCATAAAACCACACAGCACAAAGTGGATTTGATTTTACATAGCGGACAATTGATTGTGATGCGCGGCAACACGCAGCCGCACTGGAAGCATGCCTTAATGAAATCTACCAAGATCATCCAGCCGCGGGTGAATCTTACTTTTCGCTATTTTTATCCCTATGAAAAGCTGTAAATATCCACCTTGAAGACATAAAAAAAGCTCATACTGTGATGAGCTGATTTAAGTCCGAGGTTAGGCTTTTAGCCAAGCAGCGGATTATCATGGAATAATGGATGCTGAAGAAAAATAATCATATTATGAGAATATGATGTGTATTACAGTCATAAAATGATACTACTTTGATTGTTACCAAATTTTAAACATCGTCTTCTTCAGACAGTTCAGCAAATTTTTTCTCGATCAATGCCGCATTTTCTTGCAGAATCTCGATCAGTTTTTGCAGATTGACAAATTCAAAGCGGTTTTTTGAAGCCAGTAAGGTGAGGGCTAATGGTGGTTCTTTGGCAGAAAACTTGATGGGAACTGATAAGCCTGAAATATTTGGATCAAGTTCACCATTGGAAAAATAGTAACCCTGTTTCTTGATCTGCTTCATTTTCAGCAAAAATTCGGCTTCGCTCTCGGCAAAGTCCACTTCTGCAAGTTCGGCTGAGAAACGCTGGTAGTAGTCCAAAATGCTCTGTTTGGGTAAATAGGACATCATCACTTTAGGCGATGAACCGACAAATATGGGACGCGGACAACCCCGACCATAAGACAGCAAGGTCACATCTTTAAATAATTCGTGATGAATATCGATGCATGAATCATGGTTTAAGTGGGTGAGCAGACAGCAAAATTCGGTTCGTTCCACAATTTGCTGCATAAACGGGATGCTGATTTGCACCAAAGGGTCGGTGGTACGGGAAATATAATCCAGTACGGCAATTTTTGAGCCGAGAGTATAGTCACCCGAAGTTCCGCTAAGGCGCTGTAATAATTCTGTCGAAACCAATTCTTTTAAATAACGGTAGCTGGTGGGTTTGGAAAGGCCTAATTCTTCACTAATGATATCCACATTAATGATCGGGCGAGATACCGAAAAGAGATCCAAAACGGTGAGAATCTTACCAAAACTAGAAAGTGCCATAAGTACCTGCTTGGTCGAAGCATATAAAAAGAAAAATAAATCAGTATTACTTTATAACAAAAAATGAGGCAGAGCAGAGCTTTTGTTGCAGCAATCCAGTATGGGGCGCTGTACTCTGCAAAATGCTTTTTTATCTTTAAGGTGCTACACTTTATCTTTAAGGTGCTACACCTTGTGGGTTTCGATACCAGCTCTCGATGAATAGGGCCGCGGCAATACTGTCAGCCGCCAGTTTTTTGCCACGACCTTGAGACTGATATCGGTCAAGTTCATCACGTGCTTCACGGGTGGTCAGGCGCTCATCGACCATCACGGTTTCAATATTGGTCTGATGACGCAAGCGTCGGGCAAATTTGCGTGAGCGTGCAGAAAGTTCCGATTCGCTATCATCCATATTTAAGGGTAAGCCTACCAAAAATAAGGTCGGTTGATACTGTTTGACAATTTTCAGCAAAGCATCCCAGTTCGGAATGCCGTCTTTCATGGGAAACAGGGCGAGGGGATTGGCACTTTCAATCAGCAATTGACCCACCGCCATGCCCATTTTTTGGGTACCAAAATCAAATGCCATAATCATGTGCGGTTGTGATAAATCAGGCATGTCCAATCTCTGATGACAGCCAGGTGCGGTCCAGGCCCATTTTTTTATAGGCAGCATCCCAGCGGTCGTCATAAGGCAAGTTAAAAATCAAATCCATATCGGAATCACAGATTAGCCAGTCACCACGTGCAATTTCCTGTTCCAGCTGGTTTTTGCCCCAGCTGGCATAACCCAAAGCAATTTGATAGCGTCCAACGCCTTCATTGTGGGCGATGGCATCGAGGATATCTTTGGACGTGGTAATACAGACATTTTCACCCACAGCAATGGATGAATGCCAGGTCGGTTGACCGGTATGCAGCACAAATCCGGCTTCAGGACGCAAAGGTCCACCTTGCAAGACTGCATGAGGATTGACATTGTCCGCTTCAATTTCCAGGTCATTCAACAATTCCTTGATTGAAAGACCGGATGGGCGGTTAATGATAATGCCTTGTGCACCATCTTCATCATGGCGTGCCAAATAAATTACCGTATTGGCAAAAAAATCATCGGCTAAATCAGGAGGTGCAATGAGACAGCGATGTGTCAGATATTGTTTAGTCATCTAAGCCATTCCCCCTTAAAATCAAAAAACTGATTAAATTAACTAAGCGCTTATGACCAAGTTACTAAACTAATTGGGTTTCGCCAATCATTTTTTGTGATTTAAACCTCAAACTTATACCTGTTGAAACTTAAGTTGACGTAACTGCTTGGCATGTTGCAGGGTCGTATCATTAATTTCGACACCGCCAGTCATACGCGCCAGTTCATCAATGCGCTGTTCTTCTGCAAGATTGATAATGGTACTGCTAGCCGGATCGGTCTGACGCTTTTTCACTAGCAGATGCTGATCCGATTGGGCCGCCACTTGGGCCTGATGGGTAATACATAAAATCTGTACATGTTGGGCCAAATCAGCCAGCAAACGGCCGACCATTTCAGCTGTACCACCACTAATCCCGACGTCGATTTCATCGAAGACCAGTACTTCCGATTCGGTTTTTTCCGCATTCATGACTTGCATGACCAAAGCAATACGCGACAGTTCACCCCCAGATGCTACGCGTGCCAAAGGCTGCGGCGGTATACCCTTGTTTGCAGTAAACAGCAGTTGAATAAAGCTGAGACCTTCAGCACCAACCTGTTCCAAAGGTTCAAACTTGAATTCAAAATAGGCCTCCGGCAAAGCCAGTTGCTTGACCTGTTCAGTCAGTTGTTTTGCCAAAGGCTCTGCCGCTGCACGACGAATTTCATCCAGATATTGTGCTTTGGCTAAAAAGTCCTGATGCGATAACTCAACTTGTTCAGCCAGGGTTTCCGGGTCTTCCAGCTGATGCAATTGCTCAAGTTCAGTCTGCCAGGCCTGGTATTCTTCTTTCAGGCTTTCCGGCTGGGTGCGGTATTTACGCGCTAAACGGTGGAAGATTTCCAGTTGTGAGTTCAATTCTTCCATCCGTTCAGGATCGAAGCTTTGGCGATCGATAAACTGACGCAAATTTGCTGTTGCATCATCCATTTCACTTTGTGCATTGATCAGTGAATTATAGATTTCAGCCAGCTGTTCACTACGACCGGCATGTGATTCCAGACGGCGAATAATTGAAGACAGTTCTTGAGTCAGATTTTGCTCGGCTTCATCCAGCACATTCAAGCTATAACCGCAGTCCAGCATGATATGTTCGTGATGGCTTAAACGATCAAATTCCTGTTCAATCTCTTTATAGTCAATCTGGGTAATCTCTTCGAGTTCTTCCAGTTGCAACTCTAAAGTTTCAATACGCTGCTTGCGGGTGGCTTGTGCATCCAAAGCTGCCTGATGCTGTCGAATATCTTTTTGCCAGGTGCTATAGGCATTGCGGACATCTTGCGCAGGTTGATAAAAGTTGCTGTAACGGTCGAGCCAGTGCTTGGGATAGGGTGGTTCTAACAGTTGCTGCTGACTGTGCTGACTATACAGTTGTACCAGTAAACGGCCAATTTCTTTCAGCTCGGACAAACTGCTTGGGCGGCCATTAATCCAGGCTTTGCTACGACCTGTAGCAAAAATAACCCGTCTTAAATGAATTTCGCCCGATTCATCATCCAACTCGTGTGCTTTTAGCCATTCGGCTTCAGGACTGTGTTCCTGATAGCTAAAAATGGCCGTCACATCGGCTTTATCTGAACCAAAACGTACGTAATTGGTGTCGGTACGTTCGCCTAGACAGGCAGACAGGGCATCCAGTAATAATGATTTACCCGCCCCAGTTTCGCCTGTCAGGACATTGAAACCTTTTTCAATATCAATGGCTAAATGATCGGCTAAAGCAAAATTGATCAGAGTTAAATGTGTCAGCATAAACGCATCCAAGCTGCGAAAAGTTTTAATCTAAGATAGTGAAATTTTGTTTTGGTCACAAGACAGCTTTTATTTTAAAAGGATTTAAAACATCAATATCTTACCTTATCTGGGGGAAGAAAATGAAACTTGCACCTGAAAATAGCCGATAAAATTTTCCCTCGATAAATTGCCTGTTATTTTTATAAAAAATGCAAAATTTGAGTTCAGGTTTATCCAGCTTCATAAAACCTAAACCAGATTAGAGACAGTGTGATGCAGATGATTTGAAAACTTTATTATTAGTGGAGAATGCTATTCGCCTTTGGTCGGGGAAACATCAGCAACAATTTGAGCTTATAATTTATTCATGAAGATGCTCGTGTGCAACTCGTCATTTTTTCACTTAAGCATATAAAAAATATTTGTAAAAATTTGAAAAATATTGATTTGGCTGGATGAAACAGCGATTGATTAGTTTAAGGCTCAGCTTTAAACTAGCTCGAGCAAAAATTATAAATGCGCATTATCTGGAGAATACGCATGTCAAATCAGTTTGATCACGTTTCGGTTGTTAAAAAGTCGAATGTTTATTTTGATGGGTTGTGTATCAGTCATACCGTACAGTTTGAAGATGGCACCAAAAAAACCTTAGGGGTAATTCTGCCAACAGAACAGGCATTGACCTTTCAAACCCATGTTCCTGAACGTATGGAAATTATTTCAGGTGAATGTCGTGTACAAATTGGCGACAAAACTGAAAGTGAGCTGTTCCGTGCCGGTCAATCTTTTTATGTGCCAGGCAATAGCCGCTTTAAAATCGAGACCGATGACGTACTCGATTATGTCTGTCATTTCGAAGGCTAAGTATGAGTCCTAGATAAGACAAAGAAATTTTAACTTGAATCGGTTAAACTAGATTCAAGCATCAATCCTGTAAAGCCTGCTTTGCAGGATTTTTCTTTTTGTATAATTACCCATAGTCACCATAGATTTTAGAGGCCGTTCATGGCAAAACCAGAATATTATTATGGCGTTCACTCGGTGGAGTCATTATTGGAACTCGAGCCTGAGCGCGTACTGACTTTATTTACCTTGAAAGGCCGTGATGACCAGCGTTTAAAAAATGTATTGGCTCTGGCTGAACCCTTTGGTATCAGTGTACAGCAAGCCAGCCGAGACAAACTGGAAAAACTGGCAGGGCAGCCTTTTCATCAGGGCGTAGTCGCTGCAGTGCGTCCACATCCGGTATTGAATGAACAGGATTTAGATGCAGTGCTGAAGCAAAATCCTCAAGCGCTGTTACTGGCACTGGATCAGGTCACCGATCCTCACAATTTGGGTGCCTGTATTCGTACAGCGGCTGCCATGGGTGTTGAAGCAGTAGTGGTCTCACGCGACCGTTCTGCTAGCTTGACGCCGACCGCACGTAAGGTTGCTGCGGGCGGTGCAGAAAAGGTGAAGTTTATTCAGGTGACCAATCTGGCACGTACTTTGGGTAATATCAAAGATGAATTTAATGTACGTGTAGTCGGAACCATGCTGGATGAAAAAGCCTTACCGATTGATCAGTTTGATTTTACCGGAACGGCAGTCTGTGTAGTGATGGGTGCTGAAGATACCGGCTTACGTCCAATTACCCAGTCGCAATGTGATCAGACCGTATATATCCCGATGGCAGGAAACTTGCAGAGCTTAAATGTGAGCGTGGCGACTGGGATGGCCCTTTATGAAGCTTGCCGTCAACGTAACGTGTAATTTTTTCTCTCAAATTTAAAAGTTGTTTGCTATGTCTCCCCGGTCTCAAGGTTATCTTTATATCGCCATTACCATGTGTATTTGGGGGGGATTTACTATTACTTCTCGCCTGAATGCCCAGTGGGGAATTAGTGCCTGGGATATTACCGCCTTACGTTTTGCACTGGCGTTTTGTATTTTAATGCCCATTTTAATCCATAAAAAAGACACTACTTTTTTATGGAAAAAAAAGCCCTTTATTTTGGCGATGATCGGCGGGGTGGCTTACTGCCTGACTTCTTATAGCGCCTTTCATTATGTCCCCGCAGCGCATGCGGCCATTTTTCTGAATGGTTGTATTCCGCTGTGTACGGCCTTGGCCGGATTTATCTTATTTAAAGAGCCTTTTGATAAGCATATCCGGATCAGTCTGGTGATTATGCTGGCCGCAATCGCTGCCATGAGCTTCTTGATGTATCAGGAAACCGGTGTCGCCTTTGGTTTTGGTGACATGCTATTTTTCCTGAGTGCGATCTGGTGGGGTATTTTTACGGTGTTGTTACGCCAATGGAAACTCTCTGCCTGGCATTCTATGGCAGGTGTTGCCATCTGGTCGGCGATTATCTATGTACCGATTTATCTGCTGTTTTTACCGAAAAATTTAACGGCACCTGAACCTGTGCATTTAATGCTACAGGTGATTTTTCACGGTATCTTTGTGGTTATTGTAGCCACACTGACTTATGTAGAAGCGATTAAGCGTCTGGGTGCATTCAAAACGGGAAGTATCGTGACTTTGGCCCCGTTTATGGCGGCAATTCTAGCCGTACCGCTATTGGGGGAGCCTTTAAGTCTGGCCATTATTTGTGGCTTGATCGGAATGGCGATCGGTGCATTACAGCCATGGCGCTGGATCAGTCATAAAGACAGCTTGCAGCAGCAACTTGAGCAACAAAAAAAGCAATCTTAACAGACTGCTTTTTTAATTTTAGCGTTTTAAATAAGCTTCATGTAGCGGTCTTAAATGGCTGTATAAATGGTCAAGATGACCGTCATTCAGCACAATGTCATCAGCCAAACGACGCTTTTGCTCACGTGGCATCTGCGCCTGAATAATTTTTTCAATCTGTTCAATGGACTGATGATCACGCATAGCAGCCCGTTGAATCTGTAAATCGATCGATGCATCAATCAGCAGGGTATGATCGGTCAGTTCATGCTGGTTGGTTTCAAACAGCAGCGGAGAAACCAGAATCACATAGGGGCTGGTTGCTGCTTGCAGCTGTTGAATAATAGACTCTCGAATCGCAGGATGGGTAATGCTTTCTAATATCTCACGCGCATCCGGATCTTTAAAGATATGTTCACGTAAAGCCCGACGGTTCAGCTCACCATTGTCTGATAAAACCCAATCACCGAAAGCAGCATGAATCTGTTGTAAAGCAGGCCGGCCTTTTGCCACAATCTCGCGCGCGACAATATCGGCATCAACCACAGTAATACCCTGGGTTTCAAACCATCGACTGGCCGCCGATTTTCCACTGCCAATCCCACCAGTTAAACCCAAGATAAATGTCATAGATGTCCCTAAAAGTTACTGTCCTAAATAGATTTTCATAATCTGCTCACCCCAAATAAAAGCAATCCACCCGGCAATGGCAATATAAGGGCCAAATGCAAAAGGCTGGTTTTCTTTGCGTATTTTGAGCAGAATAATACCAATCACAGCACCGACGAAAGAGGAGAGCAATACGATCAATGGGAGCATCAATGGTCCCATCCAGGCCCCTAAGGCAGCCAGAAGTTTAAAGTCACCATAGCCCATACCTTCCTTGCCAGTAATGATCTTAAACAGGTAATACACAATCCAAAGACACAAGAAACCAATAAGATAGCCCCAAATGGCAGAAGTTGGACTAGTATAAATACTGTAGCTATTGATCCCTAAGCCCAGTGCTGCCAGGGTTAAGGTATAGCGGTCCGGTAGAAGCTGAGTATCAAAGTCGATAAAGGTGAGTGCAATCAGTACCCAGGTGAGGATCAGGCCAAACAGCATCTGCAGGGTAGGGCCGAATACTGCCACAATGATCAGCGAACATATTGCAGTTAACAATTCAATAAGTGGATAACGAATACTGATTGGATTTTTACAAGCACCACATTTGCCCCGCAAAACAATCCAGCTGATGATAGGAATGTTTTGATACCAGCGAATGGGGGTTTGACAGTTTGGACAGGTCGAATCAGGCTTGCTGAGCGTGATTTTCGTTTCATCAATAATGGCTTGTTCAGGATGCAGTAAGAATTGGCAGTCTTGACGCCATTCCTGTTCCATCATTTTGGGAGTGCGGTAAATCACCACATTTAAAAAACTGCCGATGCAGAGACTAAAAAGCCCAACTGCAATATAGAGTGCAGTTGTGTTAGCAATAAAATAAGAAATTACATCTTGCATTACATTACAGCACCCATTTGGAAGATTGGAAGATACATGGCAATCACCAGACCACCGACCAGCACACCCAGTACTGCCATAATTAAAGGTTCCATCATGGAGGTTAAACCATCTACTGCATTGTCGACTTCATTTTCAAAATGAGTGGCAACTTTATCTAGCATGGCATCCAGCGCACCAGACTCTTCACCAATGGCGACCATTTGTATAGCCATGGAGGGAAACTTATTGGTCACACGCATGGCAAATTGTAGCTGTTGACCTGTAGCAACATCTTCGCGAATTTTCAGTACTGCTTTTTCGTAGACCACGTTATTGGTTGCACCAGCAGTAGATTCCAATGCATCAATCAATGGAACGCCGGCAGCAAAAGTGGTCGCTAAAGTCCGGCTATAACGCGCAATAATGGCTTTATAGACTAAGTCACCAAAAATAGGTGCCTTAAGTGCCGCTTTATCAAGAAAATCACGAAATTTTTGACTACGTTTTTTGGCTTCCATAAAGCTCGCTATGATGGCACCAACTGCAATGATCAGAATAAACCAATATTTCTGCGTCCAATTAGACATATTCACAACCATTTGGGTAAAGGCAGGTAGGTCTGCACCAAATGAGGCGAAAAGATCTTGGAATACGGGTACGACTTTAACCATCAAAATAATGGTAACGACAACAGCAACTACCGTGACTGCTATAGGATATTTCATGGCTTTTTTAATTTTTTGCTTTAAAAGTTCACTTTTTTCTTTGTAAATGGCAACGCGATCCAGCATGGTTTCCAAAGCACCTGACTGTTCACCAGATTCAACCAGTGAGCAAAATAAGTTATCAAAATATTGAGGATATTTTTTAAGTGCCCCTGCAAAGGTATTACCACCTTCAACTTCACCTTTAATGCCTAAAACCACCTCACGCATGGACGGATTTTCTAAGCCTTCCGCGACAATTTCAAAGCTCTGCACTAGTGGTACACCGGCTTTCATCATGGTCGCCAGCTGACGGGTAAAAATCGTGATATCCAGGGTGGTGACTTTCTTTTTCATGAAGCCTTCGAGAATATTTTTACGTTTTTCTCGAATATGTTTAATCGTAATGCCTTGCTTGCGTAAGGTCACTTTAGCAAGTGCCATATTACGCGCCGGTAATTCCCCTTTAAGTTTTTCCCCTTTACGATCAACACCTTCATAACTGAAGACGGGCATCATCTGTGCTTTTTTGACAGCCATGCGTTTATCCTTATTTTAAATTTTCATTTATTCACTGGTTACACGATTGACTTCCTGAAGAGAAGTCACCCCCTGCATAACCTTAATTAATCCTGAACGTCTTAAATTATTAAACCCCGATTTTTCAGATGCTGCTGCAATTTCAAGTGCATTACCATCCTCCATAATAATTTTCGAAATTTCAGGGGTCACTTTCATGACTTCATAAATACCGACACGACCTTTATAACCTTCACGGCACTCGGAACAGCCTACTGGTTGATATACCTGGAAATCTTCCTGCTTCAGATCTTCTTCAGTAAAACCCATTTCTAATAAGCTGTGCTCTGGAATATCTGCAGGCTCTTTACATTGAGAGCATAAACGACGTGCTAAACGTTGTGCAATCACCAAGTTGACAGAGGTCGCAATATTAAAGGATGGAACGCCCATATTGCGTAAACGCGTCAAGGTTTCTGGTGCACTGTTGGTGTGAAGGGTAGACATTACCATATGACCGGTTTGCGCGGCTTTGACGGCGATTTCTGCAGTTTCTAAATCTCGAATCTCCCCGACCATGACAATATCTGGATCTTGACGTAAAAATGATTTAAGCGCAGCAGAGAAGGTCAAGCCAACTTTAGCATTCACATTGACCTGATTAATCCCTTCCAGGTTAATTTCTACTGGGTCTTCAGCTGTGGAAATATTGGTATCTTCACGATTCAGGATATTCAAACCCGTATAGAGCGATACGGTTTTACCGGAACCGGTTGGACCTGTAATCAGTAGCATGCCTTGAGGTTTTTCCAGTGCTTGCATAAACAGTTCTTTTTGTTCTGGTTCATAGCCCAATGCATCAATCCCCAGCATGGCACTGGATGGATCCAGAATACGCAGTACCAGTTTTTCCCCAAACAGTGTCGGTAAGGAGTTGACACGGAAGTCGATGGCTTTGGTTTTCGAAAGCTTCAGTTTAATCCGGCCATCCTGAGGTAAGCGTTTTTCAGAAATATCCATCTGCGACATGACTTTTAAGCGCGAGGCTAAACGTGTGGACAGCTGTAACGGCGGATTGGCAATTTGACGCAGCACACCATCAATACGATAACGCACACGATATGATTTTTCATAAGGTTCGAAGTGTAAATCCGAAGCCCCCATACGAATGGCATCAATTAATAATTTATTGATGTACTTAACGATCGGTGCTTCATCCCCTTGAGGACCATCATCTTCATCTTCTTTTTGACTTAAATCTTCTTGTTCTAGATCTAGATCGATATCTTCATCAGAAAATTCAAAGTTGTTTGCCTGGGTAAAGTTTTGTTCAATCAGCTGGTGTAATTTCTGGTGCTCTACAATAATCGCTTCGATATTCATCTTACTGCTGAAGCGGATCGCATCCATGGCATCTATATTGGTCGGATTGCTGGTTGCGACGTAGAGTAAATTTCCGCGTTTGAAAATGGGCAAAATGCAATGTTTGCTAATGAGTTTTTCATCCAGCCCTTCTCGGATAATTTGAGCAGAATCATATGCACTCAAATCAAAAAGAGGCTCTCCAAACTCTTGCGAAATTTTTTCTGCAATTTCTAGGGATGAAATTTTTAACTGATCAATTAAAAAAGGCACGATATCTTGATTGGCTTTTTTTGCATTCAATATTGCACTCTGCATATTTTCAGCAGAAACTAAGCCATCTTCGACTAAACGCCGAATAAAACCCGTAAATCTTGGTGAACCTTGTAATGCTGCCATGCTTTAATATGCCTGCTTAATCAATTTGTTTATAATTGGTATCTTTGAATTATACTTTTGTTATATAAAAATACCATATCTTAAAATGTTGTTATCTACTTAATATCAGATAAAACTTTGAACCAGTCGTAATTACAGGATAAAGTTTTTTCTTTAGAGTAAAAGGATAGGTTGTAAGAAAAATAAGAAAGGCATCAAAAAGCCATGTGAAAATTTTCTGAAAAATCCTGAATTCCGTGTAGAATGTGCGCGGTTTAATGAATTGTTTTTAATAGGTTACTGTATGTCGGGTTCGGCTATTACTCCTTGGGTTGTCGGCAATTGGAAAATGAACCCAATGCAGGCAGATGCAAAAGCATTGCTGAAAGATTTTAAAAAATTATTGCAAAATAATGAAATTAAAGAACAAGATTGTTATTTGGGTGTTGCACCGACCATGCTGGCTTTGAGCAGTGTTCAAGCAGAATTGGCAAGTTCAGCACGCTCTATTTATCCTGTTGCACAGGATGTTTCTCGTATTGCGGGTACGGGAGCATATACCGGTGAGGTGAGTGCTGACTTATTGAAAGATCATCAGATTGATTTTGTACTGATTGGTCATTCTGAGCGTCGAGAAATTTTTGCTGAAACTGCCCAGATCCTGAATGAAAAAGTCAAAAATGCTTTAAATGCAGGATTAACCATTATTTATTGCGTAGGTGAAAGTCTAGAGCAACGTGAAAATGGTCAGGCCGAGCAGGTCGTATTGCAACAAATCTGTGATATTGCCGCAGTTGTTCAGGCTGAACAGTGGAAAAATATTATCGTAGCTTATGAACCCATTTGGGCGATTGGTACCGGTAAAACTGCTTCACCTGAAGATGCACAGGCGATGCATGCCAAAATTCGTGAAGGTTTAACTCAAATTACACCTTTGGGTGCAAGCATGGCGATTTTATATGGCGGTAGTGTTAAGCCAGAAAATGCAGTAGAGTTGGCTGCCTGTCCAGATATTAATGGTGCGCTGGTTGGTGGTGCATCTTTAAATGCAGAGTCTTTTTATAAAATTGCTCAGGCTTTTGCAAATACAAAATAATTAGGAGTTCAGCATGCATGCATTTGTGCTGGTAGTACATATTATCTTAGCCATTTTAATGATTGTATTGATTCTAGTACAACATGGTAAGGGTGCCGATGCGGGTGCATCATTTGGTGGTGGTGGAGCAGCAACCGTCTTTGGTGCTTCAGGTTCGGCTAATTTTTTAACACGTTTAACGGCAATTTTAACTGCCTTGTTTTTTGTCACCAGCCTAAGTTTAGCGGTGTTTGCTAAAAAGCAAACCACTGATGCCTATAGCTTAAAATCGGTACAAACAACAACCACGGCTCCAGCGAATTCGAGTGAAACTTCACCAGTTGCACCGAAAACAGGCGAATAAATATATTTAGTTCTTTCTTTTTGGGTCTGATCCGATTAGAATGCGTCACAGCTGCGGTGGTGGTGGAATTGGTAGACACGCTACCTTGAGGTGGTAGTGCCTTCGGGCGTGGGGGTTCAAGTCCCCCCTTCCGCACCAACTTATAATCCAGAACATAGGTTGGTGTAAGCAGCAAATCTGTTGATGCGGGATGGAGCAGTCTGGTAGCTCGTCGGGCTCATAACCCGAAGGTCGTTGGTTCAAATCCAGCTCCCGCTACCAATCTTTATTTTAGATGCAAACTAAAATAAGCACCTTGAGTATTTAAGGTGAGATTAATTTTTTGCAATGTTGTTGCGGGATGGAGCAGTCTGGTAGCTCGTCGGGCTCATAACCCGAAGGTCGTTGGTTCAAATCCAGCTCCCGCTACCACTTTTGATTAAGGTGCAACTTAATCAAGCAATCACTGAACAGTTTTTGATTGAAAATGATCAGCAGATTGTATATAATTTTTGCACGTTGATGCGGGATGGAGCAGTCTGGTAGCTCGTCGGGCTCATAACCCGAAGGTCGTTGGTTCAAATCCAGCTCCCGCTACCAAGTTTCTAAAAGGCTCACAAAAAGGTGGGCCTTTTTGCACAGTGGACTTTGGTTTTTCTGTGTAAACAGGGGCGATTACGCCCTTTTTTATTGGCTATCGTGTAGTGTCCGACATTTATTGGTCAAATCGTCATGTTTCACTACTAATATAGTTGAGTTAGTCTGAACCGGTCACTGCGACCATTAAATCGCACCATAATGACGAGAGTAAATGAAGCTATCAAATAAAACTCAAGCACTCCAAGACTTAATCGCTCCTGCAGTGCAAGCATGCAATGTAGATCTTTGGGGAATCGAATTTCTTCCTCAAGGAAAACGTTCTTTATTGCGTATCTATATTGATAAAGCAGGCGAAACTGATGCACAGCCTGTTATGAATGAAGAAGGCGAACTAGAGCAGGGTCGAGGTATCGGCGTACAAGATTGTGTTCGCGTAACACAGCAAGTGGGTGCCATGCTTGATGTACATGATCCAATTTCTGGTGAATATTCACTTGAAGTATCTTCTCCAGGTTGGGATCGTCCATTTTTTCAACTTGAACAAATGCCAGCCTATATTGGACAGCAAATCGCGTTACGTCTTATTAGTGCTGTAGAGAACCGTCGTAAATTTCAAGCAAAACTGATTGCTGTTGATCTTGAAAATGAACTCATTCAAGTAGAAGTTGAAAAGCAACAAATCCTTGAAATTGATAGTCATAATATCGACAAAGCAAATTTGATTTACCAAGATTAATTTATCCAAATAAATAAGAATCTGAACGAATAGGTGACTTATGGCACGTGAAATTCTTACCGTAGTAGAAACGGTTAGTAACGAAAAAGGTGTACCTCGTGAAGCGATCTTTGAAGCGCTAGAACAAGCGCTTGTTGCTGCGACTAAAAAGAAATTTTATGAAGGCACACACTCGGAAGAAGCACGTTTACGTGTGGAAATCGATCGTAAAACTGGTGATTACCGTACTTTCCGTCAATGGGAAGTAGTGGCTGATGAAGATCACGAAATGCCTGCATGTCAGGATGCAATTTCGGATGTCGATCCTGCCAAATGGTCCATTGGTGACATTCGTGAACTCGAAGTTGAATCGATTGACTTCGGTCGAATTGCTGCGCAAATTGCCAAACAGGTGATTGTGCAAAAAATTCGTGAAGCTGAACGTGCTCTGGTTGCTGATGCCTATGAATCTAAAGTTGGTGAACTCATCTACGGTGAAGTGAAAAAGCAAACCAAAGATGGCTTTATTATTGACTTGGGTGACAATGCTGAAGCTTATCTTGCCCGTGAAGAAATGATTCCTAAAGAAATTCTTCGTCCTAAACAACGTGTAAACGCGATTTTATATAGCGTGAATCGTGAAGGTCGTGGTGCACAACTGTTATTGTCACGTGCACGTCCTGAAATGCTGATTGCATTGATGAAGAAAGAAATTCCTGAAATTTCTGAAGAAATCATTGAAATTAAAGCAGCTGCACGCCAACCGGGTGTTCGTGCTAAAATTGCCGTGAAAACCAACGATCACCGTATTGATCCTGTAGGTGCTTGTATTGGTATGCGTGGTACACGTATCCAGGCGGTACAGTCAGAACTCAATGGTGAACGTATTGATGTGGTGGTGTGGTCTGATGATCCGGCACAGTACATCGCCAGTGCGCTAGAGCCTGCAGATGTATCCAGTATTGTGATTGATGAAGATGTTCACAGTGCAGATATCATTTTCGCAGCAAGCGATCAGTTGGCACGTGCTATTGGTTCACAAGGTCAAAATGTCCGTTTAGCCTCTGAATTGACTGGCTACAAATTGGATATGATGCTCGAAGAAGAATTCTACGCACGTCAACAAAATGAAGCTCAGCAATATCTCGACATGTTTGTTACCCGTCTGGATATTGAAGAAGATTTGGCAATGGCTTTGGTTGAGATGGGCTTTACTTCGCTTGAAGAAATTGCTTATGTACCAGCTGAAACATTTGATGAAATTGAGTTGGATGCAGAAACTGTTGAATTATTGCAAAGCCGTGCGAAAGAAATTGCATTGGCTGATGCATTAAAACAACAAGAAAACATTCAAGAGCCAAGTGCAGAACTTGTTGCAATGCAAGGGATGACACAGGAAATCGCATATGCCCTTGCGGCTCGCGGTGTGGTAACTGTAGATGATTTAGCTGACCAAGCCACTGACGATATTGAAGATATTGAAGGTTTAGGTACGGAAAAAGCGGGTCAACTTATTATGAAAGCGCGCGAATCATGGTTTAACTAGGAGGAAATATATGACGGACAAGTCGATTAAAGAGTTGGCTCTCAGCGTGGATCGCCCCGTTGAGAAGCTCCTAGAGCAGGTTCGTGACGCAGGTTTACCCCAACGTAAAGCTGAAGATATTATTTCCACTGAACAACAAAATACCCTCGTTAACCATTTGAAGAAAGTTCATGGTCAGGACGATGGGAATGCAGGAAAAATCACGTTGAAACGTAAAACAACCAGTACTGCTAAAGTGGCCAGTACATCAGGTAAGGCGAAAACAATTAATGTAGAAGTTCGTAAGAAGCATACATTTGTTAAGCCGGATCCGGAACAAATTAAAGCTGAAGCTTTGGCGAAAGCGCAAGCTGAACAAAACTCGCGTGAAGCTGAGCAAAAGCCAGCAGCGAAAGCTGAAGAACCTAAGCAACAACCTGTATCTAAAGCAAAACAGGCTTTAGAAGCAATGCGTGCTGCTGCTAAGCAAGAAACTGCTAAGCAAGAAGCACCAAAAGCAGCGGTTGTGGTAAAACGTAAGTCAAATAACAAGCCGATTGTAAAACAGCCTGTTAAAGTGACTGAAACACCAGAACAGAAGAAAGCACGTGAAGCGCAAGCTGCACAGTTAAAAGCAGTTGAAGAAGCAGCACGTCGTAAATCGGCTGAAGAAGCTCAACAACGTACGCTTGAACAAATGCGTCAAATGGCTTCTAAGTATTCTTCTGAAGATGCTACTGCAACGATTCGTGTGATTGATGACTCTCCACTGGCTGCCGGTTTGGTTGGTCAGGCTTATGAAGATTCTTTTGCGAAAGAAGACCGTGAAATTAAACGTGGTGGTAACACGACCAGTGCACGTGCACCGAAAAAAGGTGGCCGTCGTGGTGAAGAGCAATCTTTCCGTGATAACTCACATAAACGCGGTTTAAAAACAAGCCAAGCGAACAAGCATGGCTTTGAAAAACCAGTTAAAAAACAAGTTTATGATGTTGAAATCGGTGAAACCATTGTTGTAGCTGACTTAGCTGCGAAAATGGCAGTGAAGGTTCGCGAAGTAATTAAATCACTTATGAAAATGGGTGAGTTAGTGACTCAGAACCAGGCGATTGATCAAGAAATTGCAGCGCTTGTTGTTGATGAAATGGGCCATAATCCGGTATTGGTTTCTGATACTCAAGCTGAAGACAACTTACTTGAAGCAGCTGAAGAAGCACGTGGTGCTCAAACGACACGTGCTCCTGTAGTAACGATTATGGGTCACGTTGACCATGGTAAAACATCGCTTCTTGACCGTATCCGCCGTACCAAAGTGGCTGCAGGCGAAGCGGGTGGTATTACCCAGCATATCGGTGCTTATCACGTCAAAACCGATAAAGGCATTATTACTTTCCTTGACACTCCGGGACACGCAGCATTTACTTCAATGCGTTCACGCGGTGCCAAAGCGACAGATATCGTGGTACTTGTTGTTGCAGCGGACGATGGTGTAATGCCACAGACTGCAGAAGCAATTGACCATGCGCGTGCTGCAGGTACACCAATCATTGTTGCAATCAACAAGATGGATAAAGAATCTGCCGATCCAGATCGCGTATTGAACGAATTGACCACCAAAGAAATCGTGCCTGAACAATGGGGTGGTGATGTACCAGTAGCCATGGTTTCAGCACATTCTGGTCAAGGGATCGATGAACTTCTTGATCTGATTTCAATTCAAGCAGAATTGTTAGAGTTGAAAGCATCTGAAGAAGGTGCTGCACAAGGTGTGGTGATTGAAGCTCGTGTGGACAAAGGTCGTGGTGCGGTTGCATCTATCCTGGTCCAAAACGGTACATTGAAAGTGGGCGATCTTGTCCTTGCCGGTTCATCTTACGGTCGCGTTCGTGCGATGGTTGATGAAAACGGTCAACGCATTAAAACAGCTGGTCCTTCAATTCCTGTAGAAATCTTGGGTCTTCCAGAAGCGCCAATGGCGGGTGACGAAGTTCTTGTTGTAAATGACGAGAAGAAAGCACGTGAAGTTGCCGATGCACGTATGGATCGTGAACGTCAAAAACGTCTTGAACGTCAAAGTGCAATGCGTCTTGAAAACATCATGGCATCGATGGGCAAAAAAGATGTGCCTATCGTAAACGTGGTACTCAAAACTGATGTACGCGGTACTTTAGAAGCTCTACATGTTGCACTTGCTGAATTGGCAACTGATGAAGTTAAAGTACGTATTATTGGTTCAGGTGTTGGTGCAATCACTGAATCTGACGTCACGCTGGCTGAATCTTCTGAAGCAGTACTTCTTGGCTTTAACGTTCGTGCTGACACTACTGCACGTCAAAAAGCCGATGCAGACGGTATCGACATTCGTTACTACAGCATCATCTATCAATTGATTGATGACGTGAAAGCAGCAATGAGCGGTAAGCTTGCTCCTGAACATCGTGAAACAATTCTGGGTGTGGCTGAAGTACGTGAAGTATTCCACTCAAGCAAATTCGGTGCAGCTGCAGGTTGTATGGTGCTTGAAGGTGTATTGCACCGTAATAAACCAATCCGTGTTCTTCGTGATGATGTGGTGGTGTTCCAGGGTGAGCTTGAATCTCTTCGTCGCTATAAAGAAGTGGTAGAAGAAGTTCGTGCCGGTATGGAATGTGGTCTTGCGGTGAAAGGCTATAAAGACATCAAGGCACAAGACAAGATCGAAGTGTATGATGTTCAATTGATTAAACGGAGTCTTTAATGGCGGGTAGTCAACGTCTGAAGCGTATGGGAGATTCAGTTCAGCGCGAGTTGTCTGAACTGATTCGCCAGGAGCTGAAAGATCCACGCTTGGGTGGTCTGGTGACCATCTCTGCGGTGAAAGTTAGCCCAGATTTAGGATATGCTGAAGTTTATGTGACCGTGATGGGGCGTGAGCTAGGCGATGAACAAAGTGAAGCGGCGAACAAGGAAACACTTGATGTGCTAAACAAGGCATCTGGTTTCTTGCGTCACGAACTCAGTCGTCGTATCAAGACACGTATAACGCCTCGTTTGCGTTTCCATTACGACAAAACCAACGCATATGGTAACTATATGTTTGGTCTGATTGCAGAAGCAGTGAAGGATTTACCTCCAGCTGATGATGCAAAAAAAGATGATGAATAATCACTAAAAAGAAAAGCCACCTTCGGGTGGCTTTTTTATGTGCTGAAATCTTGTTTGGAACAAGCTTGATATCAGGGCATTGAGGTAGACGGAATTGAAAATAGCCAAACAACTAACAAAATAATAAAGCTTCTGGTTTTTGTTTAGGCTAGATCATCATGTGAGTCATTTTTTGCTTTGGGATTACGGCGCCGGGTACGCTGCCAGGGTAAGGGGCGATCAAGTGCTTCCGGTACTTCACCACTGGTTGAGCGTAAACGTAAATGCAATGCTGCCTGTGCCATGAGGTTTGCAGACACGGGTGCAGTAATGAATGCCAGTAAAGTCAGTAACAATTCAGCAAAACCAAAACGTCCCTGAAAGGCTGAAAAAATCATGGCGGCAATCAGGAAGCTACCCAGACCCAGGGTACTGGATTTGGTCGGCGCATGCAGGCGCATAAATAAATCGGGCAGACGAACCATACCAATGCCGCCAACCAGCATGAAGAATGAGCCAATCAACAAAAAAATTGAAACCAGGATTTCCATGATAAGTTGCATTGCTGTTGCTCCTAATCGACCACATGGCCAGTGGTAAAGTAGCGTGCCAGCGCTGCGGTGGAAACAAATCCAAGCATGGCAACCAATAAAGCACCTTCAAATAAAGAGGTACTTGCCCAATAGATGCCTAAAATGACCACCAGACAGGTTGCATTCAGAAACAGGGTATCCAGTGCTAAAAGCCGGTCTACGATGGATGGGCCGATCACCATACGAATCAGGCAAAGAAACATGGAAATGGTGACTGCGACCATACACAGACCGAGTGCATAAGGCAAAATACTCATGAATCTTCTCCTAATTCCACATCAAAGATTTCGATCAGCGCTTTTTCATAACGATTTTTAATTTCGATAATATCGACTTCGGCATTATCGGTACTCAAGGCGTGAACCAGAATATCGCCACGATCATGATCAATCCCGGCAGTCACGGTGCCGGGTGTGGTGGTAATAATCAGGGCCAGTAAAACATTGACCTGTTCATGCTGGGTTTCCAGAGGGACACGAAACCATTTTGGATGCAATTTATGGGTTGGGCCAAGGACCAATTTGGCCACTTTAATATTACAAACAATAATGTCCCATAACACCACAAAGAATAATTTTATGGCCAGAATCCAGTGAATATTTGGAGTATGCCCAATAAAGGGTTTGACTAAACGTGGAATGGCAATGCCCAGTAATAAAGCCATCAGCAAGGTTGCCGGATCAAGACTATGTGCCAGCATGATCCAGCTTAAGGCAACAATCACGGAAACGAAGGGATGCGGCAGCCAGTTGTCCCAAAACGATGTTTTTTGCATGCTTAAGGCTCCATAGGCTTGAGTTTGGCATCATCCGGATGAACAGATTGCTGATCTTGCTGCTGCTTGATCTGGCGTTGCTTATATTCTGAAATGTGCTCACCTTCTAAAGTCTCTTTCGAGATGATATACGGAATCAGATGTGCATTCGGATCAACCGTTTCACCATCATATTTAGTTTCAGGTAAATTTTCAGGATTATAAGGCTGTACACTAATCACTTGATTCAAATCATCTCGGTGTAAAATCACGCCTTCATACAAAGCATTATTTTGTATCTGTTCAGCTGTTTTGAACATATATTGCTGAATTGGATTTGCACAAACCATATAAAGTACCAAGCCTGACAACAGCAGATAAATGGTTTTATCATTGCGTATCGGGGCATGATTGGGTATGGCTTGATATGCTTTAAACGCTTCGGTTTCCGGTTGATCTTCAGGTTTGCTGGCACGCCAGAACAGAATGAAACCCACCCGGGTAAAGGCAATAATGCTGAGTAAGCTCACCAGCAGCACTACGGCAATTATCACCCCCTGATAAGGGGAATGCGAAGTCGCCTGCAAGATAAAAACCTTGCCTAAAAAGCCACTAAAAGGCGGTAAACCCGCCATCATTAAGGCGATGAAAAAGTAGGTGAGGGACACCGCTTTTTGCTGTTTCATTTTCGGAGCGATGTTGAAATGATCTTTGAATGTACCGCGCTGTGAGGTAATCCAGCCGCAGAGCAGATAAAAGGCAGCGCCAATAATGGTACTATGCACCAGATAGTACAGTCCTGCAGCCCAGGCCAAAGTA
The DNA here is from genome assembly GCF_044130285.1 of Acinetobacter sp. BSP-28. Lineage (NCBI taxonomy): Bacteria > Pseudomonadati > Pseudomonadota > Gammaproteobacteria > Moraxellales > Moraxellaceae > Acinetobacter > Acinetobacter sp. BSP-28. The sequence continues at coordinate 92,401 of NZ_JBIQOB010000006.1, forward strand.
TTAAATAATGAAATGGCAATGAGCAGGGTGCCAATCGAAGATAAAATCATAAAACCGACAAAACGGCGCAAACGCTCCGCGCCAATGGCTCCAATTACGCCATAAACAGACGTGATCAAACCAATCGGAAGCAACCAGTTTGCCAGAATACCCTGACTGAAGTGGTCATCAAAAATAGTGCCATTGACTCTAAGAATGGCATAAATCCCCACTTTGGTCATAATGGTGAAAATGGCAGCCACTGGGGTCGTGGCAACAGCATAGGTTTTCGGTAGCCAAAAACCTACCGGCAACATGGCGGCCTTGATGCCAAAGACCACAAATAACAACAAGCCGCCTGCAACAGCCAATGTGTGCTGATCTGGTTCTAGCAGCGGGATTAAACGTGCAACATCGGTCATGTTTAAACTGCCGACACTGCCGTAGATCATGCCCAGACCAATCAGGAACAGTGCAGAGGCCAACAGGTTGATGGTGACGTAGTGAATACCGAGTTGAAAACGGGCCTTACCTTGTCCATGTAGAAGCAGGACATAAGAGGCCATTAACAGGATTTCAAAGAATACGAATAAATTAAATAAGTCGCCTGTCAGGAATGCGCCGCATAAGCCCATGAGTAAAAAATGGAACATGGCATGGAAATAACGCCCTTGTGTATCCCATGCGTGACTGGCAAACCATAAAATAGGGGTTGCCAAGGCATAGGTCAGCACCAGCATCAAGGCAGAAAGCTGATCCAGAACCAGCACAATACCGAAGGGTGCCGCCCATTCACTGAGGTTGTAGGTGCTAATTTGTCCACTGCTGGCGAAGATTAAATACACTATGGCAGTGCCTAAACCCAGAATTGAAGAGACATAGCTAATTCCGCGACGCCAAGGCTGTCGCCAGTCATGTGCTAATGAACCTTTGCCGGGATTACCCAAAAGAACCAGTAAGAAACCGGTAAATGCTGGAATTAAAACGCTAAATATTGGGGTGTGTTCAGTCCAGAACTGGATGAAGGCATTCATTAAGGCTCATCCTCGCGCGGGTCAATCGGGGTAATTTCTTCTTTTGAGTCGACGTGGTCGGTACCGCTTTCATAACGGCTGCGCAAAGCCAGTTGGACAATAAAGGCCGTGGTGGCAAAGCCAATCACAATGGCAGTCAACACCAGCGCCTGAGGTAAAGGATCGGTAACTTTTGTTGTTTCAGTCAGTACGGCGGGTGCATTGACCTGAATTCGTCCCATGGCAAACAGGAATAAATTGACCGCGTAGCCAATCATGGCCAGTCCTAAAACCACAGGAAAAGTACGTGCACGCAAGATCAGGTAAATTCCTGTGGCAACGAGTAAGCCAATGGCAGAGGCAAGTAAAAATTCTAGACTAATCATTTTATTCCCCCTTCAATACTGGACCAGACATACTAGAGTGGCGCGAATCACCCAGGACTGAAATCATCAACATGGTGGCACCCACCACTGTGACATAAACCCCGACATCAAATAATGCCGCTGAAGCCAGATGGATTTCACCCAACACCTGTGGCGAGATATAGACATGCGCACTGGTCAGGAATGGACGTCCCCAGAACCATGCACCCAGACCGGTCAGTCCTGCAATGCTTAGACCTGAACCAATCCAGATTTCATATAAGCGGCCTGATTTGGCTCTGAGCATCTGTTCAGCCTGGTCTTGTCCCAAGGCAAGGTACTGGATCACCAGAGCCAAAGCGGTAATCAGACCGGCAATAAATCCACCGCCAGGCAGGTTATGGCCACGCAGGAAGATATACAGGCTCACCACCAGTGCCAAAGGTAATACCCAAGATGCGGTGATACGGAACATCAGCGGAGAAGGATTAAAGCGGTATGTCAGCCCTTGGGTAATGGTGGTGCCATGAGCACGCATGCCATCCATTAAACACAGTGCACCAATCGCAGCAATACCCAATACGGTAATCTCCCCAAAGGTATCGAAACCACGGAAGTCGACCAGAATTACGTTGACCACATTGGAGCCACCACCGAGTGGCAGTGACTGCTGCATGAAAAACCATGAAATCGAGTTGTGGTCACGGGTCAACATCAGCCAGCTAATCCAGCCGATTCCCAGACCGCCTCCAATGGCGATCATGGCATCGCGCCAGCGCCGTGAAACGCTGGACTCATAAGGAGTGAGCTGTGGCAGTAAGGACAGGCTCATCAGCAGCAATACCGTCGTGACCACATCGACCGTGATTTGGGTGAGGGCCAGATCAGGTGCAGACAAGGTCACAAACACTATGGTCACGACAAGTCCGACCGCACCGCTAATCAGCACGGCCTTAATCCGTTCATGGTGAAACCACAGCATCATCCAGCAGGCTGAGAACAAGAGCAGCCATAACACAATGGCAATTGCTGGAGCATGGACGAGTTCACGTGTGCCTGTGGTCAGGCCTTGATTGATAAAGGGGATAGTCAGTAAAGCGCCACTAAACAGCACAATCCACATCAGATAGCTTTGCAGTGAACCATTTTCAGTTTGCCGTTTGAACTTGCGTGAACTCAGTAATAGATGTTTTAAAAATAAATCAAACAGCACTCTACCCTGGAATTTGCCCAAGATAGGATCAAGATCAATTTCCCGAATGCGACCGCCTTTGGCCAAAGAAAAATAGAAAATGATCCCGCCCAGAAGTGCCACAATACTCATCACTAAAGGCAGGTTAAAACCATGCCAGATGGCTAAATGAGTACCGGCAAAGTCAGGCATTTGAGTGCTGGCACGTGCAGTGTAATTTACAATGTTTTCCACCAGCAGCGCAGGTACAAGGCCGACCAGAATACATAAAACTGCCAGCAGTATTGCCGGTACGCGCATGCCCAGTGGCGGCTCATGTGCTTGCCTGTTCGGTACCCCTGCACCAATTGGACCATCGAAAAATACCCCATGCACTAAACGTACCGAATAAGCCACGGCAAAAATTCCGGCCAGCGTTGCCAGAATGGCAGAAATAATGAGCACGGGACCTGAAAGGCTGGCCAGAAGTTCAGTAAAGAACATTTCCTTGGACAGGAAGCCATTGGTCAGGGGCACACCGGCCATAGAGGCGGCGGTGATCATGGTTAGGGTGGCAGTAAAGGGCAGCAATTGCCAGATCCCACTAAGCTTACGCAAATCACGGGTTCCGGTTTCATGGTCAATGATCCCGGCGATCATGAACAAAGCCGCTTTAAAGGTCGCATGGTTAATAATATGGAAAATGGCTGCTGCAACGGCCAAGGGTGATCCGATCCCCAGTAAACACACAATCAGGCCCAAATGACTGATGGTGGAATATGCCAGCAAGCCTTTTAAATCTTCCTTGAAAATGGCAAAGAAGGCAGCCATACATAAGGTGAACAAGCCCACGAAAGTCACGATATTGTGATACAGCGCTGCACCGACAAAAATTGGTGTAAAACGTGCCAGCAGGAAAATTCCGGCTTTCACCATGGTAGCAGAGTGCAAATAAGCAGAGACCGGCGTTGGTGCAGCCATGGCATTCGGCAGCCAGAAGTGAAACGGAAACTGGGCACTTTTGGTAAAGGCACCCATTAAAATGAGCAGCAAGCTTGGAACAAATAGCGAGTGACTTTGAATTTGATCCTTCATCGTCAAAATTTGGTCAATCTGATAGGTTCCGGTCATTTGACCGAGCAGAATGAAACCACCAAGCATACACAGACCACCCATACCAGTGATTGTCAGTGCCATACGTGAACCACGTTGTGCAGCTTCGTAATTGCTCCAGTAGCCGACCAGCAGAAAGGAGGAAATACTGGTCAGTTCCCAAAAAATAAGCAGTAAAATTAAATTGTTAGAAAGTGATATCCCGAGCATGGAGGCCATGAATAGCATCAGTAAGAGATAGAGTTTGCTCAGAGAATTTCTAGGACTTAAATAATAATAGGCATAAATATAAATCAGCGTTCCGATACCGCTAATCAGCAAGCAAAATAATAGGCCTAAGGCATCCAGACGAAAGCTTAAATCGATACCGAGCTGAGGCAACCAGGCCCAGGTTTGGGTGATTGTTGCGCCATTAAACACATCTTTGGCTTGCATCAGTAACAGGGTCAGACTACTCAGGCTGACCCCTATGGCGGCTAAAGCTGTCACCCCGCGTGAAAATTTCAGCCACGAGACAAGGGTTGTGCCTAGTACTAACGGTAGCAAAATAATAATCGGTAGCACACTCATATCCAAAGTCGTGAGTTAGGCTATAAACACCTAAGCGTGAATCTTATCTTCCAAGGATTACAGGAATGCAAAGAACAATCCAAACTTCTCAATCTTGAAAGCCGGTTTGAGTTAAAAAATGAAAAACAAGCTGTGTTGCGCAACCTGTAAAAAAAGTCATAGTAAAATCGGATTTTACTATTAAACTTCAAATATACATGATTTTATTGCATGAGTAAAACAACATCAATTATTTTTGCGCACACACTCGGGGTTGTTGATAGTTCATAAATGATGGCTCAACAATCCCTACTTATTATACGCCCTCCATGCTTGAAGGGCGTAGCGTGTTTAGCCAGATGAATCCCTGAAACCGGATTTTTAAAGATGCTGATTATTTTGTAATACGATTCAATCTTTTGTATCAGGGTATAGGATGAGAGGAAGATGTATCATCCTGTTGTTTCATTAAGTGCAATAATTCAGTTTGTTGCTCGAGCGTTAAATGTTGCTGAATTTGCTCTAACAGGCTTTGTGGAGTGATGCTTTCTGATTCAGGCTCAGTTAAGGCATCGGCTTCAATGACTTCTTCATTAAACACCAGGTTTTCATAAATTGTGTCAAACTTTTCCTGTAACGGCTGTAGTTGCATATCGAACAGCTGTTTATGTTCCAGTTTTAAACATTGATATTCAGCTGCATGTTCCAATAATTCGGTCCGGTTGCCAGTGGCAATAATTTGCAGGCGCGGAAAAGCCTGATGCAGGCGCTGTAAAATCACTTGCGAGGTATTTTGATCCAGCTGGTGGTCAATCGCATCAATCAGCAAAATGCCATCACCTTCCAGACAGGGATATAAACTTTTGGGATTGAGCAGACACAAACGCCGTACAATATCTCCCACCAAGGCGATCCAGTTTTTTACACTGTTAGAAAGTTGCTGGTAGAGCATGATTTTTCCCGCATAACTCACCATCAACTGCAATTTGGGCTGATACTGCACATAAATGTCTTCAAAATTGGGAAGAACGGTGCTCAAGGCCTGTTTTAAAGCATCCAGACTTGGTGCATTCATCTGCTTTTGGGCATTGACCAATTGTTGTAAAAAATCTTTGTCATTATTTTTCTGGATGGAAGAATTGGTGATGAGCTGCTGAAACAGTTGCGCAATCTGGGCATTTTCAATATCGCTGATTTCACGAAACCACTCAAAGAAACGGCTAAAGGTGGTATAGGGAATGGTGGAAATTTCATAGGCATGGGAAGTCTGAAATATCACCGGATTATTTTTACTCTGAATATTCATTTCATGGACAAAGCGTTCTGCCGGGTAATAGGCAATGAGCGGCAAGCCTTGCTGCTGATCGTGCTTCAGCGCGTTATGATAGAGTTCAACCAGATTGTCTAATTGCTGGGTTTCTGCCTTGCTGGTGCCAATGCCATGACTATTTAAAGTTTTATAAATCTGCCAGTCACACGTCGTCAGGGTCTTGTCTCCAGCTTCGCTAGAGGCATTTAAAGTCCCAATATCGGGAGGAATCTGAACCCGAATATCAATTTTGGATTGCAGGCGGGTAAACATGATGTCCTGATCCAGCATCACCACACCGGCAGCACGCAGGTCTTTATAGCGGGCTGCAAACCAGGTAAGTGCCTGATAGGTAAATTTTAAAATGCCAGTTTTGCCTGAGCTTTGATCGCCCAGAATCAGGGTGATGGGCTTGTCATTAAATTTCAGCTTGAGGTCGGCAAAATGAAGCGCGTGTTTGAGTTGAATAGAGTCAATTTTCATAAAACACCTGCCTTGCAGCTAAAGCGAAACTTATTCTCCCACAGCTTTACGCAATGATACCGGCATTTGCTTTTTCAGTAGTTGCAGCAAATCGTAAATGTGGTGAATATTTAAACTTACTTTAGCACGTGTGCAGGCCACGTAAAGCAATCTTAACTCTTCGTCACTAATTTTATGGTCTTTTTCATTGACCTTAAACTGATAGTCATCTTCGATGTGCACGCGGTCCCATTCTAGGCCTTTGGCTTTGTGCGCAGTCGAGATGATGTAGTCGGCCTGTTCAATCGGGGTGATTTTGGCCAAGGCTCTTTTGAGCGGATCGGTTCCGTGATCATCCACCAGTTTTACCAGCGGTTTAATGTCACTACCATCATTGGTTTCACAGTATTCATGCACGTCATGCCATGAGTTAAACCAGGCCAGTTCCGGCACATCGGTGACACGGCGGCCCTGTTTCAGCATGCTCGCAGCATCGACAAAACGGTTCAGCTTCACATGATCGGCCTGCAAGCTGACTTTATCGCCATGTACCAAGCCGGAGAGCAACAATTCCATGGCACGGGCATTGGTACGGCACAAAATCGCATCACGCTGTTTGGTATGCGGTTTATTCACCACCTTGGAATTCAGCTGCGGATTGCCGAGCAAGGGCACGGTTTCATTTAATGCCCCCAAAATGGCATTGGCATTCAAGGCAATTTCTTCGCCAAAACGGAACGAGGTGGTCAAACGCGATTCAGGCAGGGGCAGCTGTTGCATGGCATTGACCGCACCACGCCAGGCATAAATCTGTTGATGGGCATCGCCAACATAAATCACCTGGGTATTCCTTTGACGCAGCAAAATACCAAGCATCAAAGGGTCGGCATCTTGTGCTTCATCAAACAGCACATAATCGGCCGGGATATTCGGTTCAGACAAGGCCCAAAGTTTCAGATAAATATCATGCCCAATACCGGCCTGATGATTGGGATCAATCGATTCTAACCAGCGCCGTTCAATGGCTGGATATAAATGTTTCTGTAATTCTTCAATATCATCTGGATGTAACCAGCTCGGTGCCTGGAGATGTCGCGGTGCAGGATATTGCGAACTGGTCGAGCAGAAATAGCTGACCGCATTGGCCACCAGACTCGCAAGACGCGATGGCATCATCACGTATTTTTCATAACGCCCACCCATCATCCGGCGCAGCGTAATCGGCTGTAGTCGGTATTCCTTGGCAATAAAACTTGGGCTTAAACGTGGCAAGCGAAGTTTGTCGGTGACGCCTCGAGGCACACTGCGAAAAGCCAGCGAGTGAAAGGTACGGCAGTCTACGTTGCGATGAAATTTACTTTGAGCTTCTGCTGCAATGGCTTTGTTAAACGCCAGATACATGCCACGGCGCTCGGGCATGGCATCGCTGATCATTTGCAGGGTGGTGGTTTTACCTGTGCCAGCATAGGCAATCACCTTGAAGGAATTGCCCAGACGCGCATTATCTATAGCAAGCGCTTGCTCGTAGGTAGGATTGGGTTTTTTAGACACTGACACAGTTAAAATACTGAATTAATGCTGACGATTGGCTTTTTCAACCAGGCCAGACAGGCCTTGGCGACGAGCCAACTCGTTTAATACCAGTTGTGGCTCGAGGTCGAAATAACCCAGCATCACAATGGTATGGAACCACAAATCGGCAACTTCGTAAATCAAGTCGTTTTTATTGTCTTCATGCGGTTCTGTTTTAAAGTCCTTCGCAGCAATGATGGTTTCAACGCTTTCTTCACCAATTTTTTCCAGAATTTTGTTCAAGCCTTTGTGATACAGCTTGGCGACATAAGATGAATCCGGATCGGCCAATTTGCGTTCCGCCATCATTTTGCCCAAATAGTCCAAAACTTCGACCTGTTCAGATTGGGCAGTCGAGGCATTCATGGCAAGGGTATGCGGATTAGTTGATTTTTCAGCATAAATCAGGCTTGGATCTTTCAACTGTGCATCGACAATTTCCCAGCCATTTGCAGTCAATTTACGATAGAAACAAGATTCACGACCAGTGTGGCAGGCAATACCGCCGTGCTGTTCAATCTGCAATACAATCACGTCGGCATCACAGTCTAGACGGATTTCATGTACAGTCTGGAAATGACCGGATTCTTCACCTTTATGCCATAATTTTTGACGTGAACGCGAGAAATACACCGCCTGATTTTTTTCTGCAGTTAAAGCCAAAGCTTCACGGTTCATCCATGCCACCATCAACACACGACCGCTTTGATGATGCTGAGCAATGGCAGGGATTAGACCTTGTTCGTTAAATTTTACTTCATCGAGCCATTGCATGTTGTTCATGAGAATTTCACCAAAAATATGTTCAAAATGGAAAACAGCGAATAAAAATCGCAGCTACATAGTGTACGTGATTAGCAACTGTTTGAGAAAAAAATATACGCATGATCATTTTGATTTCTGATTCAAAATAGTTCAGGTGTTTTATTCACAAAGAATTTTCTAATATTCAACGCATTGGAAAATAAACTGATTCCCTCATCAAGTGCCAAATGAAGCTTCAGCATGTAGAAGTATTTCCTGAATACGATTTTATAAATCCTGCATAAACTGCGGAAAATTCTGCTTTTCCACCATTTCCAAAAACTCATCACCCAGGCGCTGGCTTTCTGCCACAGACTGATTCCACATTTGAATACGCTGCTTCTGATCCAGCCCTTTTAAGGTGAAATCTTTACGATCGGGCAAGCGGCCGAGTGGCAAGGATTGCAGATATTCGTTTGAGGGGGAAAGCAATAAGGTGCGTGCCTGATTGTCTGGATTGGCCTTGCGTTTTTTCAACATCTTGTCAAACCAGCCCGGAGTAATGCTGTCGCTAAAATGCGGATACAGCACAATGCCTTGGCTCTGAAATGGCAAGTCAAGGTGATAGTCAATCAGGCCACCATCGCGGTAGCTGCCTTTAGGCGCATCGGGAATATCACGAATCGCAGCCATGACTCCAGGAATAGAAGCTGAAGCCATCAGCCAGGAGGTGACATTGCTGAGATTTAATGGCTGATAATGCGTAGTAAATTCATCATTGACTTTAAATTGTGTCCCTATCTCCGGTTGGCTAATGACACGTTGCATAAACAGACGGTTGTGCTTGCGTGCTAAAGCATTGCTGCCGATGATCCCGGCAACCGATGCCAGTAAAGGCAGGGATTTGTCACTTTGGAAAATATGCTGGGCTTTGATCGAGATGACGGCCAGATGATAGTCCGGATGCTCAACCAGTTGCTGTTCTTTACCTTGTACCAGATCAAGCAGCATGTCGCGGCAAATATTACCCACTTCCTGACGTGACATTTTTTTATGGAAATACAGGTTAGTATAAAGCTCTGCAAGACGCTCAGTTCCTTCTTTTGCACCCCAGGCAGCAATGCTGGCAAAACGCCAGCTGCCGATGGATGAACCAATCAGGGTTCTGCGCTGTGGAGCATGTGCAAAAAAATCGCCAAAAATGGCCTGATCTAGGCCTTGAATGCCAAGGCCTTTGGGGCCACCTGCTGCACCGGGAACAATGTCGACAAAATTTGCCTGCAAACCTTCTTTTTCAATCAGTTGGCGTGCCAATTTGCCAGCACGGATATTTAATGAAGGAGGGCGTTTTTGCAAGATTTGCGTCATGGTCTATCATTCAATATACAGGTGTGCTGTTATTTTAATCTGCGATACAGAGGCAACAATGGCGAGATCATTCAGTAAGTGACTCATGAGTCAGTAGCAGCTAATAAAAATCCGCATTTCCTGTAAAGTTGCGGATAGATAAGATGTCTTTCATCAGTCCCTTTTATTTCTCTCGATGGGAGAGAAATAAAAGGGTGTTAACAATTATGAAAGAAGTCTATAAATTGCTTTTTCAATTTAAATGAAGGGGCTGAAGCTCAAAACATACGGACATTAATCCCTAGAGAAGCCAGTCCATAACGTTTATCCAAATGTGATGCCGTAACCCCATTATAGAGAAAGGGAATGTTGCCGACAAAGTTGTTTTGGTAGATTTCACCCTGCACAAAACCGGTTATATGTGGAGTGAAATCGTAGCTGAATTTTGCACCAAGTGTATGGTTGTCTTTAATTGCCGCGTTGCCAAAATTGCTGATGCGGTCATCAATCTTATCGCGCCATAAACGCTGATATTGATAGGCAATTTGGCTTTCAAATTGTTTATAGCGCCAGTTCCATGAACCGCCCAAGCCAGCATAGTAACTTTCGTAGTTCAGGTCTTGCTGTACATCCAGTCCAAATTCATTGGCGTTGCCGCTGATTTGGAGGTTGGTTAGGATAATGCCGCCATTGCTACAGGGCTGTGCCAGATTTCCTGAATATTGGTTGCTGCTATTTATATTAATATTCATTAAACAGCCTTGCTGCGAAGCTTGAATGTACAAGTCGCTGACTTCTACTTTGCTGTAGCCGATACTGGCAAAAGCATTCAGCTGATTCATGACATCAAGTTTTCGTGAGAAAATGCCATCAAACTGCAGTTGAAAGTCTTGAGGATCTTCCACATTGACGTATTGTAAAGTCCGTTGATTGAGTATGGTCGGTGTCGATTTGGTTAACGTATCTGCTGTATTGCCCCAAATACTGGCGCGGAAACTTAAAGCATCGTTCTCTTTTAAATTTAGTTCGGGCGTAAAGCGGGCTGCGAGAAGCGCGCTTTGAATTTTGTTGGTATCTTGAAAATAATCAATTTCGCGGTGCCAATATGTTCCTTCAATTGACCATTGTGGATTCAAATCGTATTTTGCAGAGAGGTGAAAGCCTTGATAATCGCCTGCAGATTTGTCAGTAATGCCTTCACTTTGACGCATGTCTAAAAAATCAATGGTGTCATTTACTGCATCGCCTGCAAGGGTCATTTGCAGCGCAGAAGTATATTGGGCATTCAGGTCTTTTGCAGTAAGAAATGGATCATTGGGTGCTGCATAAATTGAAGATCCATATATTAGTCCTAAATATAACGTCAAAAAATTAAATTTCATAATAACCCCATCACTCAAATATTTTTTATAGAGGTAAAAATCCAGCTGAAATGCTGGATTTTTTTCAATTATTAATTCAATTTAAAATAACCAGTTAATGAAAAACCTTTAAATGTTGAGCTGCCGATTGTAACGGTCTCTTGTGATAAATTTAATTGAGTACTAATTGGATAATTAAGAGGCAATACATAGGCAGTGCTTTGAATTAAATATCCAGATTTTAATTTATTAATATAATTGGTGTAATAATCTTTTAAAGTAACATGACTTTGGATTAAGTCATTTAAAGAAATACTACTATTAGAACTGATGACAATATCTTGTGAAGTGCTGAATTGAAGCTGTTGAATATTCTTTAATGAAGAAGATACATTAATACTTGTATCTTTAGGTATTGTGGCTGAAATCAGTGAACCCTGATTATTAAATTTAACTTGAATGTTATTAATGCTGACATTTAAATTTTCTTGATAGGAACTATTACTTCCATTTAATGTAAAGGCAAGTGCTATATTATCCTTTAATTCTGACTTTGCATTTGCCAAATTGAATTGTACAGAAAGGGCATTATTCAGATCTGCAAGATTAATATTCAGTGGATTAGTAGCGCTTGAAGCTTTAATGGCAACAATATCGTAATTTGCTAAAATGAAATTATCATAGGTTGGGGTTCTTAGGTTTTCACTAATTATTTCTCTTGATTTTTCATTGGTTTGCAGTTCTGATAATAAATGAGTACCTGTTCCTCCCTTCTGAGCAAGGTTATCAATTTCAGCTGAAACAGCAATAATATTGCTACTAATTTGATCCATATCTGTTGTATTTATAATAATTTGGGGATTATTAATTTGATTTGTAGCAATTTCGACAGCTTTATCAAGAATGTTTTTTAAGACAGTAGAGTCAATTTTGGCTGAGCTGTTTGTAAATAATCGTTGCGTTGATACTTGACTGATTAATGCATTAAAGGCAATTTGAGCCGCTTGTTCTTGAGCGAGTACAGCTGAACCATCACCTTGATAAATTGTTTGTAGATGATCTTCAATTTGAGTTGCAAGTTGTTGTAGAACAAAGACAACAGCTATCGTATGCGCATCACCATCTTTTGTAGGATCAAATTGTGAAATATTACTAATATTACTCAAACCTAAATTGGTTAAAATCGTATTCAATTGACCTGACTGTGCGGCTTTTTCCAAATAATATTCTAATGAAGTTAAAGGACTAACTACCAATATTCCATTTTTTAGATTTCTTAAATCTGTTTTTTTTAATTTTAATGTACCCGTAAATGGTAAATTAGTACCAATATCTATACCCCCAGTAATAGTAATTTCAGATTCGTAACATGTAGCAGTTGTGGTAAATGAAAAATTACCATTTGCGTCAGTTTTTATAGAGGTATTTTCACAATCATCAAATTTTATTTCTGCATTTTTTAAATAAAAGTCTACTGCGGTACCCCGAATGGTTGTAGGTGTAAACGTCTGACTTTCGGTATCATTACTACCACCACCACAAGCACTTAAAAAACTTGAAATAGCAATCATCAGTACAATTTTTTTAGAAAATTTAGTCAACATTTTTTTATCCTTGTATTGATTTTGTTGTTAATGTTTTTTATATCAAAAAAAATGAAAATAAGCATTGATTTATATATCTATTAATTTTAATTTTATAATTATTATTAATTTTGTAGTTAAAATTATAACGGATAGAAGGGTGGATGTTTTATATCTAATTGTTGTTGTTTATTATTTTTAAACTGATCACTTGTTTTAAATGAAATTAGTATCCTAATTTTTTCTTGAAATAGGTTTTGTTTATACCAAAAATTTATTAATTTAAATGTGTATCAAGTAAAATTGAAAAATAAGCTTACAAATTTTATTATTCTGAGTTGTGGTAATTATATCGTAATTAAAAAATAAAAGTGTATTTCGATATTTTATCGGAATACACTTTTATTAAGGAAATGCTACTGGTTTTAAGCGCACTTAAGTCGATATAATTTTTATTTAAACACACGCCAAACAGCCAGCAAGCTGGAAAATGAAATCAGCAAAACTGAGACATACCACGGCGCAATAATCGCAATCGACAGCAATATCGCCATGATACTGCCAAACATCCAGCTACGTTTTTGCTGATGTTCCATTTGCAGACGCATGCTTTGCAATTCATTTAACTGTTTTGAATGCCAGGCTGACTGATTTTTTAAGCCGTTCAGGCTGTCAATCATCAAGCTAGGTAAATCCTGCGCACCGAGCAGAAGATCAGGAATTTTTTGTCCCAATTCCTTCAGGTTCTTCTGCGGATTCATTTGCGCTTTAATCCAGTCAGTTAGGATCGGTTTCGCCAGTTTCCAAATATCAAGATCCGGGTAGAGGTCAGTGCCCAAACCTTCCACATGCACCAGTGTTTTGAGCAACAACATTAATTGTGGTGGTATTTCCAAATGGAAACGACGGGCAATATCCATTACTTGAATCAGGATGCCAGCAAAGTCCAGTTCGCTCATCGGTTTCGATACCATTGGACCTACGGTACGGCGCATTTCACGTGCCAGAGCATCTTGGTCGGTTCCCGGTGGAATCCAGCCGGCCTGATGTACAATCTGGATCAGCTGCATGAAGTTACTGTTCATGACAGCCAACAGCATGCGTGCTACAGTCATCTGGTCATGTTTGGACAGCTCACCCATAATCGCGCAATCCAGTGCAATAAAGCGCGGATTGGCTGGATTGATGGTTTCAACAAACACGTTGCCGGGATGCATGTCGGCATGGAAGAAGTTGTCACGGAACACCTGGGTAAAGAAAATGGTCAGGCCTTTTTCCGCTAGGTCCGCACGATTCATATCCATCTGGTCAAAAGTCGCGGTATCAGAAATCGGAACCCCGGTGATGCGTTCAGCAACCATGACATCTTTGCTGTCCATATACACTTCAGGCACATACATCATGCTAGAGCCGGTGAAGTAATGGCGCATACGACGGGTATTATCGGCTTCCAGCGTCAAGTCCAGTTCATTCAAAATAATCTGACGATAGTCCTGAATAATTTCCGATAAATGCAGGGCACGTGCGGCTTCCAGACGTTTTTCCAACGCTGCACCCAGCCATTCCAGAATTTCAAAATCTTGCAGAATTTGAGTGCGAATATCGGGACGGGTGACTTTCACCACCACTTCGCGGCCATCATGCAGGGCAGCTGTATGGACTTGTGCAATCGAGGCAGCGGCCAGTGGTTGAGCATCGAATCGGGCAAATAGCGTGTTGACATCGGCTTTCAGCGATTGTTGAATCCGCATTTTAGCTATATTGCTATCAAAGGGCTTGACCCGGTCTTGCAGTAATACCAGCTGTTGTAATACTTCAGGTGGCATCAGGTCGCGACGGGTAGAAAGCAGCTGTCCCAATTTAATCGCCAGTGGTCCCATTTCCTCTAAAGCTTCTTTCAGCTTAAGTGGATTTTTACGCTCACGACTGGACCATGCCGCAGGGTGCATGCGAATGAAACTTAAAGCATGACGGGCTTTTTCCGGTAATTCTTCCGCAGGAAACAACGTGTCGAGTCTATAGTGCGCGGCGATGCGCCAAAGTTCGAGTAAACGTGAAACGTGCGGAATCATAAATGTAATTACCTAGTCTTGAGATGAAGCGGGTGTATCTGAATCGGCATCAATCTGTGCTTGAAGCTGTTGAATTTTGGCTTCGGCACGATCTAAATTTTGATTGAAAATTCGAGTATCTTGTTGCAAATCGTCCATTTGCCAACGTGGAGCAAATAAACCTGTATCTTCTTTTAACGCATCTTCAGCAAAGAATAAATAACTTTCTAAGGAACGTTTTAAATGTTTCGGTGCCAGCTGGATTTTGCCCAGTTCATGTGCAAGGGCAGGACCAATCCAGGGACTTAAATGGGTAGCCAGATCAGGTTCAGCCTGTTGCATGATGCGCTGAATATCCTGTAGCAGGTGATAGTCACCCTGTAGCGGAATATTGCCTACATCATCTGCTAATAGCAATTTGATCAGCTCGACCACATTTTTGACCTGCAAGGTCGCTGTCGCTTCCGAGATTTGTTCATTTTTATCAAATGGACGCTGTTCGAAAATCGAAGACGTTTCGCTATGCCCTGTGACGGTAGGTTCCAGACGAACTTTATTTTCGTCAAAAAACACATCAACAGACAGTTGTGGTGAATCAATCACCACACGTAACATCTTGCCTTGCAACTGATTGAGCTGGATACGGGTAATGGCATCCAGATCAATCACATGATGAATTAATCGTTCAACTGCACCAAGTGCCAGAATCGACCACATAGCGTAAAACCTTAAAGTTTAAAGCCGCGGTGAACCGCCACAATACCACCAGTCAAGTTGTGGTAATCACAATTCTGGAAGCCGGCATTTTCCATCATCCCTTTTAAGGTACGTTGGTCCGGATGCATACGAATGGATTCGGCTAAATATTTATAACTTTCCGAGTCATTGGCAATAATTTTACCCATGATTGGTAAAGCGGTGAATGAATAGAGATCATACAATTTAGAGAACGGTTCGAATACCGGTTTAGAGAATTCAAGCACCAATAAACGGCCGCCTGGCTTAAGCACGCGGTACATGGCAGCAAGTGCAGCGTCTTTGTCTGTCACGTTACGTAAGCCGAAGCTGATGGTCAGCAAGTCAAAGCTGTTGTCTGCAAATGGCTCTAACGTTTCAGCATTGGCCAAAACAAAATCGACATTGGTACAGCCGGCATCAATCAAACGGTCACGACCGACATTCAACATCGATTCGTTAATGTCCGACAACACCACATGACCAGTAGGGCCAACTTCACGGCTAAAGACTTTAGCCAAATCACCTGTACCGCCGGCAATATCGAGCACGTGCTGACCACGGCGAACGCCTGACATATTAATGGCAAAACGTTTCCAGAGACGGTGAATACCGAAAGACATCAAGTCATTCATGATGTCGTATTTGCTGGCAACCGAATGGAAAACTTCAGCCACTTTCTGGGCTTTATCTTCACTGCTGACAGTCTGGTAACCGAAGTGCGTGGTCGGACCGACATTACCGGTATTGGCACCACGAGGCAGATTGTATTTAGGTACTGAACCGGTAACTGGCGTATCGGTCAACTGTTGTTGTAAAGATTGTTGCTGACCTTGAGCAGTGCCTTGAGGAAGTGGTTCAGTTAAGAAAGGACTCACTTTGTCTGTATTTTGTGCCGGCTCAAGGGTAGAGGTAGGCGTTTGATTTTCGTTAGACATTAGAGTCACTCCTAACATAAAAATAGGGTTAATGTTGCAGTGCTTGCATGATGACAGATTCTAGGACGTTGTACAGTAATCCGCATGCAATTGTTATGAATAATATACAGAAATCTGTTCTGTGTTTTTATTCACTGCTCAATTTGTTATTTCCATCACAACATCAAGTTACTGAAATGGGTGCGGATCGCCGGCGTGAACTTTATGGATAATTTGACGTTCAACCGCGGTAAAATCCTTCACGAATTTCTCAGCTGACTTTAACGGTTTCATGGCTAAAAAGCCATCCTGCATGAATTCATACATGATGTCGAAATTATATTTGCTGGCTGCACCTTTACACATTTTAAATGCGGTCTGAACCATAAACGAGCGCATGTATTTGTCCAGACTGAAACCCAGCTGATCGAGTAAATCCAGCTGTTTTAAACGCTGTTGCCCCTGATCGAGTTTCAGATAAGTCAAACGCATCATTTCATCGGTTAAATTTTCATGCGGATGAAAATCTTCCAGCAACTGCATCGCCACCTGTTCATCCAGCTGAACCGCCAAAATAGCCAAAGATACGCCCGATGTGCCTGTTTTAACGGCATTTTCAGGAATCAGCTTTTCAGCCTTATGTGCATATTTCATTAAACGGGCAATTTGCTCCGCTAGTGCATCAAAATCCGGACCCCCATACAGACGGTTCAGGAAATACTCCGACATCAATACATTTTGTTTTTCTGCAAACTGCTTGCTATGTGTAGATTGCATACGCTGCTTTTGCCAGAGTTGCACATCTTGCAGACGCTGAAAAATGTCAGGATTTTGATGATAATTCAATTGATAATACAACTCTAAAAGATCATCCAATGCAGCCAGTTTAGACATGCTGTGTCTCTATTATTTTTTAGATGGCTAAATATTAGAGCGAGACGGGCAAAGTCGCTATGACAAACAGCAAGAAAAATGATTTAAATTGAGTCAGTTTGCTGGAAAACGAAGCAATTATACGCAACATAAACACTATGTGTTCAAATTCAGCCCTGTACTATGCTTGAATAGACGCATATTTAAAATAAAGGACGGGGAAAATATGACACTCAAAAAAACAGATCATCTGCTAGATGAAGATGAGCTTTCCCTGAATCTGATTGAAGCACAATACTTATTAAGAAATACCCGTGGTCAGAGTAATGCTAAAAGTGTGCTGGTGCTGGTCAATGGTATTGAGCTGGCTGGAAAGGGCGAGGCGGTGAAGCAGCTGCGTGAATGGGTCGATCCGCGTTATTTGCTGGTCAAGGCTGATGCTGCCAACATGTTCAATAATACACAGACCTACTGGCAACCGTATGCAAGCTTTATTCCTGCTGAAGGTCAGATCATGGTGTGGTTTGGCAACTGGTATAGTGACTTGCTGGCCACCGCCTTGCATGTGGCCAAACCTCTCGATGAATCCCAGTTTGATGCGTACATTGCCGATATGCAGGCTTTTGAGCAGGACTTGAAAAACAATCATGTCGATGTGGTGAAGGTCTGGTTTGACCTGTCCTGGAAATCCTTGCAGAAGCGAATGGATAATCTGGATCCCCATGAAGTGCGCTGGCACAAATTACATGGTCTGGACTGGCGTAATAAAAAGCAGTACGACAATTTGCAAAAGCTGAGCCAGCGTTTTACCAAGGATTGGAACATCATTGATTGCGAGGATGCAAAACTGCGTAATCAACAATTTGCACAGATCATTTTGGCGGCTTTACAATACTGTCCAGAGCATTTGACCGAAGTAAAAACCAAATGGCAACAGGCGGCTGTACCAGAGTTGCTGTTGCACCCCGAAAAGCAGCCCACGACTAAGGAAGACTATAAAAAAGAGCTGAAAGAGCTGTCGGTAAAAGTGGCAGAGGAGCTACGTTTTGATAACCGTAAAGCGATTATCGTTTTTGAAGGCATGGATGCGGCAGGAAAAGGCGGAGCCATCAAACGGCTGGTGAAAAATCTGGATCCGCGTGAATATGATATTCACAGTATTTCAGCCCCAGAACGATATGAAATGCGCCATCCGTATTTGTGGCGTTTCTGGACCAAATTGCAAACTGATGAAGATATCCGGATTTTTGACCGTTCCTGGTATGGACGGGTACTGGTTGAACGGGTGGAGGGACTGGTCAGTGAGCATGCGTGGCAGCGGGCTTATGAAGAAATTAACCGTTTTGAAAAGGATCTGGTTAATAGTCAAACTGTGGTAATCAAATTATGGCTGGCGATTAGCAAGGATGAGCAGGCTGCCCGTTTTAAAGTCCGTGAAGAGACGCCAAACAAGCGCTTTAAAATCACTCCGGAGGACTGGCGCAATCGGGAAAAATGGGATGCTTATTTAGATGCAGCCGCGGATATGTTCGAACATACCAGTACCGCTTATGCGCCGTGGCATATTATTGCCAACGATGACAAAAATACCGCACGTTTGGAAATACTCAGAACCATTTTAAAACAGCTGAGAGCCAATTAGGCTCTCAGCTGCAAGATGAATTTTTGATTCAATAAATAGAACTAGGAAATAATTAACTCGCTACTTGAGTTTGCTGTTTTTGTTGAATCCCTTTGGCAATTTTGTAACAGTCTTCTACGTGAGCTTCGGCGACTTTCTTCATTACAATGTAGCCTAAACTTGCAGCAACAAGTTGACCACCTAGTGGAATAAATTTAGTCACCTGTTTGGTGATGACCTTGGCTACCACATTGTTGAGGGATTTTTTGACCGCGGTACGTGCCACCACCAGTCCGGAAAATTCCACCCCCCGTTTGCGCAGTTCATGCCAGTGTACTTTTTTGGTTTCCGGGTCATAGACACTGATTTGCTCCGGAGCCAAGCCAAAACGTGCATTCACTTCCGGAATGAGTTGTGACAAAATTCCAACATCGATGACCACATCCAGAAATGGAACAGGAATGATGGCTGCACCTGCAGAACAGTAAGCACGTTTTTTTACAAGTTCTAGGCATTCTGCCCGAATGATTTCCAGGTTTAATTTAGGATCGATTGCATCTGGAATTTTATCAATTTTCATCATGTAAATACCTTAAATTTCGTGTTATTTGTTCTATTCAACCATCATTAAGGTGTGAATTTCAAAGCATTTTTAAATTTAACGACCACCTAAAAGTGACATAGACAGATGCAATTGTATAGTAAATAATCTTTATGCTTTTGTAGGCATTTCATTTTTTAAAAAATATTGGGGTAATTAAGTCATGGCCATTCATGTGATTCAAAGTCAGCGTATAGACGTGCTGGTGCACGCCATGCTGACGACCGTGAATAAGCCTGCCACCACGCCCTTTCAGGTGCTGCAAACCCAACATTTTATTGTGCCGTCGCATGCAGTCGAAGCCTGGCTCACCCAGAAGCTGGCCGAGCAAAAAGGCATCAGTGCCAATACCCAGTTTCATCACCGGATTCGTGGTTTCCAGTGGTCAGCCTATCAATGGGTGCTGGTCGACCAAAAAGAACAGGTGCGTAAAGCCAATATTCCACGAATTATTATTAAGTGGCGCGTTTTTCAGGCGTTAAAAGCCTTTATCCAGAGCGAACAAAATCCTTTAGCACTCGATCATCCTTTACATTCCATCGTACAGCGGATTTATGACAGCGCTGACCGTCTGGAACAGGGCATCGAAAAACAGCTGAAAAAGCAGGGCATGCTGTATTGGGTGGCGGAACAGGTATCACGCCTGTTTAGCCATTACATGGAATATCGAGGACATTGCCAGAAAAACTGTCCACCGAATATGTGCAGCTGTTCCACAAACTGGTTACAGGTATGGGGGCAGAATAAAGAACTTCCGATTGAGGACATGTTCTTTAAAACCAATACTGACATTTCTGAATTTACCCTGAATCAGGCACGTGAACTGGAAGCCTGGCAGCGTTGGCTGTGGCAGGAAGTGTTTCATCAGGACTTTGAACAGATGCAAAGTATTGATGCTATGTTCTGGGAAATGCTGGATCATCCTGAGACCCGCAAGGCGGCATTAAAAAAATTGCCACAACAACTGGTGATTTTTACCCTGCTGGACTTGCCTCCAATGCAACTGGAGTTTTTACGCCGTTTGGGGCAGTACCTGGATATTTATATTCTGCATTACAACCCTTCGCAGGAATATTGGGCTGACAGTGTCGATCCGAACTGGAAAGCACGTTATGACCTACGGGTCAAAGAGCGCTTTATTGCGAAAAACCCCAAAGCCAGTGATGCCGATATTGAACAATTCTTTCAGGAATTTACCCTAAATTTCAATGCAGAACAGCGTGAGTCACGACATCCTTTATTGACCCGTTTTGGCAAGCAGGCGCGGGACCATTTCTCCTTGTTGTCGAATTTATCTTCGGGGGAAGATGGGGTTTGGGCAGATGCCTTTATTGATGAATATAAAGCGAATTTACTCGGTAAAATCCAGTCTGATATTTTGTATCTGGTCGAGCCAGAGCAGCATCAATACGTGCTGGATGAACAGGATGATTCCATTCAGATTCACGTCTGTCATTCCAGTTTGCGACAGCTGGAAGTGTTAAAAGAACAGCTGATTCACTGGCTGGCACAGGGCACGAAAGAAGCACCACGACGTCCGAGTGATATTTTGGTGCTCAGCCCAAGCTTAAGCGAGCTGGAACCGCTGATCCGCAGTGTATTTGCTCCGCCACCCAGCGAACGTGACCTGAGCCAGCAAAAGGCGGGCAGTAGTCATCAACTGTCCAAAGACAGTGTATATCTGCCCATTCAAATTGCCGGTGTAACCCAGCTGGATGCCTTGAATGCCTGGCGCGCGGTGTTGGGCCGGATTGAGCTGATTCAGGGACGTTTTAGCATTGAAGACTTTGCCGACTGGCTGAGTTTAAGTGCGACCCAGCAGCGTTACAGTCTGGACGTCAATGCCATTGAACGCATTACGGAATTGCTGATTGCTGCCGGTTTTAAACGCGGACTGGATGCCGAGCATTTAAAGCGTAGCCTGTGCGAAGGCGATGAAGACTATCGTTTCAGTTTTAAATTTGCGCTCGACCGTTTGGCCTTGGGGATTGCCATTCCTGAACATCGCCTGTTTCAAGGCACCTTAAGTTTTGCCCAGGTCTTGCCGAGTGATTTTGAACTGATTGGCAAACTAATCCAGATTTATCAGGATCTTGATGCACGCCGTGACTGGATGATTGCCCACGAACAAGGCAAAAATGTACCGGTTGAACAGTGGCTTAAATGTCTGATGCAAGATATTGCCGAGTTTGAAGAAACGGGCATCGAGTCATTATCAACCGTGTATAAAATCATCAAAAAACAAGAACGCATGCTGACGCTGGCGAGTTTCTATGATGAGCAGGATCATCATGCCTTGCGCAGTTTAAGTTTGCCTTTGCCTTATCTGTTGACAGAAATTAACAACACGCTGGAAATGCAGCTGGATCATGCCGAACCGACCGGGCAGATTACCTTTAGTCAGATCGGGCAGATCCGTCCTGTGCCGTATAAGCTGATTGTGATGCTGGGACTGGACAGCGGCAAGTTTCCAAATCGTAGCCAGCATTTGCCTTTTGACTTGATGGATCTGCTCAAGCCGCAGCTTGGCGACCGTTCCCGTCTGGAAGATGATCAGGGGGCATTTTTAGATCATCTGCTGTTGGCACAGGATAATTTATGGCTGTTTTATAACGGCTTCGATATCAATGATGGTGAAGTGCGTGATCCATCGACCGTGTTGCAGGAACTGGTGCAACATCTGGCTTTTATTGTGCAGAGCACGCAGCCCGATACAGAAGCGGATGCCACTGTAGAGATCAGTGGCGTAGAAGTGCCTGAGCAACTGCGCTCACTCTATCATGTGCATCCCTTATTGCCTTTTGATCCACTGGGCTTTGAATCGGCTCGACCGGTGCGTTATCAGGATCAGTGGTTCTGTGTGGCGGGACAGATTCGTCACGCCACCGGACAGCGTGCGTCTTGGGTGAATACGCCGTATCAACATTTGCAGCAAGATGTGCAGGTATTGGATAGTCATCAATGGATTCAGGATGTCACGTTCCCGGCGCGGCTTTATTTAAAAACTTTAGGGGTGGAAAATCTACGTCCTGAAGATTTGCCTGCCGTGCAGGAACCCTTGTTGCTGGATGGTTTGGGGCGTTATGCTGTGCGTCAATTCCTGCAAAAACAGGACGGGGCAGTACAGCCTGAATTATTGATGGATCAGTTGCCAATTGGCAAACTGCAACAAAGCAGCTGGCAAATGAGCGTGGTCGAACAGCAACGTTTAAAAGACCGCTTGCTGAAATATGCTCCTGAAGTGACGGCAACCACGCAGCAGGTGTGGAAGGTGAATGATCATGTGTATATGAATATTCACCTGCCGAAAAATGGCGCAGAAAAATGGGTCAGTCTGGATGCTTCAAGTGCACGTGCCAAGCGTCGTGCCAAAGTCTGGCTGGAATATCTGCTCTGGCTGGCTTATCTGAATCTGGGTGATGGCGGCGAAAGACTGGCGCGAATCGTCGTGTTCAGTGACCGAACCATTTTATGTCACGGGGTCAGTTCCAATAAAGCACGCGAATGGCTGGATCACTGGCTGGCGGCCTGGAAATATGGGCAAAGCCAGCCTCTAGTCTTGCCTGCGGCATTACTGCTTAAAATTGCTGAGAAAGACAAACAGCATAACTGGCAAGCCAATGAACAGAACCAGATGTGCATTGATGATATGGATGTAATCTATAAAGACTGGCATGAAGATGGCAGGTTTAGCGGTTTTTCTGTGGCGGATAATGAAGCCACCCAAATGCACCGCGACTGGCAGTTTATTTTACAGGAACAGGATGCCACCGCTTTGCTGGAAGATGCCTGTGCGCAGTTCTCTTATCAACTGTATCAGCCGGTATTTTGGCATCAACAAGTGATTGAGGAATAACCATTCATGAATCATCCTCAAAGCTTGAACAAGATTTCGTTTCAGCCAATTGTCGACATGCAATTCCAAGGGTTACACTGGATTGAGGCTTCGGCCGGCACAGGCAAGACCTTTACCCTGTCCAGTCTGATGGTGCGGATTTTTCTTGGGCCTTATCTGCCTAATCAGGTAATTGCTACCACCTTTACCCGTGCAGCGGCTGCAGAATTAAAAAACCGGATTCGGGCACGTTTGGTGGAAACCTTGCGTTATTTTGACCGTTGCCAAACCCTGACCGAGACTGAAATTCAGGCCAAAATCTCGGCGGAATCTGATCCCTTATTTCAAAAAGTGCTACAGGATTATGCCACGCGCGTTGATTTTGCCCGTGAACGTTTAAAACTGGTGATTGATCAGTTGGATGAACTGTTTGTCGGAACGCTGGACAGTTTTAGCCAAAAGCTGCTGCGCGAGTTCTCCTTTGAAAGTGGCAAGATTGAACGCGCCGATATTACCGATGATGCTAAAAGTTATACTCATCAACTGATTCACGATGTGCTGCGTGAATGGATTCAGTCCCAGCCGCAAAATGTGGTCGATTATCTGCTGCTTAATCAAAAGTTAAAATCGCAGGAAGCCTACGTTCCGGTGGTAGAAAATACCCTGAATTTTGCCTCGGCCCAGTTTCAGGAAGTCAAAGCGCCCGAGCTGGATTTAAACCAGTTTGAACAGTTGGTGGATGAGTTTATTCAGCTGGATTTAAGCCTGATTGAGAGTTTGAGTGAATATTATTCGGCAGATGGGCAATATCATTCAGTCATTGGTAAAAAATGGCGCACTGATGCCTTGATGCAGCACACCTTGTGTGAAGATTTGCCAGCGTTTATTCAGGCTCTATCGGAACAGCGCAGCTATGCTTTATTTGCCCCGCATTTTGAGAAGACCCTGAAAAATCTCACTGAACTGGCGACCAAAAAAGTTCTGAATAAATGTGCTGAAGATGTACTGAATCAGTTTAATCAGCATGTCCTGATTCAATCACTGAAACATTTTTGTGAGGCTCTATCCAAACTCAGTCTGGATTTGGATCTGCTGGATGCTTATTTAAAATTTTACTTAAGTCGCGAAGTCAAAAAACGCTTGCCACAAGTGCTGCAGCAGAAAAGTGAAACCACTTTTTCCCAGCAAATTCGAACCCTTTCGGAAGCCTTGCAAGGCGAACAGGGATTGCGTTTTGCCAAGTTTGTGCAGGCACGTTATCCTCTGATTTTGGTGGATGAATTTCAGGACACCAACCAGGATCAGGACAATATGCTGGCGCGGATTTGGCGTGATCAGAAGCGCTATATGCAGGGCTGCATGATTATGGTCGGTGACCCGAAACAGGCGATTTATGGCTTTCGCGGTGGCGATATGCTGACCTATAACAAAGCTCGTGCCGATGTGCTTTCCAAACAGGGACGGCAATACAGCCTGCGCCATAATCACCGTTCGGTTAAAGTGCTAGTACAAGCGGTGGATGCCCTGTTTCAGCGACAGATGGACTTTGGTGAAGAGGTGATTTATAGCCCGGTGGAAGCCGGCTTGCGTCCCCATCCAGCACTCATTGATGCAGAGGGTGAAAATCATCAACCGCTGCGCTGGCTGTTGCTGAATGATAAAAAGGACGAGCCGATTCAGGTGGCCTGGAAAATTCGCGATTTACTCAATCAGGGTATTGAAGAAAAACTCTATCTGGCCGAGAAAACCGGTCCTAAATATCTGATTGAAAATGACATCGCGATTTTATCGAAAAACCATGATGGTCTGGATAAAGCCCAATATGAATTGGAGCGCCTAGGCATTCGGGTCAATCGTCCATCAAAACGCAGTGTGTTTGATCATGTGGTGGCCAAAGATGTCGGTGCTGTGCTCAGCGCGATTATGCATCCTTATGATGAAGGAAAAATCAAACGGGCTTTGCTCAGCCGTTTATTGGGCTTTAATTTACAGCAATTGATGCAGCTGGAAGCCCAAGCAGATGGCTTAAGCCAGTTTATTTACGATTTCGATTGCATTCGTGAAATGTGGCTGCAAAAAGGCTTTTTAACCGCATGGCAATATTGTCTGAATTTATTTCAGGTCTGGAAAAATCTGGTAGCGACCCAAAGTCGGGATAATGAGCGTAGCGTGGTGAATTTGCGCCATTTGACCGAGTTGCTGAGTCAGCACAGTGAACAATATCAGGGCGCACAAAAGCTGTATCACTGGTATCTGAAACAGCTGCAATCTCCGGCAGAACGCGAGTGGGAACTGGAACGCAAACTGTCGAATGAGGCAGGTGTGCAACTGATGACCATCCACCAGTCCAAAGGGCTGGAGTTTAAAATTGTATTTTTGCTGGGGGCTGATAAAGATTTTAGGGAAATGAACAAAACCCTGAATTTTTCGACAGTCGAGCATGTGCATCCGGTGACCGGGAAAGTGGATATTCAGCGTGTGGTTGCGGTGAATGACAAGCATTTGCTCGATCAAAACGCAATTGATCAGCACAATGCCCGTGCCGTGGCAGAGCAGCACCGGCTTTGGTATGTGGCCCTGACCCGGGCCAGCCATCGGGTTTATGCTATGTTGCAGGATCAGGAAGGCAAGTCCAGTCATGGTTTGGCTTTCTGGCGTGGGCAAGACTTTGCGCATCCTGCCAGTGCTGACGAAGCATTGCTTAATGAAAGACCGGTGAAGTTGCAGGCCAAACATCAATCTGAACCTTTGCCTTTACAGGCTTTGGAGTTTCCTGCACAGCGGTTTTATCCACGTTCCAAAACCAGTTTCAGTGCCTTGGCACAGCATTTAAGCCGTAAACAGGCTATGGATGCCTTGGCGGTAAATACCGAACAAATGCCAAGTGCTGCAGATGAAATCCATCTACTTGAGCCGATTGAAACGGTGACCAATCAACCGCTGTCCTGGATCAAACGCAATTTTCCGATGGGCACGGTAGCAGGAACCTTTCTGCATGAAATTTTTGAACATATTGATTTTAAAGATCAGCAAGACTGGCCGCTGGAAATTCGCCGCCGGTTTAAAAATGACTATCCAAGTTTATGGTTAGAACTTATTGCAAAATATGAACAGGAGTTTCAGCCAGCAGATGAAGAACAGCTGATTGGCTGGATGGGTGAATGGCTAGCAGAGGTGTTAATGACACCGTTACATCAGGATTTTCAGCTGAATCAACTGGCTGAACATGAATATCTGGCTGAATTTCCGTTTTATTTGTCCTTGTCCGATCATGTCTTGGCTATTCAGCGTATTCATCAGCTCTATGCAGAACACGGCATCGACATGCTGGATTTTAACCCGGCCAATTCTGCACGCTATCTCACCGGATCCATCGATTTGGTGTATTTTGATGGCCAGCGCTATCACATCGCCGATTATAAAAGTAACTTTTTAGGCACAGATCAATCGCATTATCTGGATGGGGAAATTCAGCAGAGTATGTCGCAGGCTAGCTATTGGTTGCAGGCCGGTTTATATCTGGTCGCATTGCATCGCTATTTAACGGTACAGCTGCAAGACTATGACATTGAGAAACATTTGGGCGGCGCAAGTTATCTGTATTTGCGCGGCATGAACGGGCAGGCGGAACAGGGCTTTTATCACTGGAAGCCGGAGGCCGAATTTATACTGCGGCTTGATGCTATTTTGGGCTGTTTTGCTGAAGATAAAAGCAGCAAAATTGCCTGATTTGTCAAATTTAATGGCTTGTAAACAATAGATTAAGTTGTGGATAACTTTGAGGATAACTGTGTGGAAAATAAACAATATAAAGATGATCAAAGCGCTGAATGGATCAGCACTTGGAGTCGGTTTATTCGCCAGAAGCCGTTTAGTTATGCGCCACAGGACGAAAATAGTAGCGACATTATTCAACAGGTTCTGGAAGCAGTTCAACAAGGCGACAGTTGTATTTCTGCAACTCAGGCACAAGCCGATACACTGAATGATTTAGTGGTTTCGGTAGATCACATTCAAGAACAGCTTGCGCCCTTTGTTTTCGATCAGCAGTATTTATATTTGTATCGCTATTGGGCATTGGAACAGTCCTTGGCATTGCAGGTAGCACGTTTAAAACAGCAACACATTGAAGCTGTTGATCTTTCCGCTTATCCAGATTTACTCACCGACCTATATCAACGACAAGCTTTAAGCATGGTGGCGACGCATGTACTGAATATCATTACCGGCGGACCAGGAACCGGAAAAACCTATACCTTGGCCCGCATTATTGCCGTGCTGAATCAGGCCATGCCCAATATTCGTATTGCCATGGCAGCACCGACCGGTAAGGCTGCACAGCGCATGAAAGAGGCGCTGCAAAACTCACTGAATGATGAAAAACTGCAAGACTTGGTCACCGATGAACTTAAACAGCTGCATCCCATTACTATTCACCGTTTATTGGGGTTAGGAACGAACTATCAGCCACGTTTTCATGCCAAGCAGCCTTTGCCTTATGACGTGATTGTGGTGGATGAAGCCTCCATGCTGGACTTGAGTTTGGCCAATATGTTGTTGTCGGCAGTGCCGGATCAGGCCCGCTTAATTTTACTGGGCGATGCGGATCAGTTGGCTGCGGTAGATGTAGGATCAGTACTGGCGGATCTACAACAAGTTCCCGCTTTGGCAGAGAGTCGGGTCAACCTCGTTACCAGTCGCCGTTTTAAAGAGGGTGCATTGATTGGGCAAATGGCCAAATTTATTCAGGCACAAGAAGTCCCTCAAAATAGTGGTGCATTATTAGAAAATTTTGCCCAGCAAGTGGTTGCTCCGGGTGAAATCAAGGCGCTGTCACTGCAAGCTGAAATGGACGATCAAATTCAACTGGAATATCTTCCTGCTCATCTGTCCAGGCAATTTGACCGGACAGCCTATTACGACAAACTGATGTTGGGCTATCAAGCCTATATTGAAGTGCTAAAAAGTTATTTAACCGCCGATGAGCCTGAGCTTTGGGTACCTCAGGTGGTCAAGACTTTTGATGATTACCGAATTTTGGCCGCTATTCGGCATGGCGCATTTGGTTTAAACCAACTGAATCAGCAAATTGAACAGCGCTTACTGGAGGTTTTAGCTCTACATATGAGCAAGCAAGGTGATTGGTATGTTGGTCGTCCGGTCATGATGACCTATAACGATTACCAGTTGGGCTTGTCGAACGGGGATATCGGGATCTGTTTTAAGCGTAGCCGTGATGGACAGTCGCAATTTGAAGTTTATTTTCCGAGTCTGGAAAAATGGGTGCCCGCTACCCGCTTGCCGAAAAGTATTGAAACTGCATTTGTACTGACCATTCATAAATCACAAGGTTCGGAATTTACCCATACCGCAGTGGTATTGGATGAGGCTGCGAAAAATTTACTCAGTAAAGAATTGCTGTATACCGCAATTACCCGTGCCAAGAAAGTGGTGAGTGTGTTGGCCGATCAAGAGGCCTTAGTACAAGCATTAACCATCAAAACCAGCAGAAAAAGCGGGATGTTAGATAAAATTAACAGTTTGATAAATTGTTAAATATAAATAAATAATACAGGTTTTTGTACGAAATTGCTTACATCAATTCGAGAAATTGCCGCATAGAGCTTTAGGAATGTTTTTGAGATGATGGCTGCACATAAAAAGCTCAACACGGAAGGTTGGGTAAAATCGCCATACCATAATAATAATGTCGAAAGGCAGCGAACTTACACTGAAGTAAGGATAAAGAGGAAACTTACAGCCGCTAAGCCTTGTAGTTTTGGGAGAGACTACAGGGCTTTTTTATGTGCAAAAGATACCAATACTTAAAAATATTGTCACAATCTGACATTATTAGTTAAACCTGCTTAAGAACAGATATTCAACGGAGTTATAGAGCTATATTTGTATATAATTAATATTAAATTGAATTAAATAATTGATTTTTATTGATATATTTATTTTTTTGTTTACATGAGCAATAAAAAAACATTAACGAATGTACGAAAAAACTTACAAGGAGATACGAAAAAGTCGACTTCTTTACACAAGGATTTATGGCAAAATTTGCCACATAGGGAAGTAAAAGTTAACACAGGGAATGTTAATAATAATAAGCGCTAGAAAGCGTAAATTAATATAATAAATAAAATAATAATAAATAAAATAATAATAATTAAAATATAAGAAACTACAGCGCAAAGAAGTCCAAGCCTAGCTTGGGCTTTTTTTTATCTTGAATGAATGAGGCTAAAATAAAAATACGCATTTTTTAATCGGGAAAAACCATGTTGTTTCAGTCTTTTTCAGGAGAAAATTTGACTGGCAAGCTATAAATTCAAAGTTGAATGGACAAAATAAAAAATGAAGCCTTTTCAATGAATTGATATAAAAAGATGAAAAGCAGTTTCTCTTTTTGCAATCCCCTGGATTTTCCCTTAAAATAACGCACTTGCTGTAGTGATGCACGGCAGTCAATTGAGAAATCAATTGATTTCTATCAAATGTAATTTTTAAGCATCTCGGAGAAATCGAATGGCTTTAACAAACGCAGATCGCGCAGAGATCGTTGCTAAATTTGCTCGCGCTGAAAACGACACTGGTTCACCTGAAGTTCAAGTAGCTCTTTTAACTGCCCAAATCAATGATTTGCAAGGTCACTTTAAAGAACACAAACACGACCATCATAGCCGTCGCGGTCTTATCCGTATGGTTAACCAACGTCGTAAGCTTCTTGACTACCTTAAAGGTAAAGATGCTACTCGTTACAGCGCTTTGATCGCTGCTTTAGGTTTACGTCGTTAATTCGATTAAACTTATTTTTTCGGACTATTGCATGTTGAATGCCGTATTACTGAAAATTAAAGTATACCTGGCCTTGGTTAGGTAATGGGGAAGGGGCGATTGTTTCGCTCCTTCTTTGTGTTTAAAAATAGTGTATTCATACATTTTTATTCTCTAGTGAGGTCGGCTTCTAAGCTTTGTCATTTATGCAGTTGATGTGAATGCCAAACCTTAGGGGTCTCCACTAGAATAACTGTTCAAAAGAACTAGGAAAGAAAAATACATGTCAATGTTTAATATTGTTCGTAAAGAATTCCAATACGGCCAGCACAATGTTGTACTTGAAACAGGTCGCGTTGCACGTCAAGCAAATACCGTGGTAATTACTATGGGCGGCGTAACGGTACTTGTTGCTGTTGTTGCTCAACCAAAAGCAAAAGCTGGTCAGGATTTCTTCCCACTGACGGTTAACTATCAAGAAAAACAATATGCTGCAGGTCGTATTCCTGGTGGTTACGGTAAACGTGAAGGCCGTGCTTCTGAAGCTGAAACTTTAATTTCACGCTTAATTGACCGCCCAATTCGTCCGTTGTTCCCGGAAGGTTACTTCAACGAAATTCAAGTGACTGCAACCGTTATTTCTTCTGACAAAACTATGGAAGCCGACATTGCTGCAATGCTTGGTACTTCTGCAGCACTTGCCATTGCCGGTACGCCTTTCCGCGGTCCAATCGGTGGTGCGCGTGTTGGTTTAATCAACGGAGAATACGTTCTTAACCCGAACAATGAACAGTTAAAAGAAAGTGATCTTGATCTTGTTGTTGCAGGTACTGAATCTGCAGTGCTTATGGTTGAGTCTGAAGCAAAAGAACTTTCAGAAGACCAAATGCTGGGTGCTGTACTTTTCGGTCATGATGAAATGCAAATTGCCATTCAGGCAATCAAAGAATTCGCAGCTGCTGCTGGTGCAACAGAGTCTACTTGGACTGCTCCAGAGAAAAACGAAGACCTTCGTGCTAAATTGAAAGAAGCGTTCGAAGCAAAAATTTCTGAAGCATATACCATTGCAGTTAAGCATGACCGTTATGACGCGCTTGACGCGCTTCAAGCTGAAGCGGTTGCTCAATTCGTTCCAGAAAATGACGAAACTGGCATTGCTGACGACTTAAACGAATTATTTGAAGATCTTAAATACCGTACAGTACGTGACAACATCTTGTCTGGTAAACCACGTATTGACGGTCGTGATACAAAAACTGTTCGTGCGCTTGACGTACAGGTTGGCGTTCTAGACCGTGCTCACGGTTCTGCATTGTTCACCCGTGGTGAAACTCAGGCGTTGGTAACAACAACTTTGGGTAACACTCGTGATGCGTTGATGGTTGATACCCTTGCAGGTACTAAAACTGACAACTTCATGTTGCACTACAACTTCCCCGCATATTCAGTAGGTGAAACTGGTCGTGAATCTGGTCCTAAACGTCGTGAAATCGGTCATGGTCGTCTGGCGCGTCGTGGTGTTCAAGCTGTACTTCCACCAGCTGACCGCTTCCCGTATGTGATCCGTATTGTATCTGACATCACTGAATCTAACGGTTCATCTTCAATGGCTTCTGTATGTGGTGCTTCATTATCACTTATGGATGCAGGTGTTCCACTTAAAGCACCTGTTGCCGGTATTGCAATGGGTCTAGTAAAAGAAGGCGAGCGTTTCGCAGTTCTTTCTGACATCTTGGGTGATGAAGACCACCTTGGCGACATGGACTTTAAAGTAGCAGGTTCTGCCAACGGTATTACTGCACTTCAAATGGACATCAAGATTGAAGGTATCACTGAAGAAATCATGGAAGTTGCATTGAACCAGGCGTATGCAGGTCGTATGCACATCCTAAATGCAATGAACCAGGTGATTTCACGTGCTCGTCCAGAAATTTCTATGCACGCGCCGACATTCCAGGTGATCAACATTAACCCTGACAAGATCCGTGACGTGATTGGTAAGGGTGGTGCGACCATTCGTGCGATTACTGAAGAAACCAAAGCTGCAATTGACATTGAAGACAACGGTACAGTTCGCGTATTCGGTGAAACTAAAGCTGCTGCGATGGCTGCTGTTGCAAAAATCCAGGCGCTTACTGCTGAAATCGAACCAGGTACAATTTACACTGGTAAAGTGATTCGTATCGTAGAGTTCGGTGCGTTTGTAAACATCCTTCCTGGTACTGATGGCTTACTTCACATCTCTCAAATTTCGAACGAACGCATTGCCAACGTTTCAGACGTATTGTCTGAAGGTCAGGAAATCAAGGTTCAAGTTGCTGATGTCGACAACCGTGGTCGTATCAAATTAACTATGAAAGACATTGAACAAGCTTAATTGTTTGTACTTCACATGAGTTAGCTCATGTGAATGAAAATATATAAAAAGCCTTGAGCTTCGTCAAAGGAATAACTTTGAGTCGCTCAGGGCTTTTTTATGGGCACAAATAAAATTCGATTTAAAATGTGCAAATCCAGTTGTATGTTATTGCTTAACGCTTTCGCGCAGCTCATAATTTTATGCCATAGCGCGGTTGAATTATTGAAATTTCCATCAATCCAACAATAAGAAAGTACCCTAGAGAATTGTTTACATGCAGGTTTATTATTTCTACCAACATCCTACTGAACAGCATTTTTTTGTACAGAAAACTCCAAATACTCAAGCCGAATCCCTCTTTGTATGGATCGATTGTACTCGTGAAGATGTAGTGAATCGTGCGGATGAGTGGCAAAAAGAAATCTATCAATATACCCAGCTGATTTTAAATGAGTTTCATGTGAAAGATGTTTTAAATCTGGAGCATCCTTGTACCTTCGATACCATGGAAGATTATGACCTGCTGATTTTTCGTAAACTGATTACACCGGATGATGATATAAAAACCGGCGCACAAGCGCTGGAACAGCATGAAAAGATGTTTGGTTTAGCCACCACACCGATTAGCTTTATCATGACGCCTCAGGTGCTGATTACAGTACGTGAACAGGGCAACAGGGCGGTTGAGAATTATATTTCACGAATTGAAATGAATTTTACCCGCTCTGTGCAAGATCAAAACAAATCACGTAAAGTTTCTACCACACCTTTAGATTTAACTTTACGCTTGTTAAATAGCATTATCGATGGCTATTTAGATTTGCGAGTACCCCTGACCCGTCGGGTAGAGTTTTGGCAGCAAGAATTACTACAAGGCCATCGTAGATTTAGCAAATGGAATCAGTTATTCCAAGAAAGCATGTCGTTTCAGCAAGTGGAGAATCTCTGCGAAGAACAGATTGATGCCTTACAGGAACTGCGGGATGAAATTGTAGATAATTACCCACATTTAAAAGGTAAGAAAAAGTCTGAACGGCAAGATATTATGCTGGTGCGGATGGATGATCTGGTCAGCCATGTGGGCCGAATTCAAAAGCATATGGTTCGTCTTCGTGCATCCATTCAGGCTGCTATCGATTTGCATTTTTCTGCAATTGCTAACCAGACCAATGAAAATATGCGGATTCTGGCCATTATCACTGCAATTTTTGCTCCTCTGACTTTATTGACCGGGATTTATGGAATGAACTTTGAATTTATTCCAGGATTAAAATCTCCAACCGGGTTCTGGAGCATGCTGATAGTGATGCTGATCACCACGGCACTCTTGGTTTATTATTTTTATCGTCGCCATCTGGTGGGCCGCGGGGAAAAGAGCGTCATTGATTTGTTGGCTCAACAGCACCAAGATCAGCACGTAAACCTGTTCTGGTTTTTAAACTATGAGCCGATTAAGCAATCGGTCAAAGAAACCATGAAAGAAGTTGAAAAACTGACCAAGTTAAAATAATGGGTCAGTTTTTATCAATACCTGCTATGTTTGATGCACAATACGGCATCGTCCAATCCAACCCAAAAATGATCTTGGCCATTTTTTGCCTGCTAAAAGATCAGCTTACTTGAGCATTCTGGGACAGAATTTTATAAATTTCATCTTTCATTTTCAGCTTTTTGCGCTTTAATGAATCAATATCGTCATTGATTAGATTAACCGGATTAAGCTCAAGCTGAGTGATCTCCTTATCCAGATCCTGATGGCCCTCAAATATTTTCGCGAAATGAGGATCGTCATGTCGTAGTTTATGGATGAGTTCCTGATGTTCAGGAAACATTCTTTTCACTTTTTTATTGCATTCTTTGGTTTTCATAAGCCTAGATTATTCTCCAGCGTTGAATTTCAGAACAAAATAACCACCACGTACCTAGTCTATAAACGGTACGAGGGAGGCAGAAAAGTACCTTTAAGCATTTTTTACATTGAAGTGTTTCACCTGTTTACGTAATTGTTGCACTTCATCAATTAAGTCGAGCATCATTGCCACCGCAGAAAAGCTGGCATCAAAGTCGCGCTGCAAACGGTAGGCCCGACGTGCACGAGAAACATCGTCACCAAAAAATTGATGAATTCTTTCTTCTGGACGCGTGTCTAAAATATCGTATTCAAGTAGCTGTAAAACCCATTCAGGACTTTGTCCACAGGCATCAGCAAAATGCTTTAAATCAAAACTGTAATGCTCATCAATGACATCTGCAGGGTTAAATTCATCAGATATAATTTCACGATAATGAATAGTAGTCATGATGTTCTCCTTAAGCATTGCGAGGCTTAAACGTTGCAAAAGCTTCGGAAAAAGCTTGATAAGCCTGCTGTTCATGTTCAGTTTGCGCAGTTGGATAGACAATATTTAAAACAAGATAAAGATGACCTGGCACTTTGCTCGGAATCCCTTTGTCCTTGAGTCGTAGCTGTTGACCGGTTTTGGCATTTTTAGGTACGTTGACCTGAATTTTTTTACCCTCGGGCGTAGATATTTCTATGCTTTGGCTTAATGCTGCTTCCCAGGGGGTGATATTCACATTGTAATAAATATCGGCACCTTCAACCCGAATCCGCGCAGTATCTTTATAGTGAATTTCAATATACAAATCCCCATTTTTACCGCCATTGATGCCACTTTGACCTTGGCCGCTCAGGCGAATGTGTTGACCTTCTTTCATGCCTTTGGGGATTTTGACCTGTAAGGTTTTGCGCTGAACTTCAGGCTCTCCATAAGCATTTAAGGTAGGAATCTGCAAGGTAATATGCTGTGTTGCACCGTGATAAGCAATTTCAGGATCAATTTCTATACTGGCATGCTGATCTTCTCCTTGATAACTGCGTTGTTGCTGTCTTTGCTGATTTTGGTATTGATAGTTACCGCCACCAAAACCCGCGCCAAAGCGTCCAAAAAGATCTTCAAAACCGCTAAAACTGGAATGTTGCTGATTAAATCCCTGGTTATAAAAGTGGGCATGGTCAAAACCGCCGGTTCCTGTTTGTGCCCCGGATTGATAAAAAGCTTCAGGATGATCCAGCTGAAAATCATATTCAGCTTTTTTCTCTTCATTGCTTAAGGTGTCATAGGCAACGTTAATGGTTTGCATCTTTTCTTCAGCATCGCTCTCTTTGCTAACATCAGGATGATATTTTCGAGCCAGTTTTCGGTAGGCTTTCTTTATTTGATCCTGTGTGGCATTGCGACTAATGCCAAGAACTTCGTAATGATTTTTAGGCATAAATAAGAAGCTAGAACTGATTATGTTTTAATCATTATTATGCCTTTCATAAATCTGCAACAGTGTAGATCTGTACCTTATTGTTTCAAATCATGACAAAAAAAAGGCCCCTTAACAGGAGCCTTCGCAAATCATTAATAAGATCAATATTTAATCCAGGTCACGCTACGGCCAATTACCGATACACCGACATAACCGCGCAGGTTTAAGTGCTTGCCACTGGCACTGAGACGTGCTTTGCCTTTGTAGACTTTGCCACCAATCGGGTCAAGCACGCGGCCATGATTAAATTCACGTGGGTTATCCGGATTTTGTTTAAAACCCCAAATAAAAGGCAGGCCAAGAAATGGTTTATTTTTCAGGTTACCCGGACAGTTCGAACAGATCCCCATTTTTTCTGTGCCTGGTACATTACGGGTCGCAACGATGACTCCTTCATAAGTACCATCCGGCTTCTTGCTAATTTGAACATCGGCACGCGAATAACCGGTTCGATCGTCAATTGTTTTCCATTTGCCGACCAAAGGATCATTATCGTTTTCTGCAAAACTTAATGAAGATAGGGTTGCCAATAGTAATCCTGTCACAACGCCTTTATACAAATTCTTCATTAATTCCCCCTGTTGAAATGAATGTCTTATGTTTTTAGAGTAAAACATCTAATTTATAACGATAAGTATCTATAAAATCAAATGATTAAAATGCTAAATAATTCACATAAAAAATTGATTGTGTTGTGTGGTTTATTTTTTAATTTCTTTTTGATTAAAAAACACTCTAACGGGATATTAAAAATTTAAATTTTTATTCAATTAATATTTTACCTAAATGCTCAATACGGTTTTTTATGAAGAAAAATTATTATTCTTATAGGTTTTAATAATGGAATTTATCTTTTGATATATCTAAGTCAATAATAAAAAATAATTTATTGCTTATTTATAGAGGTAAGGGTTGAACTGGATTTTAAGGTTATAAATGGAGGATGCACAAGTTTTTAACAGGATGGAGATAAAAACTTGTGCTGAATGAAAAGCATGTTAATCCACTCTAATCCAGGATACGGTCCGGCCGAGTAGATTAGTGCCAATAAAGCCACGTAAGGTCAGGACATTGCCTCGGGTATTAAGACGTCCTTTACCTTGATAGACATGACCGGAAAGGGGATCAAGTACCTGACCATCAATAAATTCATCTGTCTTTTTAGGATTTTGCTTAAAGCCTGAAAAGATAGGTAAGCCAATTAGAGGGGCATTTTTGAGTGTACCTTTGCATTTTTCGCAATGTTCAATGGGGGTACGGTTTGGAATGGCATGGACTTGGATAATTGTTCCCAGATACCCTCCATTTTCTTTCTTGGTGATGAGAACGTCAGCACGCGCATAGCCTGTTTTATCATCAATCGCTTTCCATGTTCCCACTAAATCACGGGTTTTTGCATGAATAAAAGGACAAGTCAGCAGTAATAATATACTGAGTATTATTTTTGTGTTCATGTGGTCAATATTTCCAATTATTAATTTATTTTTATGCATTAAAAATAAAGCATTATTTGAGATTGTTTTGCTTTATTTTGAAATGAAATTCTACGCTAAAATATTTAAAATACAAGTGTAAAAAAATGAGGTAAAAAAGGATAAGAAAATAATGGATTTTATTTTTAATTTTTTGCGAAGATAAAAAAGGACAGCGATTATAGCTGTCCTGATGTTGTTCACTTGAATAAAATCAACTGAGGTGTTTACCAAATAAACCAAAAGCTTCTTCAGCAGTAAAAGTGTAGCGGGTGCTGCAGAACTGGCAATCCATGGTAATCGGGTTCTGAAACTCTAGCGTTTCACGTACCGCTTCTACACCAATTTGAATCAAGGCATTGGCACAACGCTCTTTAGAGCAGGTACAACCAAAGCTTAATTGTTCCACTTCTGGTAAACGCACATCTTCTTCATTATATAAACGGTAAAGAATTTCAGTCGGTTCCAGATCTGTGAGCTCTTCCGCTTTTAATGTTTCAGTTAGCATGGTTAGGCGTGGCCAAAGGTCTTCATCCACACGTTGCTGTTCTTCTTCACTATTACGTGGCAAGAGTTGAATCAGCAGCCCGCCAGAGCGTTCAGCATTGCTGGCCAAAACAATTTTTGTTGGAATTTGTGCAGATAAATCATAATACTGCATTAAACAACCGGCCAAAGTTTCGTGTTCTAGGGCAATAATACCCTGATAGCGTTCGCCAAATTCAGGCTCAATATTAATAAACAGTATCGGATTGACTAGGGCATTAAATACCGTGCTGCTGTTTTCTGCCTGAAAAAAGCGTGGATCTTCTTCATAATCCGCTGATGCACGTAGCTGACCTAAATGGTTGCATTCCGCCATTGCCCATTTGAATGTGCCAGCTGCTTGAATTTGCAGGCTGATGCGGCCTTTAATTTTTAGGGTACTGGCTAACAAGGCGGTAGCGCTGAGCATTTCCCCCAAAAGAATTTGAATGGCTTGCGGATAATCACGTTGCGCGAGAATGGTTTGCAAAACGCTTTCAAGATGCACCACTTCACCACGAATCGGGCAATTTTCAATATAAAAGCGTTGACGTAATTCAGACATAAATTTCTCCAATAGCCCGTGTTAATGGTGTCTATATTGTAAAACACAAGCTAGTTACTATCATCTCTTGTGACATCAATACGCTGATGTGCTAAGCCTCGTTGTAAATTGACGCCAGTGGGTTCCTGACGAATTTGAGCATCACTTTCAAATAAGTGTTCCAGTTCTGCCAGTGCATTACGATGGGTTTCATAAATCTTCTGTTCATCAGTATAAACCCGTTGTTGTTGAAGCAGTAATTTCTCATCGTAATCACGGAACAGTTCAATACTCTTATAGGCATCTTGTTCGCTAATCTCTAACTCACGTAAAGCGCGATAAGCCATGCCCAGCGATGACAAATAGGTTTCACGCCAGATATGTTCGACACCTAAGTCGCGCAGTAAATGCACATGATGACGGTCTCGGGCACGAACCAAAAGTTTCAGCTGGGGATAGTTTAAGCGAATATGGCGTGCCACATTCATGGAGTCTTCAATATCATCAATTGCCAGGACAAAAACCTTGGCGTATTCAATGCCCGCGGAACGTAAAATATCGGGTTGTGTGGCATCACCATAGTATACCGTACCGCCATAGTTTCGCACGAAATCGACTTTTTCCAGATTGCTGTCAATGGCGGTAAAAGACTGGTGCTGTAAATGGGCAATACGGGCAATGATCTGGCCAAAACGGCCAAAGCCGGCAATGATCATCGGGTTATGGATGTCTGGAATTTCATCATAAACAGGCGTTTTTTCTTTATCTATTAAAGGAATAATCCAGCGGCTGATCAACCAGTAAAACATCGGGGTGAGCACCATGGAAAGGGTCACAATCAGGGTCAAAGGTTCAAGCATGGCTTGAGTCAGAACTTTTTCACTCGTCGCGACTTTTAGCACCACAAAGGCAAATTCACCGCCTTGGGCCAGACAGGTCGCAAGTAGTAAGCTGTTGCGCCATGAATAGTTTAAATAGCGGGCAATTGCCGTCAGGGTGATACTTTTGACCAGCATTAAAATGAGTGCACCGCCAATAATCAGCCAGGGCATATCTACCAGCAGTGACAATTGTGTGGTCATGCCCACCGTCATGAAGAATAAGCCCAGCAGCAGTCCCTTAAACGGTGCAATACTGGCTTCGAGTTCATGACGGAATTCAGAGTCGGCAAGCAATACCCCAGTCAAGAAAGCGCCCAGGGTGGTACTGATGCCGAGCACATCCATCAGGGCCACTACACCCAACACAATAAACAAGCCGACTGCGGTAATCAGTTCATGCGCGCCACTTTTGGCTACAAAGCGGAAAAAAGGACGCATCATATAGCGGCTAAACAGGAACAAACCGCTAAAGGTCGCGATGATCGCGGCAAAGTAGGCCACCCCATGATGGGTCGATTCAGTGCCAGCCAGTAAGGGAATAATCGCCAGCAGGGGAATGGCCGCAATATCCTGAAACAGTAAAATAGAAAAAGATTGTTGCCCGAAGGTGGTGTTGAGCTGCTGCTTTTCTGAAAGCAGCTGTAACACAAAGGCGGTAGAAGATAGCGCCAGCGCCATACCAATCACAAAACTGGCGGCCAGGTTCTGCTGCAAGGTAAAAAAAGTCACGACTGCCAGAATAACGCCGGTAATGCCGACTTGTAAGCTGCCCATGAGGAAGATGGATTTGCGCATTTCCCAAAGGCGCTGCGGACGCAGTTCCAGACCAATAATGAACATGAGCAAGATGACGCCAAATTCCGCCAGTTCCTGAATCGCTTCCGGGTCACTGGCAATATTCAATACGCTGGGACCGAGCAGAATACCTGTAAACAAATAGCCGAGTACGGTGGCAATGCCAAAACGCTTGGCAAGTGGAACCAGAAGTAGTGAAGTTCCCAGAAAAATCGTAATTTGTAACAGTAGCGACATCAGCTCGTCCTGGAATTTATTTTAATTTCAAAAAAATTAAGCAAAGTGTGAACGTTGAGTTAGCTCAATTCTTGAGGATCTATATCGAGTGTAAGTTTCATGGTTGAGGGCTTTTGATGCAACATATTTTGCCACCAGTTACGGATATAAAAGTGTAATCGCGCTCGATCTTGCGACAACAACACCATATGCGCCTGATAGCGCCCAGCCTTGCGTTCCATTGGGGCGGGAATCGGTCCCCAGATATCAATCAGGTTCTCAGAAACCTGTCTTAAAGCCTGGGCATGCTGTTGCAAGAACTCCTGATTTTGTTCCTGACTTTTCGATTCACAACGAATTAAAGCTGCATAACGAAAAGGTGGCAATAACGCAGCTTGGCGTTCTTTTAAGGCCTGTTTGGCAAAATGACGGTAATCATCCTGAATCAAGGTATTTAATAAGGGATGATCCGGTCTCAGGGTTTGCAAATAGACTTCACCTTTGCGTTCACCGCGTCCAGCCCGTCCAGCAACCTGTACAATCAGTTGTGCCGTGCGTTCGGTGGCTCGGAAATCAACACTGAGCAGGCCTGAATCAATATCTAAAATGGCCACCAAGGTGACATAAGGAAAGTGATGCCCTTTGGCCAGCATTTGCGTGCCGAGTAAAATGACTGGTTCACTTTTCTGGATCTTGTCATAAATTTTTTGCCAGCTGCCGACCCGACTGGTCGAGTCACGATCGACCCGAATCACGTCAAAATTGGGAAATAATTGTTGTAAATGTTCTTCAACTTTGGCAGTACCCAGACCAATCGGTTTTAATTCACTATGCTTGCACTGCGGGCATTGCTCCGGCAGACGGTGAATGCTACCACAGTGGTGACAATGCAAATGCTGATAAGGCTGGCGATGGACGGTAAAGTTGGCATCACAATGCGGGCACTTGGCCTGCCAGGCACAGCTTTCACAAATCAGAACCGGGGCATAACCGCGACGGTTTAAAAATACCAGTACCTGTTCTTTTTTATCCAGACGTTTTTGCATTTCATCAATCAGGCTTTGGCTAATACCATTCTGTTTTTGCGCAATTTTTAGGTCAATTAGATGAATCTTTGGCATCACTGCCGCACCAGCACGCTGATTGAGTTCTAAACGGGTCATTTTCCCCGATTCAACCAGGGCATAACTGTCGATACTGGGGGTGGCTGAACCTAAAATAATTGGACAACTTTCAAGATGCGCACGATACATGGCCACATCACGGGCATGATAGCGAAATCCTTCCTGTTGCTTAAAAGAGAGGTCATGTTCTTCATCTAAAATGATTAAGCCCAGATTGGGCAACGGCGTATAAATGGCAGAACGTGTGCCTAAAATAATCGAGGCTTTGCCGGTTTGGGCAGCCTGCCAGGCTTGTAAGCGTTTTGAGTCATTCAACCCGGAATGCAGCAGTACAATATTGCCATGAAAACGTGACTGGAAACGGCTAATGGTTTGTGGTGTTAAACCAATTTCAGGAACTAAAACTAAGACTTGCTTGCCCTGTTTCAGCACCTCTTGCATGATCTGCAAATAGACTTCGGTTTTACCGCTCCCGGTCAAGCCATCCAGTAAAAAAGCCTGATATTTTTTCTGGGCTTTCAACACCTGTTGAATGGCTTTCTTTTGATCTTCATTCGCCGTTAACGGCATTTGCGCCAGTGTGACCGGTTGTGGACTAAAATCCTGATTTTCTAAAACACATTTAATAATGTCTTTTTTTTCTAGGGCCTTGAGTGTTGCAGTTTCAATGCCAGCCAAATTTAAAATATTTTCCGTAGTGCCTTGAGGATGCAGTTTTAAAACTTTATAAGCCTGTTGCTGTTTTTCAGAGCGGGTCAGTTTTGCTTCAGCAGCCAAATCCAGCACTTTCCACATGCGTGCCAATAAATTATAGGGTTTACCCTGGCGCAAAAACGTCGGCAAAGCACTCTGAAAAACTTCGCCAATCGGAAATTGATAATATTGGGCTGACCAGATGAGTAAATTTAAGATTTTCTGATCTAAAAGCGCTTGATCATCCAGCAGCTCGGTAATGGCTTTGAGTTTAAAACGCGGATCAATCGGGGTGTCAGCCGTTAATTTCTCGACAATAATACCCATCAGATTTTGACGACCAAACGACACGGCAACACGTGCCCCCACTTCAGCTTGCTGGTATTGTTCAGCTGTCAGGGTGTAATCAAAACAGTCATAGATATGTACAGGTACGGCAACACGAATGCGATAAATGTTGGCTGGAGTCGATGGTGTATTTGGCATAAATAAGGGTCAAATAGTCCTGATCAAATTTCGTCGTGCTCAAGATAGAGTTATGTTAGAGTGAGCAAATCATTTATGTATAAGAATATGAATGATTTTGGTGGTCAGACGCAACAGCGCTGAAGCAAATTTTAGAAAATTAGAGCATCACAATGCCTGCATATCAATTTACTGCCATCGATGCTTCAGGGAAGCAGCAAAAAGGCGTGTTAGAGGGTGATTCAGCACGTCAAATTCGTCAACAGTTAAGAGACAAAGCGCTTATTCCTGTGACTGTTGATCCTGTTGAGCAAAAAGACAAGCATACCTCACAACGCTGGTTTCAGAAAAAAATCACGGCTTATGATTTAGCCTTGTTTACCCGTCAACTCTCAGTTCTGGTTGCTGCCGGAATTCCTTTAGAAGAAGCACTACGGGCTGTGGGCAAGCAAAGTGAAAAGGCTCATGTGCAAAACTTGTTGATGTCGGTGCGCTCAAAAGTCATGGAAGGTCATTCGCTGGCCAATGCCTTGCAGCAAGCCGGACGTTTACCCGATTTATATATTGCTACTATTGCAGCGGGTGAACGTTCGGGACATCTTGATTTAATTCTGGATCAATTATCAGATTACACCGAAAATCGCTTTGCCATGCAAAAGAAAGTGCAGGGCGCAATGATTTATCCGATTATTCTCATGCTGATGTCTTTTGCCATTGTGATGGGGCTGATGACCTATGTGGTTCCGGACATTGTCAAAACCTTTGATCAAAGCAAAGATACATTGCCCTGGATTACCGTGGCGCTGATGAAAGCCAGTGATTTTATTCGTGTGGCATGGCCGTTTTTGTTAGTCGCCAGTGTGGTGGGTTTTACTGCTTTAGTTCGCTTTTTAAGAACCGCTGCAGGACATTATGCGTTTGACCGTTTAACGCTCAAGTTGCCATTATTTGGTAAATTATCACGTGGTATAAATGCGGCACGCTTTGCCAGTACCTTATCGATTTTGACCCAGTCTGGCGTACCTTTGGTCGATGCACTTAAAATTGGTGCTGCGGTCAGTAATAACTGGGTGATTCGGGATTCAGTCAATTTGGCAGCCGAGCGAGTCACTGAAGGTGGCAACCTGGCCACGCAACTAGAGCGTAGTGGTTATTTCCCACCGATGATGGTACAAATGATCAAAAGTGGCGAAGCGTCGGGCGAGCTGGATCGTATGTTGGAGCGTGCCTCGACCATGCAGGATCGTGAAGTGACTACACTCATTTCAACCTTACTGGCCTTGCTTGAACCGCTGATGCTGGTATTGATGGCAAGTATTGTGTTGGTGATTGTGATTGCTGTGATGCTGCCGATTGTGAATATGAATAATATGATTTAACCCATTTTTATAAAGATAATGATTTTTACGAGAGAATGAGATGCACGGGAAACGATATCAAGTGAAGCAGTCTGGATTTACCCTTATTGAAGTGATGGTGGTGATTGTAATTTTAGGTGTTTTGGCTGCACTGATTGTTCCGAATGTGATGGGACGCGGTGAAAAAGCCAAAGTCGATACTTCAGCCATTACCTTAAAAGGTGTTGCCGGGGCTTTAGATCAATACAAGCTGGATAATGGTAAATATCCGTCCATGCAGGATGGCGGTTTAGATGCACTGGTTAATCAGCCAGCTTCGGCTAAAAACTGGATGCAGGGTGGTTATGTCAAAGGTGGCTATCCCAAAGACAGCTGGGAAAATGATATTCAATATGTGATTCCAGGCGCTGAAGGCCGGGCATTTGATTTATATTCTTTTGGCGCCGATGGTAAGGAAGGCGGTGAAGGTACAGATGCCGATATTTATTATCAGCCTTAATTGAGAATCATTATATATTTTGCTTTATGGAATATATCAATTCACTTCATCTGACTATTCAATAGAAGATGAAGTGATAATAAATCTTAATTATAAAATATATATTAAAATATTGAATTTAAACAGAATATATAATAATCACTATTTGAGAGTTATAATAAGAATTATTCCCATATTTATTGATTACAAGAATTGTAAAATATGAATAAATATAGTCTTTTTATTTAATTAAAACTGAGCATAATATCCTTAATGGTATTTTTAGCCAAGGAGAATGGAATGAAAGCATTAATAGTATCGGATGAAATTAACCAATTTCACTGGGCAATGCTCAAGTCTGTTCTTTTGATTTTGAGCTTGCTTCCCATTAGCCAGGGCATTCTAAGTTTATGGAATGCAACCGAAGGCAGTAGCCAGATCATGGTTGGCTTTTTTGCCATCAGTGTATTTAGCGCATTATTTGTATTGTGCTTTTGGTCTGCATTAAAAGCGACTGTACTCAACTTAAAACAACAACAGTCTTCAGCTTTAGAACAGGGTGTGGTGAAAGTTTATCGTTATACGCCGATGCTATTTTTAGCAGCCA
The DNA here is from genome assembly GCF_044130285.1 of Acinetobacter sp. BSP-28. Classification (NCBI taxonomy): domain Bacteria; kingdom Pseudomonadati; phylum Pseudomonadota; class Gammaproteobacteria; order Moraxellales; family Moraxellaceae; genus Acinetobacter; species Acinetobacter sp. BSP-28. The sequence goes on from NZ_JBIQOB010000006.1 coordinate 137,220, forward strand.
TGATGTCTTATTTGGTGACTCAGCTATAAATTCAATTTAATAAAAAAAACCGAGGCATTGACCTCAGTTTTTAGTGCCTTTTTATTCCTTCTCCCTCTGGGATGAGGAATATATTCCGCAAGAGGATGAGGGCGATTAATCATAAAAAATTTACCTCTCCCTAGCCCTCTCCTAGAAGGAGAGGGAACACTTAAAGCTAACGCCGTGATTTAAACGACACATCCACCTTACGGGGACGATAAATCCAGCCTAAAATTAGCAATAACAAGGAGAAGCCCAGAATTGGCCAATCACTGAGGCGCATATACAAGGTTTCGCCCTGCATGGCAGGTAGTTCACCACGAAGAATCGCGGTTTGATCTGTTGGTGCCTGTTTGACAATATGTCCGTTATGGTCGATAAATGCCGTTACACCGGTATTGGTGGCACGAATAAACCAGCGTCCATTTTCTTTGGCACGCATTTGTACCATTTGTAAGTGTTGCCAAGGTCCAGCCGTTCCGGTAAACCAGGCATCATTAGAAACAGTTACCAAATAATCGCTTTGACTGGCATTGCGACGAGTCAGGTTGGGATAAGCCACTTCATAGCAAATGGCAGCACCCAACGCATGGTTTTTGATATCTAATGGTTTCTGGTCACGTGCTCCACGAGAAAAACCACTCATAGACGGATCATTCTGTAATGCAGGGAGTACCCAGCTAAGCCAGCCCGATAAAGGCACATATTCACCAAATGGGACTAACCGCTGCTTTTTATATAAACCTTCAGATTCATCACCACTTGCCATAATGCTGTTGTAGTACATCGGGCGTTGTTCAATTTGTGATTCTTTCAAATCCCAATAAGGAAGACCGGTGACCCAGGCAGTTCCTGTTTTATTGGCCTGAACTTTCATGGCATCCAGAAAGGGTTCAATATCGGTCTGGAACATTGGAATGGAAGATTCCGGCCAGACGATCAGATCACGTCCCCATTCAGTCCGGCTTAAGTTGGCATAGATCATCAGGGTTTTGACCTGATATTCGGTCAGCCATTTCAGGTCTTGCGGAATATTGCCCTGAATCAGGGAAACGGAAAGCGGTTTCTCATCTTTTTCTTGCACAAAGTTGAGATAGGAAGCTCCCCAGGCACCCAGCAGTAAGATAGCTGAAGGAATGACCCAAAAGACACGCTTATTCAGAATTTCCACCAACGCACAAGCCAGTATAATCACTACAAACGAAACGCCGAAAATTCCGAACAAGGGCGCATAGCCATCGAGGAAACGTTCGGTAAAGGCATAACCGGCAAATAGCCAAGGGAAACCGGTGAATACCCAGGTTTTAGCCCATTCGAAGAATACCCATAGCGGTGCAAAAGTCAGTGGTGTTTCCGGGAAGAAGCGACGGTAGATCCAGGTTTGCAACGCGGTAAATAGTCCCATCACCAAGGCCATAAAGGCAATCATCAGTACGCTTAAGAAAGCACTGGTATCACCATAGACATGGATCGAGGTATACAGCCAGAAGGCGCCGACAAACCACAAGCCAAAGCCATAAGCCCAGCCAATAAAAAAGGCTTGTGGAGCAGAGCGTTTACGCAATGAAGCATAGAGCAGGGCTGGAGACAGCAGGGCCAGCCACCAGTAATAATAAGGTGCCAGTGCAAAACTGAACACAGCACCTGAAAACAGCGAAATTAAAAATGGATAAATAAATGGGAGCTGCTTTTGTTGTTGAGATGAATTTAACAGCTTATCAAAGTAAGTTCTCATTTACGGACAGCTCGAATCAGATGAATAGTACGGGCATCTGCTTCTAAAATGGTAAATTCCCAATTTTCAAGTTCAATCACTTGACCTTGTAAATCGCTGACTAGACCAATTTCTTGAAGCAATAAACCGCCGACAGTTTCTACCTCATCATCAGAAAATTCAGCATCTAAAACATTGTTAAAGTGTTCAATTGGTGTAAGTGCTTGAACCAGCCAGGTATTTGCTGTATGCGGATCATTGTCCGGAATGATGTACTGTGCTTCTTCATCGACCTTGTCATGTTCATCTTCAATTTCACCGACAATTTCTTCCAGAATGTCTTCTAAAGTGACTAGGCCTGAAGTAGTACCGTATTCATCAATCACGACGGCAATGTGGGTCTGGGTGTTTTTCAGCATGCGCATGACCTGATCGGAACGGGCACTTTCCGGTACGAACAGCGGTTGGCGCATAAGTGCACGAATATCCACTTTTGATGTAGGTTCAGTCAGAAATGGCAACAAGTCTTTAGCCAATAAAATCCCGACCACATTGTCCGGTTGATCGGATGAGAACACAGGAAAGCGTGAATGAGCAGATTCAACTAGCACATGCAAAATATCAAGTAGTTGATCATCTTCTTGCAAGCTGATCATAGCAGTTCGCGGGGTCATGACCTCACGAATTTTAGTGGCAGGAAGGTCAAGGACGCCTTCAAGCATGGCCACCGTATCGGGTTCTAAAAAACGACGTGAATCTTGTACTAATTTGAGCAGTTCGTCGCGAGTTTCGGGTGCTGTACCCAACCATTTGCGTAAGCCGCGCATACCCCACGACGGGCCTGATTCCTCGTGCATGATCTTTCCTAAAGACTCTTAATATCTAAAAAATGTAATTTTAATCATACCGTAGAAAATACAGTTGTCTATCGCTAATATTGATCTAAATCATAGGCAATTCAGTCAAAAAAATACGCTATCTCCTTCATTTTGCTGTATATCACCGGGTCTAGATGTTTATGCTAAAATAAGCGCAGATTTTAAAACCTGAGTTTTCTGATGTCTGAACCCTCTGTTACTCCAAGCATTCAATTAAACACCCGTGGATTACGTTGCCCTGAACCGGTAATGATGTTGCATCAGGCAATTCGTAAATCTAAGTCCGGAGATGTCGTTGAAGTGTTTGCTACAGATAATTCAACCTCTTGGGATATTCCCAAGTTTTGTATGCATTTGGGACATGAGCTATTGTTACAAGAAGAATGTTTAGATGAAAACGGCAATAAAGAGTTTCATTATCTGGTGAAGAAAGGTTAGAGAAATTCACAGCAAATTTTTGCCTCAAAGCCTAATAAAAAAAGCCCCGCTTGAAGCAGGGCTTTTTTTAATGTGTCTGAATGGTTTAAGCAAAGCTCAAACCATATGAGATCAAATTACATATTCGGGTAATTTGGACCACCGCCACCCTCAGGTGTTACCCAGGTGATGTTTTGGGAAGGATCCTTGATGTCACAGGTCTTGCAGTGGACACAGTTGGCTGCATTGATCTGGAAGCGTTTGGAACCATCATTCTCTTCCATGATTTCGTAAACCCCGGCAGGGCAGTAGCGCTGCGCAGGCTCATTCCATTTTGGTAAGTTCACGTTGACTGGAATAGAAGCATCGGTCAGTTTCAAGTGTGCCGGCTGGTTTTCTTCATGAACTGTATTTGACACGAATACTGAAGATAAACGGTCAAAGGTCAGCTTGCCATCCGGTTTTGGATAGTTCGGTTTGAAGTTCACTGCATCTACAGTTTTCAGGGCACCAAAATCTGTCACCAGGTCATGTAAAGTGAATGGCACTTTAAATACGTTTTGGTCGATGAAGTTAAACGCACCGCCAAGCCACTGGCCAAACTTGTGCATCGCCGGGCCAAAGTTACGCGAGTTGTATAACTCTTCTTTTAGCCAGCTGTTGTTGAACTTGTCAGTGTAAGCGGTCAATTCTTTGGCAAAGAGATCTTCACCTTCCGTCACACGGGCAACCGCCAGGTCACCGCCTTTTGCTACACCGGCAGCAATCGCTTCAAACACCGCTTCACCGCAGAGCATGCCGGATTTCATTGCTGTGTGAGAGCCTTTGATTTTGGCAAAGTTGAGGAAACCGGCATCATCACCAATCAAGCTACCACCCGGGAAGGTGAATTTAGGCAGCGAGTTGAAACCACCTTTAGTTACCGCACGCGCGCCATAAGAAATACGCTTGCCGCCTTCCAAATATTGCTTGATCAGTGGATGAGTTTTCCAGCGCTGCATTTCCATAAATGGATACATATGCGGGTTGGTGTAGGACAAGTCTACGATCATGCCCAAAGTCACCTGGTTATTTTCCGCGTGGTACAGCCACCAACCGCCTGAAGAACCGGTCTCTGCAAGAGGCCAGCCAGCGCCGTGCATCACCAGACCTGGTTTGTGTTTAGCTGGATCGATTTCCCACAGCTCTTTAATCCCTATACCGTAGTGCTGCGGATCTGAATTTTGATCGAGGTTGTATTTGGCAATCAGGCGTTTACCTAAGTGACCACGGCAACCTTCAGCAAATAGGGTGTATTTGGCATGTAGTTCATAACCCGGGGTAAAGTTATGGGTCGTTTCACCATCTTTACCAATGCCCATGTCACCGGTTTGAATACCTTTCACTGAACCATCTTCATGGTACAGAATTTCTGATGCAGCAAAGCCCGGGAAGATCGATACTTCCAGTTCTTCGGCTTTGGTGCCTAACCAGCGAACCACGTTACCTAAAGAGATGACATAGTTGCCATCATTGTGCATGGTTTTTGGCACCATCCAGTGTGGGGCTTCCTGAGATTTTTCATCCGACAGCAAGAAATAAGTTTTGTCTTGAGTGACCGGCACATTTAAAGGTGCACCTTCTTCTTTCCAGTTCGGGAACAGCTCATTCATGGCACGGGGTTCTAATACCGCACCAGACAAGATGTGCGCACCGACTTCAGAGCCTTTTTCCACGACACAAACCGACAGATCGTTCAGGTTGTTTTCAATTGCAAGTTGACGAATTTTGATCGCTGCAGAAAGACCGGCCGGTCCTGCACCTACGATGACTACGTCAAACTCCATCGATTCACGTTCGATGTGTTCCATGTAGGACTCCTCATATGATTAGAAGGTGGCAACCGTAATTGTTTAACCCGGTGCTGCCATGAGTGTTCTGTATGCCCAGACACAATTTTATTTCGTGTCCTTTATATTGTGGGCTAGTATAGTTTTAAACCTCGATCTAGCCAATTGGCTGAATCATATTATTTTTCCGTCAGCAGGGTCTTTAGTTATGATTAATCAAAATAATTCACCAAATCCGACGAAAAAAGTAGCTATTGCCGATGATAAAAATTTAATGGGCATCGCACAATACTTAAAAAGTGCACAGTCCGGTCACAAAAAGTCAATCCCACCTTTAGAACAATGGCATCCAAAGCATTGTGGTGCAATGGATTTAAAGGTAAAAGCCAATGGAGAATGGTGGCACGAAGGTCAATTGATCAAACGACAGGCCCTGATTGACCTGTTCTCAACCGTACTCTGGAAAGAGCAGGGTAAGTTCTACTTAAAGACCCCGGTTGAGCAGATTGAAATATCCGTTGAAGATGAGCCTTTATTTGTCAATCAGGCAGATCAGGTCGAAATTGATGGAAAGACCTATATTCAATTCACTACGACCACACAGGATGTGGTGATTGTGGATCCGGAACATCCCGTTTTTATGCGTGAATATGAAAGTGAATTGCGTCCTTATGTGCACGTGCGTTTTGGGATTAATGCCTTAATTCAACGTTCTGCTTTTTTTCATTTAATTGAAATGGGACAGCTCCTTGAAAATGACAAAAATGAAACCATTTTAAGCTTACAAAGTGGCGATTTTTGCTTGCAATTAGGCACCTGAGGTTTAAGCTTTAATCTTCCGATTTCTTGAACTGCTGAAAGTGGAACTATGACAGCCATTCATCCTATTTATCCTTTAATCGACCCAATGCCCAAGGCACAAGCTGATGCACCCATCGGGATTTTTGATTCTGGAATAGGCGGTTTGTCTATAGCGCAAGAAATTGCCAGACATTTGCCCAAAGAACGTATTGTTTATTATGCAGATACAGCCCATGTACCTTATGGATCGCGTAAGGATCAGGATATTCGTGAGCTTACCGCGCATGCCATTGAATGGCTATATCGTCAAGGATGTAAAGTAGCAGTCGTAGCATGTAATACCGCTTCAGCATTTAGTCTGGATTATTTACGTGATTATTATGGCGAAAATTTTCCTATTATAGGTTTAGTACCTGCACTGAAACCGGCCGTTCTGCAAACTAAATCCAAAACCGTGGCTGTACTTGCCACGCCTGCCACCTTTCGTGGTCAGCTGATTAAAGACGTGATACAGCGTTTTGCACTTCCCGCCAATGTGAAGGTTATTCCTGTCACCAGTCTGGATCTGGTGCCCTTTGTAGAAAGTGGTGCACAGATGAGTGCAGCATGTTTAGCCACCTTGAAAGAAATTTTGCAACCCGTGGTCGACCAGGGTGCCGATTATTTAGTTCTGGGTTGTACACATTATCCCTTCCTAAAACCTGCAATTCAGTCTATATTTGGTCAGAAACTGACATTAATTGACTCTGGACTGGCAGTTGCACGACAAACAGCCCGTATTTTGATCAAAAATCAATTGTTATTTGAGCAAGAGCAAAATAATGGCTTGCGTATTGAGTGCTATGTCAGTGGCAATAATGCAGAAAATTTAAAAACTGTGCTGCAGTACCTGATGCAAGAAGATTTGACTTGGGATATTCGCAATATTGGTGTTGAATAAATAAACAAATGCAGCTAGTCTTTTGAAATATATTAAAAAATTTTTCATATTGGGGTTGTTGAATTATATTGTGATTGCTCAGAAATGTGCCAGTCAGGATGTAATAAGCAATTGGAAGAGGATAACCAATGCTCGATAAGCGTTATCAGGTTTTTATTTCTACTTCTGGCAGTGAAATGCAGCCGGAACGTATTATTTTAGCTCAAACTTTAGTTGGTATGGGGTTCTTTTCTTGGGGATTAGAACAGCGAACGCCATTAAGCACCGCATTTGCACGTCGTCAGATTGATGATTGTGACTATGTGGTCCTGCTGCTAGGCAGTCAATATGGTGAACAATCTGTGTCAGGTGTAGGTTATATGCATCTGGAATATATTTATGCCGTCACCAAACAGAAACCGATTATTGTGTTTATGCACGAAGACCCGGCATCACGCGATGAGTCTTTACATGATCAAAAACCTGAATTACGCGAAAAATTTTTAGAATTCCGCAAATTATTACAACAAGAAGTGGATCAGGTTTTTACTTACCGTAGCCTGCGTGATCTGGAAATGGCAGTCCGTTTTAACATGCCACAAATGTTGGAACGTTATCCGGTATCGGGATGGGTGCGACCGCAAAATACCCAGGCTTTACATGATGAGATTGACCAACTGAAAGCCAAAATTGAGCAGCTTGAAACTGAAGTTGGAAAACGGGAAGTAGACCCGTTCCTGTCCTTGCCTAAAGTTTCCATGCATGAACTGTTTTCTTTTGAATATCGTATGCATGCCTACCAGGATGGCAATTTTAAGGAGCTGAAAATTCAGAAGAAGCTCACTTGGGCTCAGTTGCTGTCTATTTTGGGCAGCATGTTTGTCAATCCAACACCAGAAGAATATTTTTCCAAATGCATCAATGATTATTTGAATGATACAGGTCTGGCCGATGCTAGGGTAGAAATGCCGCGTGCGCATGCCGTTGCCCGTGCACAAATTAATATTCGTGCCTTACACAGTATTAAACTGCAAATGCGTCAAAATGACTGGATTGTCCCGTCAGGCCGGGATGACCGTCAACGGATGTTATGGCAGCTGACACTCAAGGGACAAAAGCTACTCGAAAGTAATTTGCTTGATAATGATCGTGTTTTTCAATTTAAATCCGCGTTTTAATCCATATAGAGAAAGTGCAGAAAGCTGTTAAAGTAAAGCAGTTCATTTCTATTGGAAAAGGGTTTGATGTCTTCTGCACCTAAAACGAAAGTCACGATTATTTTGGCCAATTTGGGTACGCCGGACCAACCAACTGTTGCTGCGGTTCGTCGGTTTTTGAAGCAGTTTCTGTCCGATCAGCGTGTCATTGAAATCCCGAAGCCAATCTGGCAAATCATTTTACGGCTGTTTATCTTGCCTTTTCGTCCCAAGCGTGTGGCACATGCCTATGAAATGGTGTGGCAGCAAGATTCACCCATGCGCGAAATTTTGTTGAATCAAGTCATTGAAGTAAAAAAAGCATTAAGCGGACAATATCCTGAATTTGAACTCAATGTCATTCCGGCCATGACTTATGGCAATCCAGGCATTCAGACTGCCTTGAATAGCTTGTCTCAGGATATTCCAGATCATATTATTTTATTGCCTTTATTTCCGCAGTATTCAGCCACCTCAACAGCCCCTTTATATGATGCAGTTGCCAAATGGATTTTGACACAGCGCAATTTGCCGGGTCTGTCCATTATTCGTGATTATTATCAGCATCCCGCATTTATTCAGGCTTTGGCACAAAGCGTACGTGACTATCAGGCCACACATGGCCAGCCAGAAAAACTGCTGATGTCATTTCATGGCATTCCTCAGCCTTATGCGGATAAGGGTGATCCTTACGCCGACCGTTGTCGTATCACGGCACAATTACTGGCAGATGCATTGGGCTTATCCGAGGAACAATGGGCCATCAGTTTCCAGTCGCGTTTTGGAAAACAAGAGTGGGTAAAACCCTATACCGATGCCTTGCTGGAAGAATGGGGCAAGCAAGGGGTGAAATCGGTTCAGGTCATGAGTCCTGCCTTTTCCGCAGATTGTCTGGAAACCCTGGAAGAGTTAGCGCTGCAAAATGCTGAAATGTTCCAGTCGGCAGGTGGTGGAGAATATGCTTACATTCCTGCGTTAAACTCTCGTCCAGATCATATCGCCTTGCTCAGTACACTGCTTCAGGCTAATCTTGATGGATTAAAGCAAACATTCGCTCACTAAATTTCCCTGAGGTTTCATATCATGCTGCAAGTCAAAATTGTTCCGGTCACGGCATTTCAGCAAAACTGTTCAATTGTTTGGGATGCAGAAAGCAAAGAAGCCATTTTGATTGATGCAGGGGGTGAGGCTGAAAAATTAAAAGCCGAGGTGGAAGCTTTGGGTTTAACGGTGAAAGCCTTATGGTTGACACATGGCCATCTGGATCATGCCGGAGCGGTGGGTGCTTTAAGCAAAGTCTGGAATGTGCCGGTAATTGGCCCGCATAAAGAAGATGCCTTTTGGCTCGACATGATTCAGGAAGCATCACAACGTTATGGCTTTCCAATTCCAGAAAAAGTAGAAGTTACTCAATGGCTGGAAGGCGGAGAAGTTTTAAAGCTGGGAGAGGAAGAATTTGAGGTTCGTTTTGCTCCGGGTCATACGCCGGGTCATGTGATGTTCTATAATAAAAACTATGGCCTGTTATGGACAGGGGATGTATTGTTTAAAGGATCAATTGGACGTACCGATTTCCCTCGTGGCAATCATCAGCAGCTGCTTGATTCCATTCAACGTGAATGTTTTAGTTTGCCGGATGAAACACAATTTATTTCCGGTCATGGTCCTTTAAGTACCATTGGTTTTGAAAAACAGCACAATCCTTTCGTGGCAGGTAAAGCGGGTTAATGCCTTGTCGTAAGAGATTGGTGAATTCATTTCATCAATCTCGGTGAAAGGGTCCACTGCGCAGCTGTTTTAATTCCAGGGCAATGATAATAGCTGCCAGAATGAATAAAATGCCAATCGCAATAATAATGCCATCACCGGTATAGATGCCAAAAATCAGGCCCATAAGGCTGAGACTGACAAACAGAAAAAATAGAATTTTTAAGCACCAAAGACCCATGGAGTTCTCCTTTTTTTATAATTTTAAGGGTTATAGTGATTCGTTTTTATCATTATTAGGCTTCATAGCCAAGATGTACTATTTAAGTTCAGTTTTAAGTGTTCAGTTATTCAGAAAAATTTTATTCCTCTTTTTATAGGGCAATTATAGTTTAAAAAGTGAGAACAGGTTATTCTTTTTGTCGATAAGTAATAAAAAATTAACATTTGTAAGATAGTGTTTTTAATTATTTCTGCAGATTAATTTTCATTACATAATGAAAAAAATAAGGACAAATTTAATACGAATTTAGGGACAGTTTCACTTTTTTCTTTATAAAAGGTTGAAGTGAGTCACGGAATTTATAATTTATTATTTAGGGGTAGCTGGTGAAGCTCATATTTACAAAAATAGCGCTGTTGATCTTTACTTTTCTAATGTTTGCATGTCTGGGTTTAGGGTTTTATAGTCACGATTTGCTCATTACGGCGATTGGTATCCTTCTGATTTTTTGTATTATTCTTTTAAGTTTAGAATATAAAAAAATGCTTTCCAATCCATTTGATTAAGGTGGATTAATACATTTTATCCACCTGTAGATGAGCTTTTGCTGCTAATCAGGAAGATTAAAAATCATCTTGTTCACCACTATTATCTGCCTGGGGTGCATCTTGAGTAGGCAGTTTATATTCATCATTGGCCCACGCCCCAAGATCAATCATTTTGCAACGTTCTGAACAAAAAGGACGGAATTCATTGCCTTCCCAAGTGGTCGGTTTGCCACAGCGTGGACACGGAAAAGTACGGGGCATGTTATTCTCCGAATAAAAATAAGGATTCAATTAGGCAAATACAGTCGCTCTTGCTAGACTTGAGCGGATTTTTGTTAGTTTGATCTGATTATGCCAATTCGTCAATTTCAAGCACAGCGTATGCATGCGCCTCGTGATTTTCAAATGATTAGCCCAGATCCAGTTTGTGTGGAAATTGGTGCCGGTAAAGGTAAACATGCCTTGCTATTTTCAGCTCAAAATCCTGAAAAAAAATTGATTGCCATTGAGCGCACACGTGAAAAATATCTGGCCATGCAAAAACAGCATGCCTTGGAAGGACAAACGAATTTACAGGCGATTCATGCCGATGCCATGCCCTGGATTGTGCATGCCTTATTGCCTGCTCAAGTGCAGCAGTTTTTTATTCTCTATCCCAATCCAGAACCGCATAATCCGGCACAACGCTGGTTAAACATGCCATTTTTTGAATTTTTACTGTCACGCTTACAGCCGGGTGGAACAGTCACTTTGGCCAGCAACATTCCTGAATATATTGAAGAAGCACAGCAACAGTTAATCGATGTCTGGAAATTACCTTTTGTTAAAGAAGTGATTCCAGCTACATCGGCACGTACCCATTTTGAAATTAAGTATCTGGAGCGTGGTGAATTGTGTCAGCAACTGATCATTAGCAAACCTGAAAGCTATACGACGCGTTTTGATGATTTTATACCTTTGCAAGGGCAGAATCCGGTTCAAGCTGTAGCATCAGAAGCTGATGTGAAAAACGCTGAATGAGTAGCTTATGAAAAAGCGCGTTGCAATTATTGGGGCGGGTCCCGCCGGTTTAATGGCCGCAGAGCTGTTAAGCCAATATGGTTACCAAATTCATGTCTATGAACAAAAGCCATCTGCCGCACGCAAGTTTTTGATGGCGGGTAAAACCGGGCTGAATATTTCCCATGCCGAGCCAATCGAGCAATTTATTCAGCGTTATGACCAGGCAGAATGGCTGGCGCCTTGGGTAAAAAAATGGGATGCCCACTGGATTCAGCAATGGATGCAGGATTTAGGCATTGAGTCTTATATCGGTTCGTCAGGACGGGTATTCCCAGTCGAAATGAAGGCTGCACCTTTACTGCGTGCCTGGTTGAAACGTCTGGCTGAAAACGGGGTAATATTCCATTATCGCCATCAGGTATTGAATTTAAAGGCTCAGCAACTGGGTATCCGGGATTTAACAATACAGCAAGACAAGCAACAGGTTTTTGATGCCATTGTCATGGCCTGTGGCGCGGTGTCGTGGTCGCAACTGGGTAGTGACGGTGCATGGCAGCAATGGCTGCCCGCGCAGGACATTGAAACCTTTCAGGCCAGTAATGCCGGGGTGGAACGTACCTGGTCCAAGTTTATGCAACCGGTATTTGGCCAGCCTTTAAAACGTGTTGAAGCCTGGGTAGAAGGTCAGGCCAAAACCATGGGCGATATCGTGATTACCCATTATGGCCTGGAAAGCGGTTTGGTCTATAAGCAGGGACGGGCATTACGTCAGCAGTTAAAATATGGTCAGGCCATGCAACTGTATCTGGATTTGCTTCCCGAGCAAAGCATTGAGCAATTGGCAAAAAAATTACAGCCGAGTAAAAAGCAGTCGTTGAGTAATGTCTGGCGCAAGGCAGGATTGGATGCAGCTAAAGCCAATCTGCTGCGGGAACTGGTTGCCAAAGATGTATGGAACGATCCGCTGGCTTTGGCCCAACAGATCAAGCATCTGCCTATTGCTTTAGCGGGATTCCGCCCTATAGAGGAAGCTATTAGCTGTGCCGGTGGAGTGAAACGGGACGTGCTGTCTGAACAGTTGCAATTAAAGTCCAACCCGCACGTATTTTGTTGTGGAGAAATGCTGGATTGGGATGCGCCAACGGGTGGCTATTTGCTAACGGCCTGTTTTGCTACTGGTCGGGCTGCAGGTGAGGGTGTGCATGCTTATCTGGATGCACAAAAATAACAGCACAGATTTTGAATGAACATTTGAAGCGTGCTAAGTTGCACTTTCAATCTTGATAAAAAATGCAGCAGTTATGTCTGAACAAAAGCGATATACAGGAAGTTGTTTGTGTGGCGGTTTACGCTATGAAATTCAGGGTGAAATTGGCGACATCGTGCAATGTCATTGCCAGCGCTGTCGTAAAGCCAATGGTAGTGCTTTTGCCACCAATGCACCGATTCGAAAAGCCGATTTTCATATTGTGCAAGGTGAACATTTACTGAAAAAGTTCCAGTCCACTGAAACCACCCAACGTTGTTTCTGTAGTGATTGTGGTTCACCGATTATCAGCATTAAAACAGAAACGCCTGAGCTGTACCGTTTAAGAATTGGGACGCTGGATACACCATTGCAGCAAAAGCCGACTCAACATATTTTTGTAGCATCCAAGGCAGAGTGGGATAGCATTTGTGATAGCCTGCCACAGTATGATGAACGTCCGTAATCATGCTGAAACCTGAAATTAAAGGATAAAGGGATCTAATGATCCCTTTTTTATGTACCCGATTTTAGTAGCCAGATTCAGTTGTCTCGGATTTGGCTACTTCAGCTTTTTTTGTTTCGACTTTATTCATTGCTGGATATTGCGCTTGCCAGTGTTCCAGCTGTTCCTGGGCATGCAAAAACTCACCTAGACCTTTGATCTGGTCCGTTGATTTTTTAATTGGTTTTGATGTTTTCTCTTTGTTTTCATCATAAAATTTGGCCTGATTCTGCCAGTATTCTGCAATCAAACCCTGAATATAGCGTCCTTGCTCGGTTTTTAAATCCAGTTCTTTGAGCATGGTTAACGCCGAGCGAATATTGTCGCGTTTACGGTTATAGGCAAATTCATCCGTCAGCGAACCTTGATCCTCCATTTTGACCAGTTCATCTTCCATTTCATCACTCATTTCGCTGAAACGTTTATCGAAGTCGGTCAGTAAGGCAATATCATGTTGATCATCCGGGGTTTGCGGGAAAGTTTTTACCGGTTCGGTAATCAGCTCCTGCATGACCTTATCTTCAAGCTGAATTTTATCGCTTTGAGATACTGTATCTTGCTTACGATCACAGGCACTCATCAGTACACTTGAGCACAGTAACGCAGGAAGAGCAAAGTGTTTGAATTGTAGTTTTATCATGATGACTCCTTTATTTCTGATCAATTTTTTTAAAGTCATAGGCATAGGTGACATAGGGAAAGGCGATTTCATCTTGAGGATGCTTGCCTGTGTACTCTAAAACGATCTGTTCAAATTCAGCTTTTAACTGCTGCTGTTCAGGCGCTGACATTGCAGCAATAAAACTGGTAGAGAGCAAGCGTCTGGAGACCACCTGCTCCACAGTGCCGACATGTTGCTGCTGAAAAGTTTCGGTATTTTTTAATTGAAACAGCGTTTGTTGCTCAAAGACCTTTTTCCATTGAGCGCTATGGTAACGTGGTGTATTGCCTTCCAAAGGTTCAATGTGGTCTGCCAGTGCTTTGACCCAGTCGACCTGAACATCGCGCTGATTCCAGATTAGTGCCAGATGCCCTGATGGTTTGAGCAGTTGATGAATTTGCGTTAATGATTCAAGATTGGCAAACCAGTGAAAGGATTGTGCACATACCACAGCATCTATACTATGAGCTGTTAAAGGCAGATACTCACTGGACGCCTGTAGCGTTTGAATGTCGGGATAGGCGCGTTCTAACTGTACCAGCATGGCTCGGATGGGTTCAATGGCAATGATGTGTGAGGTCAGTTGTTTTAAGTAAGGTAAGAATTTGCCAGTACCTGAACCCAGATCAATCACCTGCGACTGTTCACCCAGTTGGAGCTGATCACGTAGCCAATTGACGATGTCTTGTGGATAACTCGGGCGAACTTGTTGATAAAGTTCAGCGGCAGAACCGAAGCCTTTTTGAGCAGCAGGATGAAGTGATTGTGTCATATTTTGCGCTTTTTAATCTTCAGGGCATCTATAAAATAACATAGTCGCTTTTCGTAAATAGGCAAGGTGTCTATTTGTAGCATTGATTCTGATAAAGGGCCGATTTGCTTCGGTGTGGAAATGGATAAACACATTATTTTTGAAGACGAACAAATTCGTGCAATCTTTCTGAAAGGCTCATCGGATGAACTGATTTTTTCTTTTGGCGATTTAATTACCCGGGCCAAAGGTCTGACGATTAATGCCGAAAAATCACTGCATAAGTATAACTTTAATGTGATTGGCATTATGCCGAAGCAGAAATCCTGGTTTCCTGAAAGTTCGATGCGTGAGATGTTTGCCCAGATTCAGGAGCTGATTGCGCCGTTTAAAACCCGTATTGGCTATGGCGGTTCAATGGGCGGGTATGCGGTCATCAAGTATTCCAACCTGCTGGATTTAAAGCGCGTGGTGGCTCTGGTACCCCAGTATTCCATCGATCCTGAAGATGTCGAAGACCCGCGCTATAACATGTTCTTTCATCCCGAACAGAATGCCAATATGCGCATTCAGCCACAGGATGTAGCAGCGGAACGTGAGTATATCGTGGTCTATGATCCCTATTGTCCGGAAGACCGTGCGCATTATTTAAAACTTGAACAGGTGCTGCCAAAAATCGAGACCCTGAATCTACCTTTTACCGGACACGATGCCATTGCCGTGCTGGCCAGTTCAGAATTGTTGCGTGACTTTTTGCTGCATAAGTTTGATGCCATCCATTTTTATCGCAAAATCCGTCAGGTGAAAAAGAACAGCAAGTTTTATTATCGTAAAGTCATCGAAAACCTGTTGCCCCGACATCGCAATGCCTTGGGTTCAATTCTGGTCAATAATGATTTGCAACTGGACAGCCAGTTTTTTGACGCCAAGCTCAAGCAAAATTTACTTAGGGAATTGCTGCGCAATAAACAGGTCAGTCAGCAAGATTTACTGAAATTGGGTATACAGGTCAATTTACCGCAGGAAAATCGTAGCCAGTTGATGGACTGTTTTGGTCATGGCCTGGTATTTAATGTGATTAGCCAGAAAATTGAAAGTTATGCGGCCAGCGCTATCTCCCTGAATCATAAATTTCTGATTCCGATTTTTGCCAAGGGCAGTGGATTGGTACAAATTTCAATGAATAATGAGCGTTTTATCGTGGCCATGAATGACCGGCAGGTGATGAAGCTGTTTAAGGAGCAGGAAGCTTTAAGCGTCGGTATGCATCCTCTGGTCATTAAAAAATATAGTGATTTTTATCTGCTCAGTTATAAGCATTTAAACTTGAGTAATAATGAATATGGCAGTCATGAGTTGGTGGAAGATACGCCGCAAACAGCGCAATTTATTACCCAGCCTGAACCCATATCTGCCCTATAGCGTACAGACTCAGGGTTGAGCATGTACCCGGATTTGTTTTAATTTTGATCACTTGCTTTATCTTTAAATCGGTCTAAGATAGAAAGATAAGGCAAGTTCTCATTGCTCAAAATTAAACAATAAACCAATAATGGGTGCTTAAGGATGAAACTGAAATTTCTACCGGCTGTACTTTTAACCCTCATCTCTATATCGATACCTTCCTATACTTTCGCACACAGTCTAGATCCGACTTATATAATTATGGGTGGGGGATTGCTAGTGATTTTTGCCCTGGCAATCTACGTATTTTATGAAATTCGCAAGTCGATACAACTGCATATCAACAAACCCACTAAATAGTGGGTTTTTACATTTTTAGTGGCTAAATTTGGTTGAAAAAGAATGTAAAACTGGCTTTTAATGTCTGGGCAAAATATTTGCAGACCAATTCCAAACACAGTCAGGGAAAGCAGCATGAAAGCCGTATTTTTAGATTATGAATCGCTGGATCAACATGATCTGGATTTTTCTGCACTGGAAGCGGTGTTTGATGAGCTGGTACTTTTTCCAACGACGACTCAGGCACAGCTACTGGAACGTGTACAAGATGCAGAAGTCATTATCAGTAACAAAGTGCTGGTCGATGCCCATACCCTTCAGCAATGCCCGCAGTTAAAACTGATTTTAATTTCCGCAACCGGTACCAATAATATTGATCTGGTTCAGGCGCGTGAGCAGGGCATAGTGGTATGCAACTGTCAGGGTTATGGCACTGCGGCGGTAGCACAGCATACCTTAAGTTTAATGCTGGCTTTAGCAACCTCGTTACTTAAATATGATTGTGCAGTAAAACAAGGTGAGTGGAATAAAGCCTCACAATTCTGTTTGCTGGATTTTCCCATTATTGAGTTGGCAGGTAAAACGCTGGGTATTGTCGGTTATGGCGAATTGGGTCAGGCCGTGGCAAAACTGGCTGAGGCTTTTGGCATGAAGGTGCTGGTCAGTTCACTACCTAATCGCCCTACTGATACGACCCGCGTACCTTTTGCCGAATTGCTGCCGCAAGTGGATTTTCTCAGCTTGCATTGTCCTTTAACTGAAGATACCCGTGATTTAATTGATGCCCAAGCCTTCGATGCCATGAAACCGAGCGCATTTTTAATTAACTGTGCACGCGGAGGAATCGTCAATGAAGCAGCCCTTGCCGATGCTTTACGCCAAGGCAAAATTGCAGGCGCTGCAACCGATGTACTGAGTGTTGAGCCACCTAAAGCGGGCAATGTGCTGTTGGCTGATGATATTCCAAACCTGATCATTACTCCGCACAGTGCATGGGGCAGTGTGGATGCACGGCAACGTATTGTGCAGCAGATGCAGCAGAACGTACTTGCCTTCAAAGCAGGGCAGCCGATCCGACAGGTCAATTAATCTGTCTTTTCATAAATCAGCCTCTCTGTGAGAGGCTGAATGCTTATAACTCATTTGATTTATAACTTGGTTAATCAACTGGATTTTGTGGTGACTTATAGGCTGTACTTGAGCGACCGGTCGTGTGTAAGTGCCAGTTAATTATTGGTTGAAGGCTCGCTTAGGGGATGAGAAATAATCGGTGCAGGCTGGTCATTTGGGCTGCCGATAATATTATCTTTGGTTTCATTTAATTTCTGATTTACCGTAGCTGCTGCATGTTGCGACTTTTCTTTGGCAATGGCAGATTTTTCACTGGCAAATTCCTTGGTTTCTTCCCAGGCATTTTCGACTTTCGGTTTTACCTTGGCGATGCCTTTTTGCGCCGCCGTATCCACCTTTTCCGCCGTGTTCTGAACCTTCTGCTGGGCCTTATGACCGAGCACTTTAAAGATATTGGGATTATCTCCATAAGGTGCAGGTTGATTGTGGGCTGAAGCACTGGCTGTGCCCGTTTGAGCCCAAAGGGGAGTAGAGAGCAAAATTGCACTGCTCATTAATACCGTTTTCATCATTTTCATTGTGGGTTTTATTCCTGTTTTAGCGATTGGTTTAATTCATTTCAATATGATCTATTTGATTTTATTTTAAGAGTGAATTGGGCTTAAAACGTGAAATGTGGCGAAATTCATACAGATTCATAACATTCGAGATAAATCCGCGATTCATTAGGCAAGAAAAAAGCCCATTGATATGAGCTTTTTCACGATAGTTGGATAGGGATTTACTCTTGATTATTTTGGGGTGTTTCGATGGTGAGCCCTGAATGCGTTCTTCCTGAATAAGTGCCCAGTTCTGCATGAGTCTTACCGTTAATATCCATATTGCTTGGGTGTGAATGGTTGTTATTTTTACTGGCAAAGTTTTCGGTATTTTCTTGGGAGTTTTTGCTCCCAGTTCGAGTTTCATTCATACCTTGCTTAGTGTTTTCAACTTTGTCAGCAGTATTTTGATCACTGTCTTTTGCTTTTAGCTCTGAAGCTGCGTTGAGGGTTGAGTTGGCGAAAAGGGAAGTGCAAGCTAAAAGTGCAGTGCTAATCAACATTGTTCTGATTGTTTTCATAGCTCGATTTATCCTTGTATGACAAAACCCGAGTGTTAACCGAGTTTAAGACCGTTATTTTAATAGCTTAAATTGAGCAATTTTGAATTAGTGATTAAATTCACACGTTTTAGCAACACCAGATTAACAATCTGGCTGGAAATGTGAAAATCATTTACAAAGATAATGAATTAAATATTTGAATTTTATTGTTTTTATAAAAAGTAACCAAGAGCTGCGATATATGGATGAAGTTTTTACTGCTACCCATTTAGCAGGATAAAGCAGAGTTCAATTTAAGCTTGAAATAGCAATGATTGATAAAACCCGATGCAAAGAAAAAAGAATCACTGAATCGAAGTTGAATCAGCGATTCTTGGGTGTATTAGTCATGTATCAGTTACATTGTGCTAAAGCATCTTTATGAAAATAATGGCGTAGCGCAAGGAAGTTCTTTTGCACTGCTGCATCATTGAGGTCAAAGTTGTGTGCTGTACTTGTTCCATCTGTAGCAAAGACTGTCGAGCCGCCAGTAATTAAGGTATTTCCTTTAAATGACCAGTGTTCTATGGCTTTGCCCGCTTGCATGTTGCCGGTAAATTCGATCATGCATTTGTTGGTAAATTTGGTGAGTTTGGCTTTATTATCCACTGTGTCTGGATAGACTTCCAGATTCTGAACTTCTTCTAAGACACCCGTTTCAAGCTGCGGAATTTTAGGCGCAGTTGTACACGCTGTAAGAGCAATACCCGCAAGACCAGTCAAAATAATCGATTTAAATTTCATATGATTCTTTCTTGTTGAGTGTTGTTAGTTTGAGTATAAGTGATATAGGAATAATTTAGCTAGATAGAAGTATGTATATGAGAAAAAGAAGCCTATGAGTAACATACGCTTCTTATAATTCAAAATTAAGATAATTAAAAGTATATTTTATAATCGAAATTTGGGTTTGAAGATCTAATACTAATTAGAAATATTAAACTACGTCTTTCATTAATCTTGAAAATTGAGCATTAGGTAAAAATAAATCTCGAGCTGTATTCCCTACGATATTAGTTGAAATACCATCAAAGCTAGCACCTATGACACCTCCAACTAAAGGGATAGCTTTACCTAAATTTATAACACCTTTTGTTCCAAACTTTGTAAATAAACGGAATCCGACACGTTTGTTAATTTCGATAAGCATTTTGCCAGAAATACTTTCAATTGCTTTTCTTGTTAATTTTGAGCCAACGATAATACCTACATCTTTTAACATATCCTTTATTGCATTGCCTGTTAGACATGCATAAACGAAAGTTTTTACTTGATCATCTTTAATATCATAGCCGCACATATAGGCAATAGCGGCAACCATTCTAATTTGAACAAACATAACGCTAGCAAAATTAGCAGGAACAGCTACAGGCATTGTTGCTAAACCACCGATTCCTGTAAGAAATCCTGATGTTGCAGATTTGGTATTTTGCCATCTAATTAATGAATTGATCTTATTTTCTAAAGAGCCGCTTTCTTTTAGGTAAGAATCCGCTAACTCTTGAGCTGAATCGATCCCCATACCACCTGTAAGTGCTTTATCGTAAGTCCATTCTAAAACTTCCATAATTTTACGTTCTGTCAAGCTTGAATCAGCCATTTAACCCTCTTTGTTTTTAATAACTAATTTTATGGTTTTACATAATAAAAAACCCCACTCATTTATAGTGGGGTTTTCTTTATATTACAATAGTTTAATGTTGTAACACTGAAATATCAGCCACTTTTGTAAACAACTCACGTAACTGAGCAAGCATACGTAAACGGTTTGCTTTTAAGTCAGCATCATCAGCCATGACCATTACACCATCAAAGAACGCATCCACTGGCGCACGAAGTGCAGCAAGTGCAGACAATGCAGCAGTGTAATCTTTGGCAGCAAATAACGGCTCAACCACAGGTGTGATTTTCGCAAGTTCAGCGAACAATGCTTTCTCAGCATCTTCAACTAGGTTCGCTTCAACCACAGCGCCAGTCGGCTCAGCTTCTTTTGCAAGAATGTTGGCAACACGTTTGTTTGCAGCAGCAAGAGCAGCAGCTTCAGGCAACGCGCGGAAGTGATTTACAGCATTAACACGCTTGTCAAAATCAAGCGGAGATTTTGGTGACAACGCTTGTACTGCTTGAATTACATCAACCGCAACGCCTTGGTCTTCGTATTTCGCACGGTAACGACCTTCCAGGAATGCAACTGCATCTGCCAAAGTCTTGTCGTGATCTTTCAATACGTCGCCATAAGCAGCTAAAGCAAGTTTGATCAAGTCTTCAATTGACACATCAAGCTCGTTTTCAGTCACTAAACGTAAAATACCAATCGCAGAACGACGCAGTGCAAACGGGTCTTTAGAACCTGTAGGTGCTTGACCAATACCGAAAATACCTGTGAGTGTATCTAAACGGTCGGCAAGGGCAATGGTTGTACCAGTTTTGGTTTTTGGTAAAACGTCACCAGCGAATTTCGGTAAATATTGCTCACCTAAAGACTCAGCTACTTCGTCATTTTCGCCTTCAATGCGTGCGTAGTAAGTACCCGCAATACCTTGAAGTTCCGGGAATTCACCCACAAGCTCAGAGGTTAAGTCGCATTTTGCAAGCAGAGCAGCTTTTTCAGCATCAGCAGGGTTTGCACCAGTGATCGGCGCTAATGCTACAGCCAACTTCGCAATACGTGTCGATTTGTCCCAAAGCGTACCAAGCTCAGCCTGGAATACCATGTTTGCCAATTTTTCTTTACGCGATGCAAGCGGTTGCTTTTGATCTTGCAAGAAGAAGAATTCAGCATCTGACAAACGTGGACGAACAACTTTCTCGTTACCTTCAATAATTTGTGTCGGGTCTTTTGACTCGATGTTAGACACAGTAATGAAGTACGGTTGAAGTTTATTGTCGCTATTTACCAAACAGAAGTACTTTTGGTTGTCTTGCATTGTTGTAATCAATGCTTCTTGAGGAACCGCAAGGAAGCGTTCTTCAAAGCTTGCACGAAGCGCAACAGGCCATTCAACCAATGCAGTCACTTCGTCACGAAGGTCAGCGGGAACGATTGCAATCGCATTCACTTCATCAGCAAGTGCTTTGACTTGACCATCAATGATTGCTTGACGCTCTTCAAAAGAAGCCACAACGTGAGCTGCTTTTAACTTCGCAAGATATTCATCAGCATTTGCCAGTGTGATCGCTTCAGGCGCATGGAAACGGTGACCATATGTCACGTTACCTGCTTTGTGATCTTGAATAGTTGCATCAATCACGTCATTGTCTTTAAGCAATACAACCCATTTTACTGGACGTACAAACTCGGTACGGCTAGCTGCAGAACGCATGCGTTTTGCGATAGGCAGGTTATCTAAAGCTGCTTGTAGAATTTGTGGTAGTAAAATATCAAGGCTTTGACCTTTGACATCTTTCAAGTAGCACACTTTTTCCACTTTACCGGCCTGGAAAGTCGATATCTGATCAACGGTGATGCCTTGACCACGCATAAAGCCTTCTAGGGCTTTAGTCAGTTTACCTTCAGCATCGAATGCTGCTTGTTTAGCAGGGCCATCAAAACGTTTTTGTGTATCTGCTTGTGCGCCTTCAACATTGACAATTTTAAGTGCCAGGCGGCGTGGTGCTGCATAGGCTTCGATTGCATCGAAAGCCAGACCCGCATCTTTTAAGCCTTTTTCAGTTTCGGCCTGAAGGGCATCACGTAATTTTTTTAAGCTTTTTGGTGGAAGTTCTTCACAGCCTAATTCGAACAATACTGTATGTTTAGACATTATTTGCTCTCCTTAGATTCAATGTTTGCTTCCGCTTCAACTTGTGCTTTTAACTGTGCCAACACTTCATCACGTAGGTGTGGTTCTGCCATTGGGAAACCCAGTTTCGCACGTGCTGCCACATAGCTTGTTGCAATTGAACGTGCCAAAGTACGGACACGCAAAATATAACGCTGACGTTCAGTCACTGAAATCGCACCGCGTGCATCCAGCAAGTTAAAGCTATGTGATGCTTTGATCACTTGTTCATAAGCAGGCAGTGGCAGTTCAGCTTCAATTAAACGCGTTGCTTCAGCTTCATAGAAATCGAACAGTTCAAACATCTTGTCGACTGGGGCATATTCAAAGTTATAAGTCGATTGCTCAACTTCGTTTTGATGGAATACGTCACCATAAGTTACTGTACCGAACTGGCCTTTGGTCCAAACCAGATCGTAAACCGAGTCTACACCTTGCAGGTACATCGCCAGACGTTCAAGACCATAAGTGATTTCGCCTGTTACCGGGTAACATTCAACACCACCCACTTGCTGGAAGTAAGTGAACTGAGTCACTTCCATACCGTTCAGCCAAACTTCCCAGCCTAAGCCCCAAGCACCTAGTGTTGGCGATTCCCAGTTATCTTCCACAAAACGGATGTCGTGGGTCAGGGTATCAATACCAATGGCTTTGAGTGAGTCGAGATAAAGCTGCTGGATATTGTCCGGGTTTGGCTTAAGCACCACCTGGAACTGATAATAATGTTGTAAACGGTTTGGGTTTTCGCCATAACGGCCATCTTTAGGACGACGTGAAGGTTGTACGTAAGCCGCGTTCCATGTTTCTGGCCCTAAAGCACGTAGGAAAGTTGCAGTGTGGAATGTCCCTGCACCCATTTCCATATCGTAAGGTTGTAACACCACACAACCTTGTTCAGCCCAGTAGTTTTGTAAGGCAAGAATTAAGCCTTGAAATGTATCAATATGCGATATGGCGCGACTCATGTAGCATCCATTAAAATTAGAGAAAAATTGGCTCTAAGTATAAGGATTTTGTAGGGGAGTGGCAAAGGTTTCAGGATAAGAATTAGGTTGTTCAAAAATGATTCACAGATTTATTGATAAATATAAGATATAAAATAAATACACCTTTAATCATCCGCATTCTATAATTTGCAACTTCCACCCAAAACAATAAAAGGTGCGCTGTGTTTCATTCCCGACTTGAATGGCTAAATATCCTAAAACCCAATTTCAAGATTCTTCCCCTGAAAGACCGCCTGCTGTGTGGCCTTGGTGCATTGCTGGGGCTGACGCTATCTTCCTTGATCAGCTGGTGGGTGCTGGGTGATATCAATGCATGGTATATCGCGCCGATGGGTGCATCTTCAGTATTACTGTTTGCCGTGCCTGCCAGTCCTTTGGCACAGCCGTGGAATATGGTGATTGGAAATATCATTGCAGGAGTCATTGGGGTGACCTGCGCGGCCTATATCCCAAACCTGACCGAAGCTTTTAGTGTTGCGGTCGGGCTGTCTATTATATTGATGATGAGCACAGATTCGCTGCATCCACCGAGTGGGGCGGTGGCGATTACTGCCGTTTTGGGTGGCGAAGCGGTACATCAGCTGGGATATTATTTTATTTTTTATCCGGTTTTATTAAATTCCATGTTGTTACTGGTGATTGCGATTGTATTTAACCGCTTACTGGGAAAACAGTATCCGCAAGTGGCCCAGATCAACCAGCGTTCCAAAGACCCGACGCCAACGCAAAAAGTCACCATTCAACCGCAGGATATTCAGGCAACGCTGGATCAGCAGACCGAGCTGCTGGATATTAGTGAATATGACCTGCAAAAAATTATTTTAGCAGCCCAAGAAAAAGCCAATGCCCGGGGCATGAGCCAGTTTAAGTGTCAGGACATCATGACCAAAGACGTGATTAGCTTGAATGAAAATGATGATATCCATTCTGCACTGGATAAATTCAAACACATGAATTTAATGAGTCTGCCTGTGATCGATGCTCAGCAGCAACTGGTTGGTACGCTGGCTTTATATGAAGTGGTGGAATGGTTTAAGCGCGCAACCGATTTAAGAACCACATGGCAGCGTCAGGTGAAGGATATTATGGTTCGACAGGTCGTGACGGTAAAACCGGAGCAACCGATTCAGGATTTGGTACCATATTTTGTCGAGCGCTCATTTAACTATATTCCCGTGGTGGAACAACAGAAAATGGTGGGCATCATTAGTCGTGCCGATATGATTGCAGCATTGAATCAGCAGCTAAATGCGGCTGCATAAGGCAAAAAATAGGTAAAAAAAAGCTACGACTGATTGGGGTAAAAGTCGTAGCATAAAACGAACTCAACTCATAGAGTTCAACGGGATGTTAGTGATTTTGGTTTGGATTTACCGTGCGAATCGGGGAGCTATACCCTTGTGCCTGACCAAACATCGAATTCTGCTGTTTTGGGATCACTAACCATAAAATTAAATAAACCAAAATCCCCGGGAATGCGGCACTCATAATAGAAACAAGCACAAAAATAATGCGCAGCAAGTTTGCATTCCAACCAAAACGTTCAGCAATACCCCCCATTACACCAGCAATCATGTTCTGGCGCTTAGAGCGATATAAACCAACATTGGCCATCTAGGTCTCCTTGAAATAAGAAAATAAAAGTTAAAACAACTTTCATAATAAAGAAATGGAGATGCCAATGCGTTTTTAAAGTGGTCAGCCATAAAAAATGGTTAAGTTATGTAAATGAATATGGGTGCGACTAGGATTGAAACCTAAAAATAGGTTATCTTAAAAAGGTTGATTTATATCGATAAAAATCAATCATGTGAATTGCATTTCGATGGAGCGAAGCCTGTTACTTTTCCTGTAAATCGGTGAATGTAAAAATAAGCGGTTGAAGAAAGTTTATGATTCGGGAGGGGATGTCGGTGTTTAAAAAAGCAGATTATCGTCAATGTATCTTTATTGTGGCTGTTGCTGGGCTGGCAGGTTGTCATCCACCTCTGGAGGATTCTGTCGCTGAACAAATGGATGTAGAAACTTCTGCTGTTGCAGAGACGCAAGGCAAAAAATTGACCGATGTTGCAGGGCGGGCGACTGTTCCGGTAGAGCAGGCAGAGCCTAAGGCTAAAAAAACCATTCCAGAAAGTGCCGAGCCTTATATAGGTCGTTATCAAGCCACCATCAGTTGCGATGATCCATTTGTGAATTGTGAGAGCGGTAGCTCGGATTTTGTAGTGAATTTACTGGAAGATGGTACAGCCCATCGCACCCTGATTCATTCAGGTCAAATCACCTTTGCTTCGAATCTGGATTATCGTCAAGATCATTGGTCTTATGATCCATCACATCATCAAGTAATTTTACATCGATCAAGTGGTGTGGAGTTTTTTTATGATGTAGATCAAGATTATAACTTGGTGATGGACTTAGACAGAACAGCGCATGCCACAGAGCATAATAAGCAATATTTTGCTGACGGAAATCCACTGCCAAAACAAGCTTATCGATTGATGAAAGAAAAAATCAGTTAAAGGCGAAATGCTAATTTAATAAGCGCTTAAATTCATGGCATGAAAATGCGCTCAAGGTAGTGTATTTCTTATTGTATGGAAGAGTAAATATAAGATGAATAGTCAAAAATCTGGTGGGTTGTGAGGGGCTCGAACCCTCGACCAATAGATTAAGAGTCTACTGCTCTACCAACTGAGCTAACAACCCTGAACAAGGATTAGTGAACTTAAAGCATCGCTTTAAGGGTTCACCCGAGTGCAAGAAAAAATCTATGATTTTTAAAGGCGCATTAAAGCACCGGATTTTGCAACATCGGTATAGCAAAATTTCGAGAATGGCGAATCAACCGAAACGGTGTGGTTTGTCTTGGTCGGAATATTGCAGGTTTCGTTTCTATTGTAGTACAGAAAGAAGCCCTAAGAAAGAATGGTGGGTCGTCCGCGATTCGAACGCGGGACCAACGGATTAAAAGTCCGCTGCTCTACCAGCTGAGCTAACGACCCATTCAGAAAGAGTGCTTTAAAAGCTAGAAAAGCTTCATGTTAGAAGCTTTTAAAAGATGGTGGGTCGTCCGCGATTCGAACGCGGGACCAACGGATTAAAAGTCCGCTGCTCTACCAGCTGAGCTAACGACCCATCTCTAGATCAATCAAAATAAGTGGTGGGTCGTCCGCGATTCGAACGCGGGACCAACGGATTAAAAGTCCGCTGCTCTACCAGCTGAGCTAACGACCCTGAACCAACATCCAGCGCTAGTCTGAATGTGCAGTGCAAGAAAATAAAGGCTTTCTAAACACCACTTTGTTTTGATGGAGCGTATTGTAGCAAGTTATCAAACGAGCGCAAGTAAAAATTAGCAAACTTGTTGATGTTTGATTATAAATACAACAAATTTGCATGATCTCGTGAAAAAATAGCTGTACTGCAATTAAAAACGGTATTGATAGGTTTGAATATTGTTGAATATTTCCGCAGTTAAATCGCAATATTCTGTCGCATTTGGCAGGAGTACCAGCAAACGATCGGTCTTGTTGGGATCAAAAGCCTGTTCTTTGAGCTTGTTCTTTTGATATTTAAACGTACCAGTGGTTTCAACTTGAGCTTGCACGCGTAAAAATACCGGAACAGCATAAGCGGGCAAACATTTTTTAAACTCGGCTGCCATTTGCTTTAAGTCCTGGGCGGTTAATTCTGTAC
The DNA here is from genome assembly GCF_044130285.1 of Acinetobacter sp. BSP-28. NCBI lineage: Bacteria > Pseudomonadati > Pseudomonadota > Gammaproteobacteria > Moraxellales > Moraxellaceae > Acinetobacter > Acinetobacter sp. BSP-28. The sequence continues at coordinate 164,078 of NZ_JBIQOB010000006.1, forward strand.
CGTGATTCAAGGTAATCGCTGCCATGCCGGCACGTCCATTGGTATTGGGAATTTCAACACCATAGACTACTGCTTCAGCAATTTTTTCATACTCGCTGACCACATTTTCAACTTCAGTAGTCGAGACATTTTCGCCTTTCCAGCGGAAAGTATCACCCAAACGGTCTACAAACTGGGCATGACGGAAACCGATATCGCGTACCAGATCTCCCGTATTAAAAAATGCATCACCCTGTTTAAACACATCTTTCATAATGACGGATTTATTCTTTTCCGGGTCTGTATAGCCATCAAAAGGGGAGCGACGGGTAATTTTACCGACCAGTAAGCCGACTTCACCTTTTTTCACTTTTTTACACCAGCCTTTGGCATCTTTTATCGGCTGATTGCTTTCCTTGTCAAATTCAATAATGGCATAAGGCGTTGGAGAGAAGCCCACCGTGTTGTCAAAGTTAAACACGTTACTAAAACCGACATTACCTTCACTGGAAGCATACAGCTCAAGTACTTCTTCAATACCAAAGCGTTCCTTGAATTTGTCCCAGATATTCGGGCGCATGCCATTGCCAATCATCTTTTTAACACGATGACCTTTTTCCAGTTCAGATGGAGGTGCATCCATTAAGTAACGGCACAGCTCACCGACGTAGCCAATCGCGGAAGCGTCAAATTTTTTGACATCTTTCCAGAATGAAGAAGTCGAATATTTGCGGCGTAATGCAAAGGTTGCACTGCTGGCGATCACACCACACCAGCACACCACAATACCGGTGGCATGATACAGTGGCAGGGTGCAGTACATGACATCATCAGTTTTTAAATCAAGCACATGGCCATAGGTGCCATACGCCAACGTCCAGCGGCTATGGGTAAAAATGACTGCTTTAGGCAAACCTGTCGTACCCGAAGTGTAGATGTAAAATAGACCATCTTTACCTTGAACGGTGTGCGTGGTTGGAGTGTTAAATTTAGGAAACTGATCGGCTTTTTCTGCAAGGTTGGTCCAGCCCTGAGGTGCTTTACCGGCATCCACTTGGGTGGCTTGATCGGCGAACCAGTGAAAACGGTCTGCTGCCAGTTCTAGATCCTGACGGACTTCTTCTACAGCTGCACGGCATTCCTCACCGGCAATCACGGCAATTGGCTTGACCAGATTAATACTATGGGTCAGTGCCTTACCTGTTTGTGAAGTATTGACTAAAGCAGAGGTGACGCCAATTTTTGCCAGGGCAATAACAGTGGCAATCAGTTCTGGACGGTTTTCTACCATCACAGCAATCACATCACCTTTTTGGGCACCGATAGATAAATAAAAGTGTCCAATCTGGTTGGCCCATTCATTCAGTTTCTGATAACTGAATTTTTGATCTTCGAACAATAAGGCTGTGCCTTGTGGATTACGTTGAACGGCCTTTTCAAAGGCGATTCCCAATCCCGCAGGAGTATTGGGAGTGCGCAGATAGGCTTGCTTGAGACCACTCAATAAATGAGGGACTTTGCTGATAAATTTAGGTATTTTTGCTGTGACATCCGCAATACCGATAAGATCGCTCTGTGTAGTCTGGTTCATGTGAATCCTATTTATTTTTCGTAATCCAATACGCTCTTTTGTTCGCAATTAAGTTTTACAGTCATTTCTACACTTGTCTTTTAATCGTTTAATTCTAGTGCAATCAACCTAATCTGACAAAAGTATCAAAAAAAACCTAGTCACCGGAATGACTAGGTTTTTTTATTTCGCTGCATTAGAGCTAATTTTAAAACGAATTATGACTCATTTGCAGGCGTTGCTTTCTTTGGTGGACGACCGCGAGGACGACGAGGGCGGACAGGTTTGTCTGCTTCTTCACCTTCGGTTTTTTCAGCTTCTGCTTTTGGCTCGACCTGAGTTTGTGCATCCTGATCAGCTTCTACCGCCAATTCAGCTTGTACGGGTTCTGCAGCCTGTTCAGTTTCCACTGGAGCAGCTACCGTTTCTACAACAGGTTCAGCTACTGCTTCAGTAACAGGCTCAGCTACTGCTTCAGTCACTGCAGTTTCAACTACTTCGACTGTCACGGATTCTGCTTCTGTTACAGGCGCAATTTCTGCAGTTACTGCTTCAGCTAGAGTAGCTTCAGGTTCTCTATGCGCCTGCTTCGCTTGTTCTAAAGCTTGCTCTGCAGCCTGTTTAGCTAAACGGCGACGTTCACGTGGATCATTCGCCACACGCTTGTCAGACACCGGTTTTGGTGGTGTTAAGTCAAGCACTGGTGCAGGCTCGGCTTCAGGTGCTGCTTTGGTGACTGCTACATCACGCGTTACCGGCTGTGCTGGTGCTTCAGTTTCAGTTGCCTGAACAGAGAGCGTTGCAGCATATTGCTCGGTAAATTTCACCAAGGCACGGTTGAAAGTTGGGATTAAACCGAACTGTTCAATCAGCACTGAACAATCTTCACCATAGACATGGCGAATGAGACTGATCACGGTGTATTGACCCAAAGTTGGAACCTGAGAAGGGCTTAGCTTCGGTGCCTGTACCTGTTTTGCCTGAGCTTCACGTTTTTGGCGACGACGCATACGTGGGTCGTTGCTGGCACGTTTTTCTGCAGAACGTGGTTTTTGCGGCTCATGAGTTTCAGTCGCAGCAGGTTTTTCTTCCTTCGCTACCACTGGCTTCTCGATTACCGGTGCCTGAGCTGCAGCCGCTACAGGAGCAGCTGGAGTGATTGGTGCTTCAACTACAGCAGGTGCTGAATTTAATGCAACAATTTCACTTTTCGCCTGATCAACATTGACCACTAATGCCGTTGGAAGAACTTCCTGACGAGGTGTATCAATCACTTCGACTTTAGGTTGCTGTTCATTCACGACCGCAGCAGGTGCGGTTTGTTGCACTGCCTGTTCATTCAATACGCTTTGATCGCGGTGGCGATTTGGGCGTTCCGGACGTTGCTGGTTACGACGGTCACGGCGTGGCACAGCATTTTGCTCTGTTTGCTGGTCAGCATGTTGTTGTTCAGCGTGTTGACGGCGAGAAGGGCGCTTGTTTTCACGTGAATCTTGGCGCTGTTCCGAACGTTGTTCTTGACGCTGCTCATGACGAGAAACCTGAACAATTTCTTCATGCACCTGATTTTGCTGATTGTCGTGCTGAACTTGTTCACGTTGCTCTTTAGGCTTGTTGCTACGCTTTTTATTGTGACGTTGCGATTTTTCTTCTTTGTCAGAATATTTATCTGCAACTTCACGCTGTTCCTGTTTTTGTGTTACAGGCGCATTTGGCGTTAAGTAAGCATTGCTGCTTGTTGTTGCAACGGGTGCAGCTGCAGCAGCTGTTGCCACTTGACCGAATTGACCACGACTCACGGCACCAGTATTGACCATTTGCTCAATGGCAGCAGCAGCGTTGTTTGCAGTGCGTGCTTGATCTACAGTTGTAGCCTGTTTTTGTACAAACAGGTTTTCTAACCAGGCACATGGACTTGTGGAAGGTGCAGCAGGGGCAGCAGCTTGAGTTTGTGGTTGAACAGCATGTTGCTGTTGTTTTTTCTTGTTGTTGCGCTCTGGCTGGTTTGAAGTTTGTTGAGCAGCTTGCTGAGCTTGTTGCTCTTCACCTAAATGCCATTCAGATGCTTCATAACCCAACTCTTTTTCACTTGAGCGTGTTGCTTCTGTACGTTCATAGCTGGTTGGTGCAAAACCTTCAGGGTTATAAGAAATTTCGTAATGTGGTGTTTCCAGATGCGGGTGAGGCAACACGGTTACACGGACATTAGAGGTTTGTTCCAGGTAAACCAGGCTGTGACGCTTTTCATTCAATAAGAATGCTGCGATTTCAACCGGAACTTCAACCTGAACTTCACCATGACGTTCACGTAGTGCAATTTCTTCCACTTTACGCATAATCGAAAGTGATAAAGAGCGTAAGTCACGTACCATACCTGTACCATGACAGCGTGGGCAAACGTAACCAGTTGCTTCTTCCAGCGATGGACGTAAGCGTTGACGGCTCATTTCCATCAAGCCAAAACGGGACAATTGACCGAATTGAATACGGGCACGGTCGCTTTGGGTCGCTTCACGAAGTTTGGCTTCAACCATACGCTGGTTGCGGTCTTTGGTCATGTCGATAAAATCGATTACCACCAGGCCACCAATATCACGTAAACGCAGTTGACGCGCAATTTCTTCTGCTGCTTCCAGGTTAGTGTTTAAAGCAGTGTCTTCAACGTCATGACCACGAGTCGATTTAGCCGAGTTAATATCGATAGAAACCAAAGCTTCGGTCTGGTCGATCACGATTGAGCCGCCAGAAGGAAGTTTTACTTCACGTTCATACGCAGTCTGAATTTGGCTTTCGATACCGAAATGAGCAAATAAAGGCTCATTTAAAGTATAGGTTTTTAGCTTGTCGATTTGACGTGGCATTACTGCTTTCACGAAGTTATAGGCTTCGTTATAGGCTTGTTCTGAATCAATCAGGATTTCTGCAACATCATCACGTAAATAGTCACGAATTGCACGAGTCACTACACCGGCTTCTTGATGAACCAGCATTGGTGATGGGCCAGAACTTGCGGTGTTTTGGATTTGTGCCCAAAGATCCATCAAGTGCTGTAAATCAAGTTGCAATTCTTCTTGCGAGCGGCCAATACCTGCGGTACGTACAATCACGCTCATACCACGCGGAATATTCAGTGAGGCCAACATTTCTTTCAGTTCTTCACGAACTGAACCTGAAATCTGACGGCTGATACCGCCACCTTTCGGGTTATTTGGCATAAGCACCAAATAACGGCCAGCAAGTGAAATGAAGGTAGAAAGGGCAGCACCTTTATTGCCACGCTCTTCTTTTTCCACTTGCACTAAAAGTTCGGTACCTTCAGTGATCAATTCGCGGATATTTGAAGTTTGGCGAGGATCTGCCTTGTAATACGAGTTTGCGATTTCACGCATGGACAGGAAGCCTTGACGGCCTGCACCATACTCTACAAAAACAGCTTCTAAAGAAGGTTCAACGCGAGTGACGTGACCTTTATAGATATTGGATTTTTTTTGTTCACGGGTACGATTTTCTAGATCGAAATCGTAAAGACGCTGACCAGTGACAAGTGCAACGCGAATCTCTTCGGCATGTGTTGCATTAATCAACATACGTTTCATGGGTGTAACACCTAATAGTGATACACAGCAGGACATCGCTATACACGTAGCGAACATCACACATTACGGATCAACACCCAGATCTCAAAATGACGCAATTGTGGTCTGAGCTTTTTTACCGGCCTTTTTTTGGGCTGCGGTTTTTTGATTCACGTATTGAAGATGGCAATACGGCTTCAATCTTATAAACGATTAAAGTCACCTGAACGATTCACTGGCGGACAAACGGTGCATTAGATGTGAGTAACTTTCACTGTCACGTAGCTTGAAGATCGTCCCTTCATAATTCATGATCGGGCGTCTTGATACGGAATTATCATCGTATCTTTGCTTTATGTGCAGATCCAATGCATCAACGTTGTAGCCTGAATGCGACTTCAGGGTGCGACTAATCTGATGTGTATCAGTTTACGTTTAAAAACCAACTAAGTTGGCGACATATTTTTTAGGGCAAACTGATTTATGTACGAAGTACAATTAAACGCAACAGTTTGCTTTTTTGCCGATATAATAAGCCTTCGGCGTCGGCATATTCTTTAGGGACCTTTCCGTATTTAATGTGAATGGTGAAATTTAATATTGAGCTTCAAAAAGATTGAAGTGATTAAATTTTTTCACACTAACGGTGGTATCCGTGCGCTGACTATATCAAACCTTGCATCATCTGCCTATGGGCTAAGCTTATCTTTCTTGTGTAAAGCATAGCCTAAGTGATCAGTTTTTAATCAATTTTAGTATTTTTTTTGGGTCATCGTAACTGTATGAATTCTACGCAAGAATGGCAAAGTGTCACCTGGTTTGAAGTGGACGAGCATCAATTGGGTCAACGCATCGACAATTTTTTATTTTCCAGACTGAAAGGTGTACCGAAAAGTCGGATTTATCGTTTAATCCGTGAAGGACAGGTCCGGGTCAATAAAAAGCGCGTTAAGGCGGAAACCAAACTGAATATTGGTGACCAGATTCGCGTTGCACCAATTCGTTTTGAGCCTAAAGATGAAACGCTGGCACCGGTATCCGACAAGGTGGCACAAAGCCTGCTCAGCCGTGTGGTCTATGAAGATGAAGGGCTGATGGTGGTCAATAAGCCTTCAGGGATTGCGGTGCATGGTGGTAGTGGTGTGGCGTATGGCCTGATTGAAGGGCTGCGTGCAGCAACTGGCAAGAAATATCTGGAACTGATTCACCGTATTGACCGCGACACGTCTGGTCTGGTGATGATCAGTAAAAAACGCAGTACTTTAAAAACACTGCAAGATTTACTGCGTGAACACAAAATCAAAAAAACCTATGCTGCGATTGTGAAAGGGCAGGTGAGTCTGGATCAGCAACTCATTGACCAGCCTTTGCATCGTTATGAGTTGGCCAATGGCGAACGTCGGGTCCGTGTTTCTAAAGAAGGCAAGGACAGTAAAACCCAGTGGAATGTGGCAGAGCGTTTCATGCATGGCACACTAGTATATGCTTCACCGCTATCAGGTCGTACCCATCAGATTCGTGTACATGGTTTGAGTATTGGTCATCCTTTAATTGGTGATGATAAATACGGTCATGAGACTGAATATAAGGGGCCAAAGCCGCGTCGTTTATGTTTACATGCCATGCGTCTGGAAATTCCGGGTTATCCGGTGATTGAAGCACCGTTGCCTGAAGATATGCAGAGTCTGGTGGCGCAGCTCAGAGCGCAGAAGAAGGATAAGCCGGTCGTTACTTTTGACGACTAGTAAGTTTTAATCCTCTCCCTGAGCAGCATTGCTGCGCAAGTCTCCTTTCTTGCACGTCGTTTAAAGCAGTGCTTTAAACTCGTTCAGGAGAGAGGACATCACGTAAAATATTCTGTCATTAACTCAGACTTCGTGTAGTCAGTATTTTGATTTAGTAAAAAAATGAATGACTAAGCAAAAGGGTTTCCCTCTCCTTGTAGGAGAGGGCTAGGGAGAGGTGAACAATTAAATACTGAATCAAATACTAGGAAAGCATTTATGAACACACCTGTAAAACTGGTCATTTTCGATTGGGATGGCACTTTATTTAATTCGGTCGGTCAAATCGTGGCGAGTTTGCAGTTCGCGGCACAACAATTCCAGCAACCCTTAACAGATGAAGATGCTAAAAGTATTATCGGGCTAGGTTTGCCGGAAGTCGCACAGCGTTTATTTCCGACTGTTCCTGAGTTACATGCCGATATTTTACAGTCCTATTCAGAGCACTATGTTGCCAACTCAACTGGTGATCAATGGTTCGCTGGTGTTGCCGACATGTTAGAAGCATTGGCTCAAGCGGGGGTGAAACTGGCAGTCGCTACAGGCAAAAGCCGTAAAGGTCTGGATCGTGTTTTGAAGCAGACACAAAGCATGGAGCTGTTCGCGGTGACACGTGCGGCCAGTGAAACCCGATCTAAGCCACATCCTTTAATGCTGGAAGAAATTTTGACACAAACTGGTGTCCAGGCTGAACATGCGATTATGGTCGGTGATACTTCTTATGATTTGGAAATGGCACAAAATATTGCCATGCCACGGGTGGGGGTGAGTTATGGCGTACATACACGTGAAGTGCTTACACAATACAATCCGCTTGCCATCGCCGATGATGTCGCTGGCTTGCATCAGCTTTTATTAAACCATGTGAATTTAAAACAGGCGGTTTGATCAGTAAGTTAGATAAGAAGGATGATCTTTATCATCCTTTTTATATTTATTGGATTCTAAATTTTTGTAGTTCCGGTTTGTGACTGCCCCAACCCGTCCAGTAATTGGTAACGGTAACGGTTTTGTTTTGAATACTCATGATTTTATAAATTTCATTACGTGGCGGTGAAATTTCATTGGGGCGAATGACTTCAGTCATGACAAAAATTTCTGGTGCAATCCAGGTTATACGCCAGGCATCTTTATTATAGTAGCCGTGGCTGCAGTCCATTTCATTTTGCCATGCTGCAGCAGTCGCCTGGGCATTAAATTTTAAGCCTGCACATTCAGCTCCCGCTAAAACAAGATATTTGCCTTTCAGTGACTGCTGATAATTCTGTGCGAAAGTTGAGCAGGAAAGGATGCTCAGTAAAATTGTACTAAAAATGGTTTTATGGTTCATAAAGTAGCTGTAGTTTGTTGATTTTAAAAAATATAAATAATATTTTTAGGTCTGTTGAAATAGGATTTTTGTACTCAAACTAAGCATTCGATCTAGTCTTTTAGTCGTAGATCGATGGTTGTTTTATGAATCTGACAATTTCTCGCTAAGCTTATAGAAGAAAGCATTTTTTTATATTTAGTTCATATGCCTGTTTTTTAAAAGTAAAACCAAGTTAATTTATAGGAATTAGCTATTGTCATAAATAAAATAAGTATTGGCATAAAAAGCGCAATTTTCCGATTCTAAAACTGTTTATACATATACACGTTTGCCATGATGGGCAGCACCCATTTGCTGATGGCTTTGATCAGTTCACAGATTTTTTCTCGTTGTTCATCGCATTTCCATCGATAATGGTATAAGTCCAATTTTTGCAGTTTAAGGAAACATTGATGTCGAATTCTGCTGTTGTTGAATCAGTTGCGCAAGCTTTACGTGACGCTGAATTATCAAAAACTGCGATTGCGCCAGTACGTCCACAGCTTGGCGGTGAAAGTGCTAATGTTGATATTGCCTATGCAGTTCAGGAAGTGAATACCCAACGCGCTGTGGCAGAAGGCCGCCGCTTAACAGGTCGTAAAATCGGTTTAACTTCTAAAGTTGTGCAAGCGCAGCTTGGCGTAGACCAACCGGACTTCGGTATGCTGTTTGCTGACATGGCTTATGGTGATGGCGAAGCGATTCCAGCTGGCTTGTTGATTCAACCTAAAGTTGAAGCAGAAATCGCGTTAATCATCAACAAAGATTTAACCCAAGAAAAACACACTTATGCAGACATTATCAGTGCGACTGAATATGCACTGCCTGCTGTAGAAGTAGTGGATAGCCGTATCGAAAACTGGAAAATTTCATTGATTGATACTGTTGCAGATAACGCCTCTTCTGCGGCTTATGTTTTGGGTTCACGTCCTGTGAAACTTGAAAATCTCGATCTTGTAAATTGCAAAATGACCATAAAACGCGGTGAAGAAGTCGTGTCTCAAGGCATTGGTAAAGCATGTCTGGCTAACCCGTTAAACGCTGCGGTTTGGCTGGCGGATGAAATGGTACGTCGTGGCCGTCCTTTACTTGCAGGCGACATCATCCTGACGGGTGCATTAGGTCCTATGGTTGTCGCTAACCCGGGTGATGAATTCGTGGTTGAAATTGAAGGTTTTGGTTCTGTAACTGCTGCATTCGCTGCTGAATAAGTCCAGATTTTAAGAGCGTTTTTTAAGAGAAATTGTTCATGAAAAAGATTAAATGTGCATTGATCGGTCCGGGGAATATTGGTACTGACTTGCTATACAAATTACAACGCAGTGAATTTCTAGAGCCAGTATGGATGGTGGGTATTGACCCAACTTCTGAAGGTTTGGCACGTGCTGCGAAAATGGGTTTAAAAACCACTGCTGACGGTGTAGACGGTTTACTTCCTCACGTTGAAGCTGACGAAATCAAAATTGCATTCGATGCAACTTCTGCATACGTTCACGCTGAAAACAGCCGCAAGTTGAATGAACTTGGCGTGTTGATGATTGACTTGACACCTGCTGCGATCGGTCCATTCTGTGTACCACCAGTAAACCTTGAAGCTTTGTTAGACGAGGGCGAAGTACCAAACGTAAACATGGTGACTTGTGGTGGTCAGGCAACGATTCCTATGGTTGCAGCAATTTCACGTGTTCAACCAGTTGAATATGGTGAAATCATTGCGACTGTATCGACTAAATCAGTCGGTCCAGGTACACGTAAAAACATTGATGAATTCACCCGTACTACTGCTGGCGCGATTGAAAAAGTCGGCGGTGCGAAACAGGGTAAAGCGATCATCATCATTAACCCGGCAGAGCCACCATTAATGATGCGTGACACAGTACATTGCTTGGTTGAAGGTGAGCCAGATCAGGCTGCGATCACTGAATCTGTGCATGCAATGATTAAAGAAGTTCAAAAATACGTGCCAGGTTACAAATTGGTAAACGGTCCAGTATTTGATGGTAACCGTGTATCCATCTTCCTTGAAGTTGAAGGTTTGGGTGACTATCTGCCTAAATATGCCGGTAACCTCGACATTATGACTGCAGCAGCTGCGCGTACCGCAGAAATGTTTGCAGAACGTGTTTTAAACGCAGTTGAAGCATAAGGAGCATCTTCATGTCTAAGATTATTATTAATGATATGACTTTACGTGATGGCATGCACCCTATGCGCCATCAAACTACACCTGAACAAATGGTTGCCATTGCAACTGCTTTGGATGATGCAGGTGTACCTTTAATCGAAGTCACACACGGTGATGGTTTAGGCGGCAACTCTGTGAACTATGGTTTTGCAGCAGCTACTGATGAAGAATATTTAAAAGCTGTCATTCCAAACCTGAAACAGGCAAAAGTTTCTGCACTTTTACTACCTGGTATCGGTACGGTCGACCATTTGAAAATGGCACATGATGTTGGTGTAGCAACCATTCGTGTGGCAACGCATTCAACTGAAGCTGACGTTTCTGAACAGCACATTACTGCTGCGCGTAAACTCGGTATGGACACTGTGGGCTTCTTAATGATGGCACACATGGCTTCTCCAGAAAAACTGCTTGAAGAAGCACAAAAAATGGTGTCTTACGGTGCAAACTGTATCTATGTGACTGACTCTGCAGGTTACATGCTTCCTCAAGACGTGACTGACCGCGTATGTATTTTACGTGCCAACCTGGGTTCAGACATCGAAATCGGTTTCCATGGTCACCATAACTTGGGTATGGGTGTTGCAAACTCTGTATCTGCTGTGACTGCTGGTGCAACGCGTGTTGACTTGGCTTCTGCTGGTTTAGGTGCAGGTGCAGGTAATACACCACTTGAACTGTTTGTTGCGGTTGCTAACCGTATGCAAATTGAAACCGGTGTAGACTTGTTTAAGGTTCAAGATGTTGCAGAAGATCTGATCATTCCAATGATGACACATCAGATTCGTGCTGACCGTGACGCAGCGACTTTAGGTTATGCGGGCGTTTATTCTTCATTCCTGTTATTTGCTAAACGTGCTGAAGCCAAATATGGCGTGTCTGCGCGTGAAATCCTGATGGAACTGGGTCGCCGTGGTACTGTAGGTGGTCAGGAAGACATGATTGAAGACTTGGCATTGACCATGTCTAAAGCCAAAGAAGCCAATGCTTAATTTATTTTAAGTTAAAGCTAAAAAGAGCGTCCGAAAGGGCGCTTTTTTTATGGCTAGACCTTGATTTTACATTTGATTTTATAGATAAAAAATATCATATCATAGGATGGTTATATTAATATAATCAATTATTTAAGGGGCTTCAGCTCTGGGTTAAACTTAAAAGCGATTAATCAATTTTTTTTTGCGGTCAAAAAGCCTAAATTCTTTTAAAATAAACACTGAAACAAAGGTTTAACAAAAATGAAATAAACGGCAGATAAAATAACTTATTGTTTAAAGTTCTTAACGTGATTTGAATCACTAAAATAAAAAAAAGCAGAAATAGCCATAAAGGCAATAAATCTTAATACTCTGGTCGGATTTCGTTTTTTGTGATTGTTTAGCATGATGGCGTCATAGCTTAATTTGATTACTAAGGAATTCAGCCATGCGTCGTCAAAACTTATGGATAGCAATGCTTGCTGCGACAGCAACTTTAGGAACAACTGCATCGAATGCAGATTTTGTTGACGACAGTAATGTCCAATTAAAATTTAAAAACTTTTATTTAGACCGTCAGTATGCGGATCTTCCGCAAAACAACTGGGGTTCATGGTCTCAGGGCATCACACTGGATGCGAAGTCTGGCTATCAGGATATCGGTGGCGGTATTCAAGTGGGTGCGGACCTTTTGGTGCAGCACGCATTTAAATTGAATGGCCGTGATAAAAATGCAGACTGGGTTTTGCCACATGATGGCAAAGAGTCTAAAGACAATTTTGGTAAAGTTGGCGCGACCTTAAAAGCCAAAGTTTCACAAACTGAATTGAAAGTAGGTGAGTTATTACCGGTATCTCCAGTACTGGTATTTGATCCATCACGTCAGTTGTTGACGACTTATAGCGGTGCGTGGCTTGAGTCTAAAGAGATTAAAGACACCAAACTGACTTTGGCTTATATTGATAAGATCAATAACCGTTATGACAACCAGTTCCGTGACTTAACCTTGTTCGCACCTGGAAAAACTTTGCCGGACGGTGTTTCAAAAGGGCATTTTGATAAAGGTCCTGAATCTGATGGCATGTTGATTGCAGGTGTTGATCACCAGTTTACCCCTGAAATTGGCGGCAGCTACTGGTATGCCGATGTTAAAGATATTTATCAGCAACATTATGTCGGTGCAAGCTACAAAACCAAGCTGGGTGAAAAAGCCAAATTAGACAGCCACATCCGTTACTTCGATAACTCGGAGTCAGGCGACAAGCTGTATGGTAATATTGATAACCAGGCTTTGTCTGTAGGCGCTAAAGTAAATTATGGTGCGCATACCGTTGGTTTAGGTTACCAGCAAATGTTTGGTGATAATGCATTCCCGACATTGGGTGGCTGGGTACCGCAGCCTTACCTGGTCAACTGGGGTGTAGCAACATTTACTTATCCTGATGAAAAATCACTTGGTTTAACATACGGCTATGATTTCTCTGATTTGGGTGCTAAAGGTTTATCAGCAACAGCTGTGTACATGATGGGGCAGGATGCAACTGTTGGTACACTGAAAAATCAAGACTCTGAAGAGTTTAATGCAATTGTAAACTACACCGTTCCTGAAGGTAAGTTGAAAGGCTTAGGCTTCCAGGCAATGTATATCGATGCTGACTTCGATTATAAATCTGACCTGAAAGAATACCGTGTAGCGACGACTTATACCTATAAGTTCTAATTGCTAAACGGATAAAAAGAGCGACTGTTGACCAGTCGCTCTTTTTTATGTCTGAAACATATTTTATTCTTGAATACCCTAACTAAGTTAGGTATTTAAATTTAAATAAAGTATTTAAAAAACAATTATTTAAATTATCGTTTTTTTATAGTATTTGATCGTAAATTTGTATCAGTTTGACCGGTTTGAACAGGTAATATAAGGCGGTAAAAAAGTAAATTTCACCGAGTCAACTTGACGTTAAATTCTCAATAAAGATGGAAACGCAAGCTAAAGACTGTACGAGGAGTATGTATGAGCACTGTTCAAATCCCTGAATATACAACAGATCCATTCTTTGGCTTAGAAGACAAATGGATTGAAACAGCAGAAGGTGAGTTGACTCACTATCACGAAGTGGGTGAAGGTACTCCAATCCTATTCTTGCATGGTTCAGGTACAGGTGTATCTGCAGCGGCAAACTGGTGGTTAAACTTACCACAAATTGGTGAGCAAGCACGTTGTATCGCAATTGACACCATTGGTTATGGTCAAACAGTTGTTGCACCAAATACAGCTTATGGTATCCGTGCCTGGGTAGATCATGCGGTTCGTACTTTAGATGCGCTTGGCATTGAAAAAACCTGGTTAGTGGGTAACTCTTTGGGTGGCTGGTTGGCGTTCCAAATGGCACTTGATTATCCAGAACGTGTCCTAGGTATTGTGTCTATGGGTACGGGTGGTGCGAAACAGACTGCTGCTCTGAAAGCACATGCAAACCCAGTTTTGACTGAAGAAGGCATCAAAAAAACGCTTTCTATGTTCGTGGTGAACAAAGACCTGATCACTGATGAACTGGTGAAAGTTCGTTTTGCTTCTGCTGCAAATGACTATGCATCGAACCGTTTGATGGATGTGGTAGGTGCACGTGACCGTGACCGTTTCGAATTTCCATTAGACTTCGAAAAAATGAAAGACATCACTGTACCGGTATTATTAATTCATGGTACTCAAGACGTGGTAATTCCTGTATCACGTACTTGGGACATCTTGAACATTGTTCCAAATGCGGATGCACACATTTTCAGCCAGTGTGGCCACTGGTCTCAAGTGGAAAAAGCGGATGAGTTCAACACTGTTATTAAAAACTACTTAACTGCTCGTGGTGTTTAATCCCACTGTTTAGCAAATAAAAGGATGACTTCGGTCATCCTTTTTTTGTCCATACTCAAGTGCTAATAAAGTTAGCCGTAACATTAATACTGATCGCTAGAATCGTGGTGTTAAATCCATACGCCAACAGTAAGTGTAAAGTATTCAATATACGCATGGAACGTGAAGTGACGGATACATCTGCAGTTTGTGCCGAGGTTCCTACGACATAACTGAAATACAAAAAGTCAGGATACGTCGGTTCTGGAGTTTTTGGAAAATCCAGTCCGCCATCTTTATGTTTTTCTAATGCCAGATAAAAGTCATGGGCGTAATGAATCGCAAAGATGGTATGCATAAAAAACCAGGCAGAAACAAGGGTGAGGATGGATAAGGTTAAATGAGCTGTTCGAATGGTTGTATCTGGGGGTAAATGATTAATTTCAATAACGATAGCAATGAAACACATGATTAAAGTCAGGATCACCAGCAGTAAAATTAGCCATTTACTGGCATCTTGTTGTACCGCTCGCTGCAAAATATTTTCATGTTCTGTACGCCATAATTTCTTTAGGGTTAAGTATAAGTAGCCATAAATCGCTATATTCCAGCTGATTAAAAGACAGGTAGACCAACCCCATTGTGTTAGCAAATATAAAAAATAATAGAAAACAGCGATCGCAGGAAAGGTAAAAAAGAAATAAGGATGGTATCGAACACCTGTTTTTATACGATGCAGCGGGTGGATTTGCATAATCTTCCCCCTTTGGTCATTATTTTTTACAAATATTTTAGAAAGGTTGTACTGGGCTTATTAGACTTAAGTTGTAATTTTATGATTATGAGATATTTTTATAAATGAGTAAAAGAAAAGTTATACGTTATTTCCCATAAAGATGTGCTTTGAAGCTGTGATTTTTTATAAGACTTCAGTCTAATCCGAGCTAAAAATACACAATTTGAAATAAAAAAAAGCACCATTATTTACTAGCAAAATAATGGTGTCTTCAATTCAGCACAAAGTGTGAAAAAATATTTTCAATTTTTTAATTGCGGTTAATGTTCAGATAAAACACATTGGTCAGTAATTCAATGAACTTCTTCACTGCAACAGAAGTGGTGTTTTTATGGTAACTCACATACAGGTCAAGGTAGGGCAGTTCCACATCTAAAGTACGGATAACCGAATTGTTCGTGGTGAGTGGGGCTACATAACCTGGCAAAATAGTACAGCCTAGGCCCATACCTATGGCATTAATATTAAACAGGATGTTATCGGCCTTTTGCACAATATTGAATTCGATGCCATTGGCTTTAGCAAAATCCATAATCGCATTATGCAGCGTTAAAGACTGTTCGGCTGCTGGGATAATAAAATCTATACCATTCAATTCCTTAACTGGAATGCGCTCATATTTAGCCAAAGGATGGTTTTCAGGCAGAATAAAGATTAACGGCTCGCGTAGCACGAATAAACTTTCAATTTCATCACTGTTAAAGTTGTGTCGGGTAAAGGTGACATCCAGTTCACCTTTTTTCAGCAACTTCATTTGTTCATTGTTGTTTAAACTGAGCAAATCAATTTTTAAATCAGGGTTTTGCACGCGTAAATTTGGCAATACATAAGGGAAAATTTTCATTTCCGCCACCGGAACAAAGCCAATACGCAGCATTTGCTGTTTGGCTTGTGACACCTGGCGTGCCATGGCAATGGCTTTATCTGCCTGTGCCAGCGTTAGACGGGCTTGTTCGAGAAATACGGCACCTTCTTCAGTCAGCTCAACCTTGCGTTTGGTACGATAAAGTAGTTTTACTCCAACATCTTCTTCCAGGTCTTTAATTTGCTGACTTAAAGAGGGTTGAGCGGTATAAAGCTTTAATGCAGCCTTACTGAAGTTAAGTTCTTCTGCAACGGTGATAAAATAGCGAAGGTGTCGTAATTCCATATAACTAGTCCAAAAGAGTAATCCAAAAAATGTCTTACTATATTTTTGTAGCAGTATAATCTATAAACAACTATTAGGTGAAGATTATTCTGCTATTTAGAAAATAAATGATCTTGTATTTTTCATTAGTGTTTAAATATATTAACTACAGCTTTAAATAATCCATAAAATATCTTAATTGAAACAAAAAAAATATTTCACCAAAACTGGCTAAAAATCCATTATCGCTGAAAAGTTGAGTCTATTTACTTTGTGCCGTTACTGGTCACAGGAGAGCTTTTCATGAGTGGAAAAATTGATGTGCGCGAAATCGACGCTTTAGTCGATGCACAAAATGGACGTATCTCGCCATCTATCTATACAGATCCGGATCTATACGAATTAGAACTTGAACGCGTGTTCGGTCGTACCTGGTTGTTCCTTTGCCATGAAAGCCAAATTCCTAAGGCTGGTGACTTCTTCAATACCTACATGGGTGAAGATCCAATTATTGTGGCACGTCAAAAAGACGGTTCAATCAAAGCATTCTTAAACCAATGCCGTCACCGCTCTATGCGTGTGAGCTTCGCAGACTGTGGTAATACGCGTGCATTCACTTGCCCGTACCATGGCTGGTCTTACGGTATTGATGGTTCTTTAAAAGATATCCCGCTTGAAGAGCGTGCTTTCCCGCAAGGCGCATGCAAAGAGCAATGGGGTCTGGTTGAAGTTAACCGTGTTAAGTCATACAAAGGCTTAATCTTCGGATGCTGGGATGAAACCACTCAAGATCTAGAAGAATATATGGGTGATATTGCTTGGTACTTAGATGGCGTATTAGACCGTCGTCCAGGTGGTACTGAAATCATCGGTGGTGTACACAAGTGGGAAATCGAGTGTAACTGGAAATTTGCTGCTGAACAGTTTGCATCTGACCAATATCACGCATTGTTCTCTCACGCATCTGCAATCCAGGTACTTGGTGCGAAACCAGATGACGAATCATCTAAGAAATTAGGTGCTGCGCAAACAGCCCGTCCAGTTTGGGAAACGGCTAAAGACGCGATCCAGTACGGTTCACGTGGTCATGGTTCAGGCTTCTTCTTCACAGAAAAACCAGACGCTAACGTTTGGGTTGACGGTGAAGTGGCAAACTACTTCCGTGAAACTTATGAAGAAGTGAAAGAACGTCTTGGTGAAGTTCGTGCACTTCGTCTTGCAGGTCACAACACCATGTTCCCAACATTGTCTTGGTTGAACGGTACAGCAACCCTTCGTGTATGGCACCCACGTGGTCCAAACAAAACTGAAGTTTGGGCATTCTGTATTGCCGATGCTGAAGCGTCTCAAGAAGTGAAAGAAGCATTTGAACGTTCTGCAACACGTGCCTTCGGTCCTGCCGGTTTCCTAGAGCAAGATGACTCTGAAAACTGGATCGAAATCCAAAAAGTTTTACGTGGTTACAAAGCGCGTAAGAACCAGTTGATTATGGAAATGGGTAAAGGCAACGAGAAAGTTCGTGAAGACGGTATTCCTGGTATCACCAACTATATTTTCTCTGAAACTGCAGCACGTGGCATGTATCGCCGTTGGGCAGATTTGTTAATCCATGAAAAATGGGAAGACGTGGAAAAAGCAGCTGACGAATACGAGAAGGAGCTTATGAAATGAGTCAGATCAGTTTAGAACTTCAACATCAAATTAGTCAGTTCCTCTATCGTGAAGCTAAATTACTTGACGACTGGAAATTCCGCGAATGGTTAGACGTATTGGCAGAAGATATTTCTTATACCTTGCGTACTACACCGAACGCTCAAACTCGTGACCGTCGCCGTTCGATCGAGCCACCGACAACTTGGGTATTTAACGATACCAAAGATTTGTTGGAACGCCGTGTTGCCCGTCTTGAGACAGGTATGGCATGGGCTGAAGAACCTCCTTCACGTACCACTCACATGGTGTCTAACATCATCGTTGAGCCAACTGAAGTTGAAGGTGAATACGACGTTTACGTTACGTACTTGTTGTACCGCACACAGAAAGAGAAAGATGTAACGATCTACTGTGGTAAGCGTCACGACAAGATCCGCAAAGTCGATACTGCTCAAGGCTTCGAGATCTTCAACCGTAAGATTACCCTTGATCAGGTGACTTATAACTCACATAACCTGAGTGTGTTCTTCTAATGAATAAGATTTTTGTTTGCCAAGTTGACGAATTAGACGAAGGCGAAGCATTGAAAGTAGATTGCGGCGTAAACGGTATCGATGCGCTTGCAGTATTCAACAACAATGGCGAATTTTTCGCGATGAACGACCGTTGTTCACATGGTAATGCTTCTATGTCAGAAGGTTACCTTGAAGATGACGGTACTGTTGAATGTCCACTTCATTCAGCTCGATTCTGTTTGAAAACTGGTCAAGCACTTTGCTTACCAGCAACAGATCCTATCCAGACTTTCCCAGTGATTGTTGAAGATGGTGCTTTATACGTAGAGATGGCAGGAGAGTAATCATGGGTTGGCTACAAGGTGAAGTTGCACTTATTACCGGTGGTGGTTCAGGCTTAGGCTGGGCATTGGTTGAACGTTTCTTAGAAGAAGGCGCAAAAGTGGCTGTTCTTCAACGTTCTCAATCGAAAGTTGACGCACTGAAAGAACATTTTGGTGACCGCGTGCTAGCGATCGCAGGAGATGTAGCCAGCTATGAAGATAATGTTCGCGCAGTTCAAGCGACTGTTGAACATTATGGCAAACTTGACTGTTTCGTTGGTAATGCGGGTATCTGGGATCATTATGCAGATATCGTCAATACATCGGGTGAGCAACTGGAAAAAGCCTTTGATGAAATCATGGGCATTAACACCAAGTCACTTATTCTTGGTGCTAAAGCTGCGCTGGATGCATTGATAGCTTCTGAAGGTTCTATCATATTTACTTTGTCTAACTCTGCACTGTACTCGGCAGGCGGAGGCCCTGTATATACAGCATCTAAGCATGCTGGTGTGGGCATTATGAAAGAACTTGCTTACGAGCTTGCGCCTAAAGTACGAGTGAACGCTGTTGCGCCGTCAGGTATGAATGTGAATATCAAGGGTGCGGCATCATTAGGTCAGGAAAATCTTGGTCTGCTTGATGCTCGTGATCCTGAGAAAATCGCACGTGGTATGCCACTAAACTTCTTGCCTGAACCGGAAGACATGACAGGTTCATACGTGCTCTTGGCATCTCGTCAAAACAACCGTCCTTTGACTGGTGTTTTAATTAACGCTGAATGTGGTCTGGGCATTCGTGGTTTACGTCAACCACGTGCAGGTTTCTTTGACGAATAAAATTCAGTCTGAAATGGACTTTTCGGCAGCCTATTCTCGGCTGCCTTCCTTTTAAGGAGTCTCTCATGGCCGTTAAACTCATTTGTGCATCGCACAGTCCTTTAATGGAGTTTGCTACTCCGCAAGAACAACGTAAAGAACAAGCTGTTCGTGAAGCGTTTGAAAAATTATCTGCGGAAGTCAAAGCATACGATCCAACTTTAATCATTACCTTTGGTCCTGACCATTTCAATGGCTTCTTCTATGACTTGATGCCAAGCTTCTGTGTGGGTATTCGTGCCACAGCAGCAGGTGATTGGGATTATGGTAAAGACAACGACAAAATTAATGTACCTGAAGAAACTGCAGTGGCATTGGTGCGTCGTGTTCTTGATGAAGGTGTGGATGTTGCGTACTCATACCGTATGCAAGCCGACCATGGCGTGACTCAACCTTTACATTTCTTGTGTGGCGGTCAGCTCGACCGTTACCCAACCATTCCAGTATTTATCAATGGTGCAGCAGCACCGATGCCAACCACCAAGCGTACCGTGGCTTTAGGTCGCGCAGTCGGTCAGTTCATCAAGTCATTGAACCTGGAAAATGAACGTGTACTTGTACTGGGTACCGGTGGTTTGTCACATGATCCACCAACACCGCAAATGGGTTCAGTTCCACCTGAAGTGGAAGAATTCCTGATCGCGGGTCGTAACCCGACACCTGAAGCACGTAATGCGCGTCAAGCGAAGGTGATCGCTGTAGGTCAAAAATTGGCAGCAGGCGACAAGTCTGTATCTGTACCGTTAAACCCAGAGTGGGATCGCGCATTGCTGCAAACCTTTGCCAAAGCAGACTTTGCGGCCATTGAAGCGATGACAGAAGCTGAAATTCGTGTTGAAGGTGGTCGCGGCGGTCAGGAAGTCCGTTCCTGGATGGCTGCTTTTGCTGCATTACATGAAGTGGGTGAGTATGAAATGACAACTCACTGCTACGAAGACATCAGTGAGTGGATTGCGGGCTTCGGTATCGTATCTGCAGAGTTAAAGGGTTAATTTACATGAGCAACATCGAAACCATCGTGATTGTGGGTGCTGGCCAAGCTGGTGCAAGCGCAATCCTAGAACTTCGTGGCAATAAATACGAAGGTAAAATCATTCTGATTGGTGATGAAACGCATCTTCCTTATGAGCGTCCACCACTGTCTAAAGACGTGATTTTAAAACCTGAAGAAACCAAGATTGAAATTTTGTCAGAAGAAAAACTGGCAGAACTTGGTGTAGAAACCATTCGTGGCAATGGCGTGCAAAAAATTAACGCTGAAGCAAAAACGGTTGAACTTCAAAATGGTGACGTTGTTGCTTATGACAAGTTGCTTTTAGCGACTGGCGGTGCAGCACGCCGTTTACCAAACTTTGATGCTTTGGGCAAACACGTTTACACGCTACGTAACCTTGAAGATTCACAAGCACTGGTACCTGTTCTTCAACCCGGTCAACGTATTGTGTTGATTGGTGGTGGGGTGATCGGTCTTGAGCTTGCATCATCTGCACGCTACAAAGAATGTGAAGTGACTGTGATTGAACAGGGTCCAATGGTAATGGGTCGTTCATCGCCACGTATCCTGAGCGAATTCTTGTTGGCGCAACAACGCCGTGCTGGTGTTGATGTGCGTCTTGAAACCAAGATTGCAGACTGCAAGCTAGACGGTGAAGAGGTTGTCGTGACCCTTGAGGGTGGTGAAGAGCTTCGTGCCGATGCGGTCATTTACGGTATTGGGATTGTACCGAATGCACAGTTGGCTGTTGAGGCTGGCCTGGATATTGATTTTGCGGTTAAAGTCAATGAAAACTGCCAGACTTCAAATGCTGACATTTATGCAGCAGGTGACGTAGCGACTCAGCTTCGTGAAGATGGTGAATACCGCCGTGTCGAAACATGGGAAAATGCCAACCTTCAGGCAGGTATTTTCGCGCGTCACGTGATGGGTATAGAGCATCCAAAAGCCAATCCGGCATGGTTCTGGACCGATCAACTCGACATTAACTATCAGTTCGTGGGCGATATGGCTGCAGCTGAATGGTATGTTCGCGGTGAAATGGATGCAGCTAAAGGTGCAGACAATTCATTTGTGATGTACGGTGTGACTGACGGTCAAATCGTTGCTGGTATTACGGTCAATGCGGCAAAAGAAATGCGTCATTTGAAAAAAATGATCAGCAAAAATACCGCTTTTGAAGCGGAAAAGCATCTTGATTTAAGCCTGGATTTACGCAAAGTGGCTTAAGTTTTATTGAGATATTTTTGGACAGACCTATGTTTTGCATAGGTCTGTTTTTTTATGTCTTTGCCTTCATTGTCATGACTTCATGTGTCAGTGTGATTTAATATATTTTCGTATAGGTGATTCTTACTTTTTATCTTTGAAAAGTAACAAAAATCTTCTGTGGTGCTGAGCGGATCTCTATATCTCCCAGCACGACAGGCGGCATCCATGCCGCCATCAGTGTTGTTGATTGCGGATTTGAACATAAATTTGGTTCGCTTCTTTTTGATAAATTTTAATTGAGCAATTTATGAGTTCAAATTCATCTTCCATGATGGTCATGGCAAGTATTTATGCTTTATTGGTATTCATCTGGGCCACTACGCCACTGGCAATTGTCTGGAGCGTGCAGGAAGTCCATCCGATGTGGGTGCTGATTATCCGCTATTTTGGCGCGTCGCTGATTGCCTTGTTCCTTTTAAAGCTGATGCGTGACCCGCTGCCTTTTGATCAGACTTCTTTAAAAAGTTATGTGGCGGGTAGTCTGAATTTAATTGGTGCGCAGCTATTTATCTATCTTGCAGCTAATTATCTGACTTCCGGGTTAATGGCATTGATCTTTGGTTTTTCACCGCTGATTGCCGGTTTGATTGGTCATGTCATTTTAAAAACTCAAAAACTGATTGCCTTGCAATGGTTAGGTATGGCGATTGCGGTTTCAGGTCTGACCTTTGTCTTTGCTGATTCTGCCGACAGTAAAGTGAACCCAATTGGCGTGATGTTGATGCTGATTAGCATGGTGTCTTATATCAGCTCAATTTTCTGGGTCAAACAGATTAATGCACCACTCAAACCAATGTCACAGGCAACCGGTTCTCTGATTGTTTCTGCATTGGGTTCAATGCTGATCATTCCGTTTATCTGGCAGCATTTTCCAACAGCACTGCCAAGCGGTCGCGCGATGATCGGTTTTGTCTTTACCATGATCATGTCGTCGATTGTGGCAATGCTGTGCTACTTCTGGCTGATTAGGCGTTTAGCAGCTTCGACTGTATCTTTAAGCAATGTGATGACCCCGGTGATTGCTTTAGTGCTCGGTGCAACGCTGAATAGTGAACATATCAGCCCGAATGCCTTTTTCGGCATTGTGGTGGTGATGTTCGGGATTGTGATGTATTTCTGGAAAGAATGGCGCCAGCAGTATTTTTCTAAACTGCGTTAATGCAGCAGGGTAAATAAGATAAAAAAGGAGGCTTCTGCCACTGCTGTCCCACAAATATCACAAGAAGAACCTCAATTGAGGTTCTTCTTGTTTTCGCCATTTTTTATCAGGCACAAAGAGTGACCTTAAAAGTTTCCTTTCAAATAAATTGACCTG